>JAKOXM010000038.1 GCA_029781095.1 Bacteroidota bacterium
GACACTTTACGGCGATGTTCTCTATGTGCGCCCGCCTCTGCCTGTGTGGCTCCGTACCCTCGAACTGGTAATTTTGCCCGATACCTGGGGCATCATCGGCGAGCGCTGGATATTCTATCTGAAAACAGGATTGTATTCCTGGCTCGGCGCATCCATCCTGCTTGACGGCAAGCGTCGCTGGATACTGGCCATATTTGGTTTCGTTATCTCGGTACATTGCTATCCCCCCATGGCCTGGCATACCATTGACGGTATATTATTTTCCGTTTTGGGCATTTGGTGTACGGTGAAAATCCGCGCGCAATGGGGCATTTTAGTGGGTGCAGTTTCCATATTTGCCGCAATCCTTTGCAAACAATCGTTTTATCCCGTCCCCGTCGTTTTTGCCGGCATGCTGTTACTGGAAAGGGGCCGGCGACAGGCAGGGTGGGGGATTGCTGTGTTAATTGCTTGTATTTCACTGTTTATCAGTTTTTTATATGCAAAGGGTCTGTTGGTGAACTATCTGAGGCTTACGGGTGGCTCCGCCGAAGGAGGACAAGCGCTTCAACACGGCCTGCTCGATTATTTTCGCATCAATCCCGCGGTGGCCCTCGCGAGTGTGCCCTTCCTGGTCTTGTTTGCCTGGTATGCGATGAAAAAGAAAAACCCGATGGCGGCAGGCCTTGCCTGGTATGGCTGGATAGTGGTGCTAGTCGCTGCATATGCGTTTGAAATCTGGCACCGGAAAGAATTCACGGCCCCGTTTCCCCAAGCGCGGATGCTGTTTTGGGCCGGAATTGTTTTCGGATTATCCGGAGGTTTTGAACTTAATTCATTGAATTTCAATATAAAAAATCTATCGGAAAATCGCCGTTTTTTTGCTTTGCTCGCCATCACCTGGTGTGCTTCAGTCAGTTGGGGATACAACCTCCCGATCCTTTTTTCCACGCCGTGGGTGTTTGCCGCAATGGAAATATCCCGCCGCTTTCAGGGCGTATTGCCAAAAAGGCTGCCATTGCTGCGCCTTGCATCCCTACTGATGCTGTTGCTTGTGTTTCGCGTGGGGTACGAATTTGTGTACCGCGATGGCCGGCGGCGCGATATGAATACAGCGATGGGGACAATCTTCCCCCGGCTAACCGGGATTTATTCCCGCCCGGAGACGGCAAGTCTTTACCTCGATCTTAAAAATCTGGCATCCCGTTATCCGAATTTCAAGACGCTTCCCTCATTTCCCCTGGCCAATTACCTGACCCGTACCCGCCCCCCGCTGCCGCTGGACTGGGTTGTAAGACGGGAAGCGGGCTCAGATACAACGCTTCTTCAAAGCGCGTTGCACGAATCGAACCTTGTTTTCCTTATTGAAAAGCGCTATTCGGACAAAATCGAAACAGATCCAGAGTTAAGCGTTACCCGTCAACTGCTGCATTCGGGGCAAATAATTGACGAAACACCGCATTTTTGGGTCGCGAGATCCAAATAAGTGCCATATTTGCTCATTATTTCACCTAACTCATCACCGATGCGATACCTCGTTTTACTGCTGATCTGTTTTGCCATACAACCCCTTTCTGCCCAGGAAAACAACCGGGCAGCGCTCCCGATTGATTCTGCGCAGTATGCAGTACGCCTGTTCGAGGGCCGCCTGACCCGCTTGCGCGAAGCTGTGGAAAAAACAGATGTCTCTGCCATGGTAGGCGTTTATGCCCACCTGCTGGCTGATATCCGGGAAGAAATAGGCAGCGTTGAAAGCAAAACGCCAAACAGTCCGCGGCTGGAATCCATGCTTTTTGTGCTCAATAAATTCGAATCTTTTTCCTTTGACCCGGCCAAACCGGAAGAATTAAAGCCCTATTTGGCTCGTTTCGACGAATTTCTGGCGCTTATGAAAGAAGAAAGGTCAGCAAACTGAGGAGGCAGTTCAAAGGTCTATCCCGATGACTATCCCGGTTTTGTAGTGTTCCTTTCCGAAAAAGCCTGCGATCACATCAACCCGGAAAGCCCTGAAAAAACCGACTCCGATGTTCTCGAGCCCCGCATTTACTTCCCAATACGGCATTTTCTGTTCGAAAAATGCCTCTCCATGCGTCGAATCCGTGTAGTAAACACCCGCGCCGAAGACTTCCTTGAGGTTAAGTTTCCGCAGGCCCGGGATTTTATCAAAAAGCCATCCCTGGAGGTGGTGCTGAAAATGGGCCTGCACAAAAGGCTTTTCGGTGGAGTAGTCGTAGTAGGGCAACAGAAAAAATCCGCGCGTATAGTCCGCAGGTTTGCCAAAGATGGTCTGATTGCCCATCGGGTGGTGAAAATCGATGAATTCGATGTTTTTGTTGCGAAGGAACAAGCCCGCTGACACATTCATGTCGGAGTAGCCGGCGAGGCCCCAGCTGATGTTGTTCTTTCGCAATTGCGCCTGGAAAAAGTCATAATTGATATCGCTGCCTGCCAGGCCCGGGATCGCCTTTCGGTAAACCAGCAGCAGTTCGGGCCATCCGGATGGCTCGTAAACCCGGAATTTCGGATAACTGTTATACGTTTCACCGATACGAATTCGCGCCGTCAGGCCGACGACAAACGCTTCGTGCGTCTGAAAAAACGGCTCGTCCGTAGAGGTCAGAGGAGCATTTGGCGTGAAGACACGGTCTTTTTTGAAATAGGAAAAGTCGGAGTGATTCACCAGCGGTGCGCGCCGGGCCCATTCTGCTTCGCCTTGCAACCAAAGCCCGGGAGACAGATATCGGCTGTATTCGGCGCGGAGGAATGTCTTTTCATATAGTTTCAGGTAATTCCGTCGCACAAGCAGCGAATACAGGGTGTTTATACCGGGGCCAAGCGGGTTTTTGTTGCTGAACTGTGAGGTCTGTATCCCGCCGCTGATCTCGGCATTGGAATAAAATTTACTTTCAAACCTGCGTTCAATGCGCAACCCGCCGCGGAGTTTTTTCTCCGAAAACCCGTAGTTGATGGCGCCTTCCGCACGCCAGAACCTCGTTCGCAGGTTACCGTTGTATTTGCTGAATTCCGGTTTGATGTTGACAAGCCAGCCCTGAACGGTGTTGAACTGAATCCAGTTTGATACCGAAGGATATTCCACCGTGACGTGATTTTTCGAATTCCGCCAGGTATATCCGAATAACAGGTTGTTGAATTTAAACTTGTTGTGTTTCGCGTCTGTGCTGTCCAGGTAGACGTCCGATTTCCATATCCGTTGAAGGCTGTCTTTTCGGACGTAATCGATTGATTCTTCGTGCGTAAGCGGGATAGGGCGTATGGAATGCCAGTAGGAAGTATCGCGTTCGTTGGCATCGTCTTCGATCCTGAAGGTTTCCCGGTTGAACAGGTTCTCCGGAAATTTCGGGCGAAGGTCGTAGTTCGAGAAAATGCCGTTGAAGAAGCCGTCAAATTTAAAGCCCATCAATCCGAATTTAAAACTGGTGACCTGCGTCAACAGGCACCATGTATCAGGCTTTTCAACAGGGACAAATTCCTGTTTGATTCGCAGCGTATCCAGCACCGGTTGTTTGATCGCATCTCCCGTGAGGGCAATGTCGGCGCCGGCAATATTCCACCATTCATCCACGACGTACAGGCTGCCGCTGAAGGCCGGGTCTGCCGGGCGTTTGGGCGCCAGCCCGATCTTGTAGATATCGTAGCCGTTTTCGTCCTTGAACTTTCCTAACAGTTTGAATGTGTAGTAGTTAAAGGAATTACTTGCAAGGGGCGACAGGATTTCCCGCCCGATTTCGATATGCTCGTCGTACAGGTTAAAATCGGTAAGCGTTGCGCGATTAAGACTGAAACCGTTGTCCGAACCGCTTACCTTGCTTGATACCATGATCTCTTTTTTCCGCTCGGGCGACGCTTGCGCATATACTTTCGAAACGGATTCCGACAGGTAAATTACACCTGTTCTGTTGGTATCGAGGATGCCGCCCATGTCGCCGATATCTTGTCCCAATATCTTTTTAGGCGCATCTATGAGTTTGTAAAACCCCTTTACATATACGTCGACGCTGTATTCCGGTGCTTTGGATTTGTAGTACCTTCGCTTGGCGATCACTTCCCGCATGATGCGGTAGGCGGGGTCTTCCGTCGTAATCACGACTTCACTGATCTCCAGGGATGCGGGCTCCATGCGGACCGTCAATTGGGCGGGTTTGCTGCCTATGGTAATTGGTTCTATTTTTTGCTTGTACCCAATGTACTGAAATACAACTTCATATGTGCCGGGGCCAAGCGTAAGGCGGTATTCGCCGTTGGCGTTTGCCGCTGTGCCGTTGGTGGTATTGCGAACGTATACGGAAGCGAAAGGCAATGGTTCGCCGGATTCATCAAGCACCTTGCCGGTGAGTTGCGAAAAGGCGAACAAAGGGAAAAAGACGGCCAATAAGGAAAAACAGATTTTATTCATCCGGAAGGTTTTCGAACATTGAAGAGCGCAAAAATTCAAGGTAAATATCACTCCGCTAAAGTTTTAACAGAGTTTAACCGAAAAGATGGATTTGCTTCAAAAATTTAAGGAGTTCGTAAGGGTAAAAAAATTACTTCAAAGCGATACCCCTGTACTGATAGCAGTAAGCGGCGGGCTCGATTCGGTAGTGCTCGCCCATCTTTTCAAACAGGCCGGCTTCGCGTTCGGCATTGCACACTGCAATTTTCAATTGCGGGCCGGAGAATCCGGCCAGGACGAATCGTTTGTACGACAACTGGCAACTGAACTTGATGCAAGGATCTTTGTAAAACATTTTAATACAACGGATTACGCACAAGCACAGAGCCTGTCAATCCAGGTTGCCGCCAGGAACCTGCGTTACGAGTGGTTTGGGGAACTGTGCCGCGAACAAGGTTTTGCGGCAATTGCGACCGCGCACCACCTGAATGATTCTATCGAAACAGCCCTGTTTAACTTCGTCCGCGGAACCGGATTGCCGGGCCTTTCGGGGATTGCCGCAGTCACCGGGCCCGATCAATGGGGCGTTGCCCTGATCCGGCCCCTGTTGTTCGCTACCCGCCCCGAAATCGAAGCCTATGCAACCGGGCATCACCTTTCGTGGCGTGAAGATAGCAGCAATGCTTCCGATAAATATTCCCGGAATTACATCAGGCATCATATCATGCCGCTTCTGGAGACACTAAATCCCAATTTTTTACATACCGCAGAAAGAAACCTTCGCCGCTTTTCCGAAACGGAAGCAAATATTAACTTTTTGATAGACAAATATTTAGGTGATAATCTGTCGGAAATTAACCTCGGCGCACTCAAACGATTACCCGCACCGCAGCAGGTGCTGAACCAAATATTAAACCCCAAAGGATTCAGCTACGAACAAGCCAGGCAGGTAGCAGACCATCTTGACCAGTCCGGCTTCGAATTGGAGTCTGACACAGGCTGGCGCCTGCTCGTCGACCGGGTAAAATTGTTTTTAAGTCCGCCGGGTACGACTGCCGTAGCGGCCGGGGTTATACGAATCGAGAAAGACGATCTGATGGTTACGCTGCCCAACGGCGCGAGGCTGGTCATGGTATCCGCTGCGCCGGATGTCCCGTTTCCCGACGGGCATAATTCGATCGTGACAGACGCTGGCAAGTTACATTTTCCACTACTTTTGCGCCCCTGGCTTCCCGGCGACACATTTCAACCCTTCGGAATGGGCGGGCGGCATCAGAAATTGCAGGATTTTTTCACGAACCTCAAACTATCTCGTTTGGATAAGGAAGAAATTTGGGTACTTGAAAACGCCGACGGACGGATTATCTGGGTAATTGGTTACCGTCCGGATGAAAGATTCAGGATAGAACCGGGCACCCAAAAGGCCATCAAGATCAGCTTAGTCAAATAGGCAGCCTAAATGATAAAAAGCGGCGAGTCGACTGATTTGTACGACATTATGAAAAATTCATTTGTTTTTCCATTGCGATTGCTGGCGTTCTGGCTGTTGTTTTTTGCGGTATTTCGCGTATGGTTCATCTTGTGGTTTTACGCGGAATGGTCGCAGGGCAACCCGCTTACAACCTGGAAATCAATGCTGTATGCCTTGCCGCTTGATGTCAGTATGGCAGCCTATTTAATTACGATTCCATTCTTTTTCTGGTTTGTCGGGCTGGCCATAGGCACGAAAGCGTATCCTCTTTTCAATTATCTTGTCTCCTTTGTAAATATCATTCAGATAGGCTTCCTTGTACTTGTATTCGGAGCGAATGTTTTTGTGTACGAAGAATGGCACACGCTGATCAACAACAGGGCGCTGGTGTACATGAGCACACCCTGGGTTTTGGTCGATTCCATGTCATTCCCCTTTAAAATCGGCGCAATAGGCATTTATGTCGGGTTCTCCTGGCTGATGTGGCAGGCTTACAAACGCATTACCGGCAAGGCAATCTTCCCGGACAGGTCGTTTCGTAAAGCATTGATTGTCTTGCCGGTCCATACAGGTCTTCTGTTTCTGGCCATACGAGGCGGGCTTGGGGTTATCCCGATTAACGAGAGCGCGGTGTATTATTCATCGCACCTGTTCAATAACCATGCGGCGACAAATACTGCCTGGAATTTTTTCCACAGCCTGATCGAAACGCGCTCAACGGTAAACCACTACCAGTTTTTGGAAAAAAAGGAGGCGGAAGAGATGGTGGGGGACCTTTTTGGTAAAAACATCACCGATGAAAAGGTAGATTTCGACTGGTTTGACCGAACCGACACCAGCCGTCTCAATGTCGTATTCGTCATTATGGAAAGCATGACGGCGCAGGTTATTGAAGAACTGGGTGGCGAACCCGGCGTTTGCCCCAACCTGAGCCGGCTTGCCCGGGAAGGAATCCTGTTCGAAAATATGTACGGCAGCGGCTATCGCACCGACCAGGGAATCATTTCCATTCTCGGCGGTTACCCGGCGCAACCCGACCAATCCATCGTGCTATTGCCGGACAAGGCCGAAAAACTCAATTCAATATCCAGGGTTCTGCACACCGACGGCTACTCCACGGCGTTTTTTTACGGCGGAGAACTCACATTTGCAAACATCGGCGTCTGGCTGACCAATCAGAATTTTGAAAAGATATTTTCTGAAAAGGATTTTCCGGCCAAAGACAAAACACAGCGCTGGGGCGTGGATGATCACCAGATGTTGCAGCGCAGCATACTGGAAATCAATAAATTGAAACAGCCCTTTTTCGCTACCGAAATGACTTTGAGCCTGCACCCACCGTATGATGTGCCGTTCCAAAGCAAATGGCAGGGATTGAGCGAACGCGAAAAGTTTCTGAACAGCGCGGCTTTTGCAGACTATGCCATTGGCGAGTTTTTCAAAAGCGCGGAAAAGCATTCCTGGTATGACCATACCTTGTTTGTACTGGTGGCCGATCATGGTGTTTCTCCCCCCAATTTATACGGTCTGGACAACCCAAAATCCCGCCATATCCCTATGATCATATTCGGGAAACCCCTCGCCAAAGCCTGGCAGGGCGCCAGGGTGGATATTTATGCAAGCCATCATGAAATTCCGGCCACCATCCTGCGAATGCTCGGATACCCGCCAGGGCGGAATTTTGACTGGAGCCGTGACCTTTGGTGGTGGGAAGGTCTCGCAAAATCCCATTCCGCCAACATGCAGGAGCGATACAAGAACGGTGGCTTTGCTTACTACACAAATGAAAGCGGACTGGGCTGGCTAACGAATGAAGGGAAAGGCTTTTACTCTTTCGGCAACAAGGAATGGCATATATGGGACGGGAGCCTCGATTCCCTCAGCAGAAGACAGGCGCAGGCCTATTTGCAGGTTTTATATGATGATTTCCTCGAAAAGTAATCGGGGTGGGGGAGCGAAGGACGCATCAGTCGGGATTACATCGTTTATATATAAAAATTTTATAAACCTGTAATCCCAACTGAATCAATGCAGCAGAGCCTTAATTTGTGGAATACAACCCGACCACGTTGCCTTCCGTGTCATTGAAAAAGGCCATGTAACCCATTCCATCACCGATGGATGTCTTGGTCAGGAGATTTTTGCCCCCGGCCGTTTCCACCCGCCCGAGCACGACGTTCAGATCATTACCGGCATTGAGGTATATTTTCGGTCCCTCGTGCCCGCTTGGTTTATAACCTTGCCCGTAACAAATAGCGCCGCCAACGCCGCCATTATCGCGATCATGCAGCAAAATGCCCATCCGAATATTTTCCATGTTCATTTCGGGCATTTCATAATCGAAGATTTTTTGGTAGAAGGCTTTGGCGCGTTCAAAATCCGTGACAGGTATTTCGAACCAGTTGATACCGTTTTTGACAAATTCCATAGCGAAAACTGTTAGTTGGTGAAAAAAATATGATGAAATAGTATCGTGACGCAAAAATAAACTATTTGTTTTAAAACAAAACAATATGTTTATTTTTATCTGAATTTTCTTTTTCTACATTTGCCCGCAAACAATATAAAGCAAAATGAATCGAGAAATCCACAACTGGTTTAGCCCCCGCCTGAATAAGAACATGGAAATAGCCATGTACGGGCATTTTGGTTTTGCCTTACTTCTGCTGCCCACCGCAGCTGCCGATTACCTGGAATATGAGCGCTTTCACCTGATCTCGACGCTGGAGCCCTTTATCGATGCAGGCAAGGTGAAGGTTTTTTCCATCAACAGCATCAACTCGGAGGCCTGGCTGAATAACAGGATGCATCCGCGACACAAAGCCATCCGGCACCAGCAATTCAACGCCTACGTCGAAAACGAGGTGGTGCCGTTTATCAAAATGCATACAAGCGACGATACGCCTATATATACCTGCGGCGCTTCCCTTGGGGCACTGCATGCGGCCAACCTGTTTTTCCGCCGCCCCGATCTGATCAACGGCACCATTGCGATGTCGGGAGTATATGATCTGACGGCCTACACAAAGGGCTATTATGACGAGGATGTGTACTTCAATTCTCCCTGCCATTACTTGCCGAATCTGAACGACGATCGCGTTTTGTCCACGCTTCGCCAAAGTGGCCACATCCACATTCTGAGCGGATCGGGTGATTATGAAGACCCGGATGCATCCCGAAACCTGGCGCATGTGCTATCCTCGAAAGGCATTCCGCATGATCTTGATGTCTGGGGCGGCGATATGCGCCATGACTGGCCCACCTGGCGGGCAATGCTACCATATATCATTGACCAAAAATTTTAGAATGGCAGATTCCGGATCGCATGTGAATGAACTTTTATGGCAAGCATGATTCGTCTTAAAAACAAGTGCCCGCTTTTCATACTGGTTTTCAATTTTTTATTCTTGTCAATATCTGTTCGTGCCGGCCATGCTGACTCTGTAGAGATATTCAGCCCGTCCATGCATAAAAACATCAAATGCATCATTATTAAGCCGGATAACTATTCCGTCATGGGGAAACCCTATCCGGTGCTTTATCTCTTACATGGCTGGAGCGGGAATTTTGCGGGATGGGTGAGCGGTTCGCCGCAACTGCTTCATCATGCCGACACCTATCAGATGCTGATCGTTTGTCCGGATGGCGGTTATGACAGCTGGTACCTCGACAGCCCCGTGGATTCTACTGTGCGTTATGAAACCCACATCGTGAAAGAGGTTGTTTCCTATGTGGATTACTATTACCACACCCGTAAAGAGAGTGGGGGCAGGGCCATTACGGGCCTGAGCATGGGCGGACATGGCGCCTTGTACCTTGCCATCCGGCACCCGGATGTGTTCGGGGCGGCGGGGAGTATGGCCGGCGGGCTTGATCTGCGCCTTTGGAAAAAAAACAACTGGGATTTGCAGGGAGTCCTGGGCGATCCGGATACGAATTGGCCAAATTGGGAGAGTAATTCCGTGGTAAATCTTATTTATGCTTTAAAAGGCCACGAAATCCCCCTCATCATCGACTGCGGCGTGGGCGATTTTTTTCTTCCTGCCAACCGGGAAATGCATGCGCAGCTGCTTGCTGCCGGCATTCCACACGAATATACGGAACGACCCGGCGAGCACAACGGCAATTATTGGAACAGCGCGATAGACTTTCAGACCGTTTATTTTTACAAATTCTTCAACCGGTAGATGAAAAACGCCTGATGTCCGATTCCGGGTCCAGGGGGGCGCCGTGGATGAGATGATCGGCCAGATGATTTGCCCAGTAAGGCGCCAGCAACGCTCCTTTGGTGCCCAAACCATTGAAAATAAAGACTTTAGCATTTATTTGGCTCTGCCCGATAAACGGCCGCCTGTCCTTGACTGTCGGCCGCACGCCTGCTGTCTGGCCAACAATATCAAAAGCGGGAAGCAACATTTCGGAAAGGTGTCCTGCTATGTAGTTGCGTTCTCCTTCACTGGGCGCCAGATCCGGATAATACCACTGATAAGATCCTCCGGCCCAAAACAGATTATCGCCCAAAGGCACAAGCGTAACTGTTTTTTTCAGCATTGTGACGATCCGATTTGCCCGGTGTGCGTCCTGAAATCGAATCAGCAAGGCCTCACCCTTAGCCAGCTGCCATCGCAGATCCGGGAAATACGGGTTCTCTGCGGCGCGGAAACCTTCACAATATACCACATGATCATAGTCCTTTGCAAGACGTTCAATCTGCCGGAAATCGGAAACCTCCGGAAAGAACACGCCCTCTGCCATGATTTTTTCACGAAAGGTCCCCAGCAAGACGGGAAAATTGACCCTTGCGGCTTTTCGTATAAGGCCGAAATGCCAGCCCGGTCTGATGAACGGCGCCCAGGCCCCGGCGTCTCCGGCTTCTGCCAGATGATCGATATAGTCGGGTTGTGCGCATCTCGCCGACCAGTTGTTGGCTTCTTCGGCCGTGGCGAGCAGTCTTGTTACGGGTTGTTCCATCCAGACAGAAACCCCCAACTCCTGTTCCAGCGCCTGATATGCAGATTGTGCCGCGGGAAAGAATTCGTCGAAACGCCACGATTTAACGAAGCGTTTGCCTGTAACCGGATTGATGACACCCGCCGCAACCGGCGAAGAACTGCCCGGCAAATTTCCATCGGCGATATGTACGGCAACATTTTTCCGCTGCAAGGCCCAGGCAAGCATGGTGCCGGCAATACCCTGGCCTACGATGAGAATTTTTTTCATCGCGGATTGAATGGACAAACAGTAAGGCAAAGTGTGTAATCGCCCATAATCGTCTGTCTTTCAGTTGTTTAAAAATTGTGTTGCCCGCAAGTGGAACGGAAATTACTTATACCTGCGCCTGACCAGTTTCACAAAGTTTTTGGCTTCTTCCACACGCTTTTTATCAAGCCACATGTACCGGGTTACACAATGTTCGATCAAATATGCCTTCGCATTTTCGAAGTCGGAAAAGCCGTTGAGGGCGCTGATAGCAGATTCAAAGGCCTTGCCGTCGCCGGCAAACAATTCCCGTGTCAGCAACAGACGGTCATTGAGCGCAATCGCCTTTTTCAGGTCAGAAACAGGCTGTTCGGCAAGTTTTTCCGACAGCTCTTTCGCCTGCTTTTCTTCGAACAGGAGATCCGCGTCGACGGGGGTATGTGATTGTGTTTTTGCTTTTACCGGCACTACCACTTCGATCTTCTCTTCCACAACGGGTGGGGGAGGAGGGGGCGCTGCAGGCGGCACTTCTTCCGGCATTGGCGGAGGCGCGGGGGCGGGTGGGGGAGGCGGAGGCGCCGGAACCGGCGGTGGAGGCGCGTCCGAGACTAAGGGCCTTCCCGACGCAACCTTGCGCGGTGCAGGTTCGTGCCTGTAAACAGGTTCTTCTGAAAGGAGGGCATCATACAATTCGCGCACATAGGAAGCCATGATGTCCACGTCAATACGGACGATATTTTCCGGATCTTTGGTCATTCGCGCAAACTCCCGGTTGAGTTTGTCAAGGTAAATTTTCGTTTTCAGTAAATCCATCTTATGGCGGGTTAGCGGTTGTCACTATTTTCACCGGCGAATTTCAAAAAATATATCTGTTCAAACCGCAACAAATCAATAAATCAATCAATCAATAGCAAAAAATGTTTTTGGAACCCTACGTAAAAGGCCGGCGCTCGGGCTGGATAGAGGTGATTTGCGGCTGCATGTTCTCCGGAAAAACCGAAGAATTGATCCGCAGGCTGAAAAGGGCCAAAATTGCCGGCATGAAAGTGGAGGTCTTTAAGCCGGCCGCCGACACCCGCTATGACGACAGCGCAATTGTGTCGCATGACACCAGTTCATTGCTTGCCCAGCCGGTGGAACGTTCGTCCAGGTTGCTTCAAATCAGCACCGATACCGTTGTGGTAGGCGTCGATGACAGCCAGTTTTTCGATGAAGACCTGCCCAATGTCTGCGCGCAACTTGCGCTTCGGGGCGTGCGTGTAATCGCCGCCGGGCTCGATATGGACTACCGGGGCGTGCCTTTCGGGCCGATGCCGCAACTTCTCGCCACCGCCGAATATGTAACCAAGGTGCATGCCATATGCGTGCATTGCGGAAACCTCGCCACCCATTCTTACCGGCTTGCCGAAGGAGAGTCCGTGGTGCTTCTGGGAGAAAAGGAGCATTACGAGCCCCGCTGCCGGTCCTGCTACCAAATGGGGAATATCTTGCGATTGCGATAGCATGACTTCGCCCGTCGTATTACCTTTGCCGCACAACATACGCGCATGACAAGTACAACTACGAGGCAATCTATTCTCGATCTGGAGAAATGGAGCCGAAAATTTGAGGAATACGCCTCTACCTACCAACAGGCCTATCCATATCCGTTCGGATCATTCGATGATTTTCTGGAGCCGGCCGCAGCCCGGGCCGCGATGAACGCTTTTCCCGGCGTAAAAGACGACGGCTGGATTCACTATGTGCATGTAAATGAAAAGAAGCACGGCCTGAACAAAATGGATTTGATACCATCCGATATTCAGGATGTTATCAAGACGCTGAACAGTCCGGAATTTGTTACCGCCCTGAGCAGGTTGACAGGCATCCCCGGCCTTATACCCGACCCGAGCCTGGAAGGCGGCGGCCTGCATCAGAGCAAACGCGGCGGCTTTCTCAACATCCATGCAGATTTCACCGTACATCCCCACAAACGCAACTGGCGCAGGCGGGTAAACGTACTGGTCTATCTCAACGAAGCATGGGAACCGGAATATCGCGGCGAACTGGAGCTCTGGACACGCGATATGAAGCAATGCGCACAAAAAATCTTGCCCGTATTCAACCGCTGTGCCATTTTCAATACGGATGAAGATTCCTTTCACGGCTTGCCCGAACCCATCCAGTGCCCCGAAGAGATGACCCGCAAGTCGATCGCTCTTTATTATTTTACAGAAGAAGCACACGTGCCGCGCAAGCGCTCTACCAATTACCAGGCCCGGCCGGAAGACGGCGGCAAACGCGTCTGGATCTGGCTGGACAAACAGGTGCTTTCCTGGTACAGTACTTTAAAGGGCTGGCTTGGTATCGACGATAAATTCGTCAGTAAAGTGCTCAACTTTCTGAATCGCGGCAAGAAGTAGTTCATGCAAAATCAATCCTTTCGGACATCCATCCTCCTGGCGTTGTTAGGAGCGATTTTTTATATCCCTTTCCTGGGAGGCGTGCATCTGTTCGACTGGGACGAGATCAACTTTGCCGAGATCAGCCGGGAAATGCTCATAACCAAGGAGTATTTCCGCGTTTACGTCAATTTTTTGCCCTTCTGGGAAAAACCACCCCTGTTTTTCTGGATGCAGGGACTCGGAATGCGTGCCTTCGGAGTAGGGGAGTTTGCTGCCCGGCTTCCCAATGCAATGTGCGGCATAGCTACCCTTGTCCTGGTGTATCAAATCGGGAGAAGGTTGTACCATCACCGTTTCGGTCTGACATGGGCCTTCACATATTTCGGTACGATATTACCTTTTTTGTACTTCAAATCAGGCATTATCGATCCCTGGTTCAATTTTTTTATATTTTCGGGACTGTATTACTTCATCCTTTTTTACTGGAAAAAAGACGGATTTGAACTGACATTGCCGCACAAAAGATGGCAATATCTCTTCCTCGGCGGCTTCTGGATCGGCATGGGCATCCTTGCCAAAGGCCAGGTAGCGTATCTGATCGCCGTGCTGACCATGGGCGTATATTGGGTACACCAGCGATTCCGGATGTATGTGAGCGTGCCGCAATTTCTTTTTTTTACGGTTTCGGCGAGTATCGTGACACTGACATGGTACGGCCTGGAAACCTGGAAAAACGGCACCTGGTTTATTGAAGAGTTCAACAAATACCAATACCGGCTTTTCAGCACGCCCGATGCAGGTCACAAGGGATTTCCCGGCTATCATTTCGCGGTGCTTTTGATCGGCTGCTTCCCCGCGTCCATTTTTGCCCTGCGTGCGTTCTGGAAATTACCGGCCGAGTCGTTCCGGTATCGCGACGATTTCAGGCGCTGGATGAAATATCTGTTCTGGGTGGTTCTGATACTCTTTACGATCGTCAAGTCAAAGATCGTTCACTACTCGTCCATGTGTTATTTCCCTCTGACCTACCTCGCCGCATTGTCAATCGACAAGGTCATTTCAGGAGAGATAAAATTGAATCGCGCGATGCAATTTGGCCTGTGGAGTGTGGCTTCGTTGTTCCTGATGGCCGTTTTTGCCATGCCCTTTGTCGGCATGAATGCCGAAATGTTGCGTCCCTTGTTCAACGATCCTTTTGCGCAGGCCAACCTGGATGCCGCTGTCCGTTGGACGGGCTGGGAAGTGATTCCGGGTGTTTTCCTGCTGGGTGTAATGATCACGGCGCTCTATTTTTTTAGAAAAGGCGGCGAAAAACCGGCAACTGCCGAAACCGAAATTCCTGCCATAAGCCCCGCCTGGCGCGGTTTCCTGACGCTTTATATCGGCACAGGAATGTTCGTCATGCTCACTTTGATCTTTTTTATCAAACGCATAGAGGGGTATTCCCAGCGGGCGGCCATCGAATTCTTCGAAAGCAGGATCGGGCAGGACTGCTATGTTGTACCGCACGGTTACCGGACCTATGCATACCTCTTCTACAGTCGCAAACCGAAGGTTACCAACGAAAAGAGCTACGATCGCAACTGGCTTTACACGGGCGATATAGACAAAGACGTTTATGTCGTGGCAAAAATTCAATCCGCACCGGAAGTGCAGGCCGTGCCCGGAATGGAGGAAATCGGAAGAAAAAACGGGTTCGTGTTTTTCAGGCGAAGTGCCCTTAAGCGGTAATTGCTGTAACCCGGAACGATGTTCCGGTACTAATAAACATACTCGACCGAAAGCATGACTCTCGGATCTCTGGGATGCAGCATAACGCTGTCCTGATC
>JAKOXM010000631.1 GCA_029781095.1 Bacteroidota bacterium
AGCGCCTCTTCCAGCAAGTCCCGCGCTTTTTCGTATTGACCAAGATCAGAGTAAACGTTGGCTAAATTGGATTGGCGAACGGCCACGGTTGGATGCTCTTGTCCGAAATTTTTCAAATCCGAAGCCAGCGCCGCTTCCAGCAAGTCACGCGCTTTTTCGTATTGACCAAGATCTTCCAAAATCCAGCCGATCCTGCTCATCAGGTTTGAATAATCTGAATCCGGGTTCTCTCCAATCCCGGCCATCAGCGTTTCACCAAAAATCAGGAGCCGAAACTTGTCTACCGGGTTATCTTTGGCTTGATCGATACTTAGCATGGCTGTTACCCGTTGTACCAGCGTCCTGCATTGTTCTATGGAAGGTTTTAGTTCGTAGTGGGCTACTTCCTGAATTACCGGATGAATGAATATGCCCGAATCCACCCGCTCCAGCCAGTTAAGCCGGATTAAGGTTTCCAGCAAATTATGGAGACGCACCTGATCGGCCTGCTCGTCGCAGCCCAACATGAAAGCAAGGTTTTTTTCACTGAGCAATTCCGGTGCTATTTGAGCCCCTTTGGGAGGTAACAAGGCAAATTGCCGCATCAGGTTTTGGGCCTCATCGGAAAGTTCCAGCGCAAAAGTAGCAATCAAATGGCCCACCAATCCCATCGAACGCCCGTCGAAAGACGGAAGGGCGTAATCGGGCAATTCGAGCAGGTGTTTTTGTCGGAGTTCATTTTCCATATCCGCCACACTCCAGGTCCGGTCGCGAGCATAATGTGCCAGCAGTTCTATCGTTTTGGTGTGGTAATCGTAGCGTCGTAACAGGTCGGACAATCTGTTATCGTCTCCCTGTATTTCAAAAATGCGCCGGAAAAGTCGCAGGGCATCGGCCGGGTCGAGGTGGGCAAGTTCAAATTCCGGCAGGTTCGCAATTTGGGTCCTTGAAGTGATCAGGATGCGCCAGCCCGCCAGCCGGGAGAACTGTTCGAGGTAAAGCGGTGGCAGGTCAAAACAATTATCGATAACCAGCAGGCTGCGGCCCGGCAAGTCGGCCATACAGCCAACGACGATTTTGAACCGGTCGAGTTCCGTTGCCAAGGGGTCGAATTGAATTTTCAATTTGGTCACCAGCTCGCTACCTGGTCCTGTAAATGACTGGAGAAACTGTTCGGCATTCCGCTCTAAATAATCGCTCCGGTCGCTGAAAGCGGTTCCGGTAAAAAGATAAATGACGTTGTCGAAACGGTGCTGATAGCGTTCGAGAAAATATTGCAGCAAGGTGGTTTTTCCCAAACCCCCGGGGCCGGTCAGGTTGAGCATCTGTTCCCGGCGCAGGCGTCTGTTGAGCCGCCTTCTATCTTTTTCCCGGCCAATCGGTTGTCTGACCAAACGAGGCGGAGCAATAAAAAAACGCGGCGGTTTGCGCGTGAGATCGGCGAGTTTATCGAGTAATTGCTCCCACCAGCCAATGAGTTCGAATACTGCTGCGATTGAGAATAAAACCGGCTCTTCCCACCCGGCCGGTATCCAGCCGGGATGTTCTACTTTGCCCATCCAAACCAAACCGCCATAACATGCGATCAGGATGCCGAACAATTGGAAAAGGGGAAGGTATTTTTTCATTGACGGGCGAAACGGGCATTATGCAACGTGCTGATAATGCGAATGTACGACGGATTTCCAAATCCGTCCATGCCGCGTAAGTAAAACGAACATGAAAACGCACCGGCATTTATCGCCCCTTATTTTATCAAGAAGGCACGGAATAAAATATTGACTCGAATCCTGCATGCCCGCGTAGAGTTCGCCAACCGGAGGTTGGCGGCACTACACCTCCTGCCTCAGCACCTCTAGCGGCGGCTTGTTCACCACCTCCCGGCTATTGAACAACCCGATAATGACAGCTAATGACGTAATGGCGAAAAATGTCGCCACCAGCGGCCACCACTCCACCTGGAACGGAATTTTAAAGGCGAACTCCGCCAGCGCCCAGGCGCCTGCGACAGACAGGCCCACACCCGCAAGGCAGGCCAGCGCGCCGAGCAGAAAGTATTCGAGCGCGTTGATGGCCAGTATCTGGCGGCGGCTCGCGCCGAGCGTGCGCAGGAGCACGCTCTCGCGGATGCGCGCAAACTTGCCCTGGTAGATCGAACTGACGAGTACCAGCAACCCGGTCAGGATGCTGAACAGGGCCATGAAGCGGATCACAAAGGATACCTTGCCCAGTACTTCGTCCACGGATTTGAGTATCTGCGTGAGGTCGATGGCGGAAACGCCGGGGAAGCGGCGCACCAGTTCGGACTGGAATGTGGCAGACTGCTCCGCGCTGCCCACACGCGATACGATGACGTGAAACTGCGGCGCCTGTTCCAGTACGCCCTTGGGGAAAAGCACAAGGAAATTGGTCTGCACGCGGTTGAAATCCACTTTCCGGACGCTGCCGACCTCCGTTTCGAGGCGGGCGCCCTGCACGTTGAAAACGATTTTGGTGCCGATTTTTGCTTTCATACCCCGCTGCAGGCCATCGGAAATGGATATTTTGATGGGCTGGCCGGGCGTATGCGTGCCCTCCCATTTGCCTTCGATGATCTTTTCGGTGTCGATGAGCGTGTCGCGGAAGGTGACGCGGTATTCGCGGTCCCATACCCAGTTGTGTATGCGATCATCCGATTCATCCGGCGGGCCATCCTGGCGCCTGCCCCGGCGTTCCGACGTGGCCGTGG
>JAKOXM010000653.1 GCA_029781095.1 Bacteroidota bacterium
GATCGTAACCTTCAGCAAGGTTATCCAGCGTTTTTCCGGCAAAGTCTGCTTGCGGCAAGTAACGGGCGATGCCCGAATACGGTTTGCCGGTTCCCGCGTAGATCATCCCGGCGGTCTTTTCCTGATTGAGATTAAGTAGCGCCGCGTATCGGTGAGTAAGTTTGTCGCCGTCGAAGGCTTTTTCGTGGGCCTCAAAACGCCCGCCGCGGTTTAAGACGTAAACTACCTTTGCCCAATTCGCAGCACCCACGATCGAGCGCCATTTCGCTTCGTCAAAGACGGATCTTGGCAGATGGCGACGCGACCTGGTAAATAATTCTATCTCCCGTGCATCCGCATCGGGAACGGCATCACCGGGTTTTTCGCCTAAGGCGATGTTGGCGACGGCACGCAGGTAAAAATCCTCTGGGCGTTTTAGATCTATACCCTCACCCATCGCGTTTTTCCCAAAGGCCTTGAAGCCAATCTTTTCTCCCAGACCCATCAAAAGCGATTCAAAGGTGATCGGCATTTCCTCGCCGTAAACCCTAATGGTTTCGGGAATAGGGGCAACGATCGGCTGCCGAACCGGGGCGACCTTGCTTGGAAGGTTCGGATGTGAGCCGTGAAACTCCCACCGTTCTAGGAATGTCGAATCCGGAAAGATGTAATCGGCATACATCGAAGTGGTTCCGACCGTGATATCGCTCGTGAAAAAGAGCGGAAGTTTGTTCACGTCGGCGAGTACCTCGATATTGGTGTGTCCTGCGGGTAAAGCGTAGATCGGCGTCCCCATATATAGAAAAAGTGCTTTTACGGGGTATGGATAGGAATCACCGATACTTGGCACGATCTCTTCGTAAATATCGCTCGAAAGCGGATACCAATTTCGCTTTGCCGGATAACCAGCGAAGATCGTACTCTTTTCATAAGGCACTTCGTGACGAATCAGACTGATTCCAAACGCCGGAAGTTTGCCCGGAATCTTTGTCGTATCGAAAGGGCCGCCTTTGGCACCATCATAGCTGTAGGTTGTGGCTTTGCACATTCCTCCTTTCCAGTCGAAATTGCCCAACAGCATATTGACGCTCATCCACGCGAAGATGTTATAAAAGCCGTTCGTGTGCTGGGCTGGACCTCTGTGTACATCCACCGCCGCCTGCTTGCCGTAGCTCGTCAGATCCCGAGCTACTTCCAAGACCAATTTGGGTTCGAGACCGGCGATCTTGCACCAATCATCAAAGGTATGCTCATTCGCAGATTCCTTCAGCAGTTGCAGCGAGGATTTGACCTTAAACTTACTCTTATCGGTTGTTATTGTCGTATTTACGAACAGATCTCCCTCGATGGCATTTACTGGGTCATTCGGCTCAAAGGCAACCGGAACTCCGCCCTTCATGACCACGAAGAACTTTTCGTCATAAATGATGCTCTTTGACTTGTCCTTAGGATCGGGCATCGAACGTTTCTCAGTCCCCGCTACTCCGATGTCAGCCGCTCTCAGGAATTTTCCGGGTATGCCGTCTTTGATCTCGACCAACCATGAAGCAATCGACCATGATGATTCGCCGTTTGCTTTTGCTGAAGCCTTATTTGCCCCACGCAAGAACTTTGTATCGTAGCGCTTGTTGTCGATCATCCAGCGGATTATCGCCATCGCCAAGGCTGCGTCCTCGCCAGGCTTTATCGGTAGAAATGTCTTCGCTTTGCTCGCAAGTTTTGAGAATCTTGGGTCAACAACGCCAATTTTCGTATAACCCGTTTTCAGGTTTTCCGTTAGCCGAACTGCTCGATTCGTAGGACCGTAGTTCGCCTCAAAGAGATTCGCACCTACAAACAGGATGTACTTTGAATTTTCCGTGTCAGCTTGCCAGTAGAATTTCTGGCCGCCGGTAAATTTGTTGGCTTCGTATTGTTCACTGATCGCCTTGCAGGTGAAATACAGCGAGCCTTGGCAAACAGTGGTGTGTCCATGCAGATTGGTTGTACCGAATGCCGAACCAAATCGTTTCATGAAATCGTTGCGTCCACCTTTCAACCTACCCCACGCCATCACAAACTGGTTGTTCTTTGGCCCGAGATCCGGATGGTCAGGGTCGATCATTTTATCGAGATGAGCGGCATGTTTTGTTTTGAATGCCGAAACCAAGGACGCTTTTTTGCCCTTGTCTTTTTCATCCAGGATCGCTTTGACATCGTCGGCCATTGCGTTTGCGACGCCCGCGTCCCGCAATGCCATAATGGACTTCAATCCCTCGACATTGCGATCTTCCTCGCCCGCAACATTTGAAAAGAGCCGGCCGCCTTCGACGATCTCAGTGATCGCCTGGTCAAAAGAGATGGTTTTCCATTTGTTTTCACCACGTTTTCCAGCCCGTTTCAAAACGGTGCGAATCCGATAAGGGTCATAAACCGTCTGCACTCCGGCTTGTCCTTTCGGGCAGAGCCCGCCGTCCACAAATGCTGCATCGTCAATGGTCGTTTCCATCGGCAGATGCGGCACCATCGTCCACGGGCTATAAGGGCTGCCGTCAATTTTCGTCAGGATACCGTCTTGAAATTTTGCTTTAATGCCGCAACCGGTGTTGCAGTTCATACAGACTGAATAGAGTATGTTTTCGGGTTTGTTCAAATCATACGGCACGTCAGGCCTGGCCTCTTGATCATTGTTTGCGATTTGAGTTGCACCCGCCGCCGCTTTCACACCGAGCAGTTCAGCGGCACCGATACTGCCGAGAAATGCTGCACGTCCAAAGAAGTTCCGGCGTGAAATGTCAACATTTTCATTTTTCTTGTTCATGATCCTCTCCTGTTTTCGAACGATCTGCCAATCAAGAATGCTCCTCTAGACCAAGTAGATTACCGATGGTTTCGTTCCCTTTTCTTCAAGAAGTTTCTTTGCGTTGGGCAGTTTGGCAAGTTCGTTAACCAAGCTGTTCGGGTTGTTTCGGTCGCCAAAATAGGTCGCTCGCCCTATGCAGGTTGAAACACATTGGGGCAGTTCACCTTCCTCGAGTCGATGCAGGCAGAAATGACATTTGCGTGCCTTTCCTACCGGCGGATTCTCAGCTTTTCGATTCCACGACTTGCCGTATTCAAAATTGGGACTCAGTTCATATGGCTGCAGCGCGGGTGTTTTCTCCGTAAAAAATTTGCCCTCGTCGAGGGTGCGTGCACCATAAGGGCATGCCTCAACGCAGAGACCGCAACCAACACATTTGTCATAATCGACCGCAACTATCCCGTCAGGGCGTTGCGCGGTCGCATCTGCAGGACAAACCGGAACGCAGGGTGGGCTGTCGCAATGCATACAAGGACGCGGGAAAAACTTCATGCTGACTTTGGGGAAAGTTCCGGTTACTTCCTCTAACACCGGTCGGTAAACGACCCCGGGCGGCAATTTGTTTTCGGCAACGCAAGCGACGGTGCAGGCATGACAGCCGACACATTTACGTGTGTCAATGACCATCATCCAGCGCCTCTGTTCGACCGGTTTGGCCAATGCCTCGCGAACCTCGCTCTGCATTCGAATCAGCAGATCGGCGTTTGCCCCCTTAGGAACCGATTGAAGCACAGGCAACGTGCGCCGGACCTGTCCGGCCTTGATACCCGTCTGGCCGTATGCAGTTATTGTTTCAAG
>JAKOXM010000370.1 GCA_029781095.1 Bacteroidota bacterium
ACCAGCATAACGGTCAATAAAGACGGCACAACGGATGTGGCGGTTCAGGCGGATATTAAATTTCTCAACACGGTCCGGGAACTTTGGGTAGAGGTCGGGCACCGCGCTTCGGGCGAGTCATTCGGCCTGTCGGGCCGCTGGCTGCCCGGCGATGTGTATTACCCCGTCAAAAACGTGCGGTGGACGGGCGGCGAGCAGGATCAAAGCAACCCGTTCAAAATACACCTGAACAATATCAACGGCGGCGATGAACACACCCTGACATTGCGCTATACCCTGGAAGGAAATATGGTGGACGACGCGGAACACCCGGGGTTCAAAAAAGTGCTTTTCTCCCACAAAAACCTGTTCCGGGAACCCATCGACCATGCCGTTACGGAGATTCGTTTGCCCGATATGAATGAAGCCGCCGCCTACGAGATCAACACGAACAAGGACTTCGACACGCGGCAACTGCGCCAGCACATTGAAGGGAATTCCCTCTTTATTGAAACCACCAGACCTGTTGTCGAGCGCGATTTATTGTTTCAGCCTGCCTTCAGCATCCCCGCCCGGGTAGTTGCCGATACGGGTTTTGGCACGGCGTTCGACCGCTGGTGGATGAACAACCAGTTCCTGTTTTATCCGCTGCTGCTCCTGGGGTTCTTTATCGGGTGGTGGTTTAAAAAAGGCAAGGACAGAACGGTGCCGATCTACCCGCAATATTACCCACCCGAGCACATGACACCGGCAGAAGCGGGCATTCTGATCGATGATAAACTGCACGAACGGGATGTCATCTCCCTCATTCCGTATTGGGCTGCGAGGGGGCATATCCGAATAGAGGAAGTGGAGGTCGAAAAACTGCTGGGCCTGTTGAAGGACACCGATTATAAATTCATCCGGCTCAAACCCCTGCCTCGGGAGGCCGCCGAATATGAAAAACGGCTGTTTGACGGCCTGTTCGGCAGCGGCGCTTATAAGGAAAGCGTGATGCTGTCCTCGCTGGAAAACACGTTCTACACCACGATGAATTCCGTCAAATCCCTGCTGAAAGACAAGATCAAAAAGGACAAGCAATACGAAGGATGGGGCATGAACGCGGGAATAGGTTTCAAGGTACTGGGCGTTATTTGCCTGATGGGGGCGGTCATGATCATGCTCATTTCTTTGCAGGACTTCAATGATCCGAATTTTTTCTCCATCGAAACGGCGTGCAGCAGCGGCGTGCTCGGGATCGGTCTGTTGATTATTGGCCAGTACATGCCCAAGAAATCCCTGCTGGGCATGGAGGCTTACCAGCAATTGGCGGGCTATCGGATGTTTATGCAAACGGTCGAGCGACCCCGCCTCGAACAACTGATAAAAGAAGACCCGCATTATTTTGACAAATCCCTGCCCTATGCGATGGTATTCGATATAGCAGATAACTGGTCTGAAAAATTTGAAGCCCTCCATGTTCCGCCGCCGGAATGGTACGGCTCCCGCTCCGGTCAGTTTACCTCGGCGCAATTTATGCGGCAGTTCAGCCATGCGACCAAGGACATCGGCAATACCTTTACGAGTATGCCCTCCAAGAGTGGAAGCAGTAGCGGCGGCAGTTTCAGCGGAGGAGGTTTCGGTGGGGGAGGTGGCGGGAGCTGGTAATATATATCACTAAAGGATACAGGGCCGTGGTTGCCCAGGCGCATCATAAAGTATTTGATGGGTGGTTATTGTAGAGAAGACATCAAAGGCACTTCAGGCGTACGTTGTCTTTGTCATCCTGTCGGGAACCGTCCGCTCTAAGAGGGCAAAGTCGGGTGGTAATACGCCCGTAGAGTGGACGGTTCCCGACAGGATGACAAGTGTGAGATGGGGAGGTAATAACCGAAGCGTACCCGACAAAAAGCCGAATTGACCCACTTCCAAACTGAATTCAACCCGACCTGAAGCCACCCCCACTTCACTTGAACCGAAGCAAACTCAGCAAAAAGCCGAATTGACCCACTTCCAAACTGAATTCAACCCGGCCTGAAGCCACCCCCACTTCACTTGAACCGAAGCAAGCTCAGTAAAAAGCCGAATTGACCCACTTCCAAACCGAATTCAACCCGGCCTGAAGCCACCACCACTTCACTTGAACCGAAGCGGACTCAGCAAAAAACCGAATTGACCCACTTCCAAACTGAATTCAACCCGACCTGGAGCCGAACTCGCCTCACTTTAGCCGAAGCGAACCCAACAAAAAGCCAAAAGCACTTCTTCTCTCATTGCGCTTGCTAACCAATGATATAAAAATCGCCAGCCAGGCAAAAAATATCCCGGTAAAGCCGACTTTTGGCATCGCATATGGGCCAAAAGAAAAGAGTACAAACTGCTAAAAAGCCGCTTGAAGGAGGCATACCGGCCGCCTGGCGTCTCCTGGTCTGGCTGATATTTGCCACCGGCTCCCTGTTTTTTATTCCCCAATGCCTCGACCGCTACCTCACGCCGCGTTTTTTATTCGTGTCGGCGGCCTTGCTGATTTCGCTTGTTTTTTTGTGGAAAGACCTGCGCCGGCACGGCGACTGGCGGTTTCATGGCTTCGATCTGCTGCTGCTGTTGTGGTATGGCCTGAACATGGCTTCTATTGGCTGGGCGTTTAACTGGTCGGAAGGTGTTTTTTACACGCAAAAGGTGTTGCTGCTTTTTGTCACTTACTGGTTGTTCAGGCAGGCGCTCGCGCGGGATGAAAAAGGGATGCGAGATGCGCTCAGACAAGCAGTTACGCTTCTTACCTACGCGGTGGTTGGCATTCTGATCATACAGATGGGGTTTTCGGTATCGCAGTTCGGGCTGGACAACAAACACCTGTACGATTACGCCTCCGCTGTGTTCGGCAACAAGAGCCTGGCCTCCGATTTCCTGTTCTTTTTGTTGATTTTCAACGGATTGCTATATGACAGGGACGCACAGGCCGATGCTTCGCAGAAAAGAAATTTCCGGATCGCGGCAGCGCTGCTCCTGTGCCTGATCGTATTGCTGCAAACGCGCACGGTGTACATGGCGGTGGCCGCAGGCGCGCTTTTTTATACGTCGGCGCGCTCCATCTGGGAGCCCGGTTTTTTTAGCGATTTCAAGCGAAAGATTTTACCGGTTGCTGTGGTGATTGCAGGGCTTGTCGTAGCACTGCTGGCCTTGAAAGGAAGCAGCAGCACACTTGCCGAGAGGCTGAACCCGCTCACTTACCTCGATAGTCAGACGGCCAACGAACGCCGCTTCGTCTGGTATAAAACCGACCTCCTGAACGCCGATCATTTCTGGCTGGGCGTTGGCAATGGCAGCTGGAAAATCTGGTTTCCTTCGAAAAGTATTCAGGGCGCATACCGCTTGCAGGAAGAAAACGTCGTGTTCACACGCGCGCACAACGACTACCTCGAAGTGCGCGCGGAAATGGGAATTATCGGGATCGTATTGTATTGTGCGATGTTCGGGATGGCTTTTCTGGCCGCATGGCTGGTCTTGCGGAAAAAAGGCACCGGTCAGCGTGAAAGACACGATTTGCTCGTTTTGACCGCGGGCCTGCTGGGCTATTGTGTCATACAATTCCTCGATTTTCCCCGCGAACGCATTGAGTGTCAGGTAGTATTAGGCATTTTTTTCGCATACATCGCGTTTCATACCCGCACCTGGTGGGAGCGCCGGCCGGCAGTAGGGATTCAGCGCCTGTCGGGTTTGTTTCTCTGGGCCCTGGCAGCCGGACTGGCGTTTAACCTGGTGGTGGGCTGGAACCGCGTAAAAGGCGAAATTCACAACGTGAAACTGCTGGAAGCGCAGGCCCGGCACAATAACCAGGAGATGCTTTCGGAAGCGAAAGCCGCGCAAAATGCCTTTTATGAGTACAACGACGTCGTAGTGCCGCTTTGTTGGTACGAAGGAATAGCCTGCTATGAAATGGACCGGAACGAGGATGCAGTTGAGGCATTCAGGCGCGCTTACCTGCTCAATCCCTGGAGTTTCCAGGTGATCAACAATTATGCATCTGCACTGGTAAAGGCGGGCCATTACCGGGAATCCGTTCCGCTATTCGAAAAGGTAATGGAGATCAATCCGCGTTTTGAGAACGGCAAATTCAACCTGGCTTATGTCTGGTATTCCATTGGCGATTATCCGAAAGCGATGGAATGGGTCAACGGGATAGACACGGTGGCCAACCCCCAAACCCGGGAAGACCGGCTTAAAAACGCGCAATTATTGAAACAACAATCCGATTTTCGAAAAACCATTGAAGAAAAAATGAAGTGACGAGGGCGCAAACAAACCCGCGCAATTTGCCAACCTTCATACCTTGCCGCTGTTTCACGTTCAAAGTTTTCAGTTTTAATTGAAAACTCAGCAACCTCTCCCTACACTGCAACTACCTCTTACATGTCTCTGGAAGCCATAAAAAAGCCGATCGCCGCCGAATTGGATGTATTTGAAGAACGCTTCCGCGATGCTATGCGCAGCAACGTGCCTTTGCTCGACAAGATTACGTGGTACATCGTACAACGCAAAGGCAAACAGGTGCGGCCAATGCTTGTACTGCTCAGCGCCCGCCTTTTCGCGCCCATCAATGAAGGCTCGTACACCGCCGCCTCGCTGGTGGAGCTTCTGCATACCGCCACGCTCGTGCACGACGACGTAGTGGACGATTCCAACGAACGCCGCGGCTTTTTCTCCATCAATGCGCTCTGGAAAAACAAAATAGCGGTACTTGTCGGCGACTTCCTGCTTTCGCAGGGCTTGTTGCTTTCGGTGAAGAGTCAGCAGTTCAGGCTGCTCGAAATAGTCAGTCGCGCCGTGAAAGAAATGGCGGAAGGTGAATTGCTACAAATGGAAAAGGCCCGCCGCCTCGATATCAAAGAGGAGATTTACCACGAGATCATCCGGCAAAAAACGGCTTCACTCATCGCTGCGGCCTGCTGCGCCGGCGCCGCAAGCACGGCCCCCGATGAAGAAACGATACAAAGAATGTGGTTGTTTGGCGAAAAAACCGGCATGGCATTCCAGATCCGCGACGACCTGTTCGACTTCGGCAACGACGACGTGGGCAAGCCCCTGGGCATCGATATCAAGGAGAAAAAAATGACCCTGCCCCTCATTTACGCACTCGCCCACGCCGATCGTTCGACACGACGCCATATCCTGAATATCATAAAAAACGAAAGCCACAAAACAGAACGGGTTGCGGAAGTGATCCGGCTGGTGCAGCAAAGCGGCGGCATTGAATATGCGCAGGAAGCCATGTACAACTACCGCCAGGAGGCTTTCGATCTGCTTGCAGCCGCGCCCGATACGCCGGCCCGCCAGTCAATGTACGACCTGCTGGTGTTTGTGACGGAGCGGAAGAGGTAGGTTCATTGCTACATTGTTGTATTGCTGTATTGTTACATTGTTTTGGCAACATTTAGATGTGCCCGGCAATCGAGCAATGGCAGCAATTCACTGCTTCGGCGACCCGTTAAACACGGTCAGAAAGATCAGGGCCATTTTCATGGATTGGGAGATGCTGTCGTCCATCGAATCTTCGACAGCCCAGTCGCGCGGATCGTTCTTGATGAGGGTATACATGTAAAATTTGCCGTGGGCAGAGTCGTCTACCAGCCATTCGTCAAACTGGTTGGTCCACCGGCTTTTCAGATTGAGCGAAATGGAGTTGTCTGTGACGCGCCATTCATTGAAGTCATTGGGCCAGGCAGTACGCATGGAGACCACCGGGCCGTTGTAGCTGCGCAATTCCCATTGCGAAGGGTCGTCTTTCCATTTCTGGCGAATGGTTCCGCGTTCTTCGCCGATTTCATAATCCCATTCCGAAAAATCTTCGCGCACGTTGAGCCAGCGCAACTTGAGTTCGCCATACAGGGACTCATCAGGCTCTTCGGAATCTTCTTCCGGTTCTGCCCGGGTAGTATCCCGAGGAATCGCCGCATATATCTCCCATTCCACGAAAGAATCGCTCCATCTTGTACTGATGCCCGACAATACCTGCGCCTGTAACGCGGCAGTCTGCCAGATAAACACAAGTAGGAGAATCAAGCGCATGGCACGGAATGTTTTTGCGGAATGCAAGGGGATAAAAAATTACTGTGGCACGGCTCGCGTAATTGCCGTGCCACAGTTGAAATCGCTTCGTTAAAACGGCAGGTCTTCAAAATTACCGCCCGCAGGCGGTGCATCGTTGTAGTTGGGGAACGGATCGGAAGGGAATTTTTCTTCCGATGGAGCAGCCGGCCGTTCGCTGCCGCCCTCGCCTGCGCGTTCGATGCGCCAGGCGTTGAGGTTTGTCAGGTATTTGCCGTTCCACTCGCGCCCGCGCAGATCGAAGGAAACCTTGACGCGATCGCCTTCAGCAAAAGTGTCGAGCAGGGCGCAGCGCTCCTGCACAGCCTGGAATTTGACCAGTTGCGGGTAGTTGCCGTCGGGCACTTCCAGCACGAATTCACGGGCCGAAAAACTGGTCGATTTCTGTTCCGTTGGAAAAATACGGTGTAGTTTACCTTCTACTTCAAAAGCCATCTTATTGATTCTGTTTGAGTTTGAACATTTGTTCGTAATAGCCGGGGCGGTTGGCGGTAAGTACGTAATCGAATTTTTTTGCCACCACCACGCGCTGTAACGCGGCATAAAGGTAAACTTCCGGCACTTCTTCGTGGATAATAGCCTGCGCTTTCAGGTATAAATTTCCGCGAACGTTTTCATCTTCCGTTGTGCGGATAGCGACGATGACGCTGTCGGCCTGGGTAAATCCGGTTCGGTTGTCGCCGTTGGGCGGCAGGCTGGCCGAATGGAACGACTGGTAGAGTTCGACCCAGCCGGGGTCCAGAGCTACGCCGAGCAGGGCCGTTTCAAACTTGCCTTTTGCGGTTTCGGTCCGTATCCGGTCGATATCCATTCCGAATACATTGATTTTGATGCCGGCGCGCTGTGCCGTTTCCTGTATGCTGCCGCAAGCGATTTCATTCACTTTGGCCTTGGTGGCCGCGAACAGGTCGAGCGTCATCTCCACGCGTTTTCCATTGATCATTTTATCCGCGATACCATTGCCGTTGGTGTCTTTCCAGCCCGCCTCTGCCAGCAGGGCCTTGGCTTTTTCAATATTGTAGTCGTACAAAGGAAGATCCTTTGCATAAAAACTTTTGGCGGGGCTGACCGGACCGACGATCCGCTGGGCAAGTCCCTGCATCACGCTGTTCACGAGATAGTCGTAGTCAACCACATGCGCGAGCGCCTGCCGCACGCGTTTATCGGAAAGTTTCGGGCTTCGCATATTAAAAGCCCAGCGGGTGTATTGTGTGGCGCCGTAGGTTTTAAAGTCATATTTTTCATTCAGCGCAGGGTTGTCGCGCATTTCAAGAAACTTCGTGGGCGAAATATTGGTCGCTACGTCGATCGCCCCGGTTTTGAGGTAATTTTCCGTCGCGGCGTCGTCCAGCAATATTTTGTAAATCAGTTTTGCCGGATAAGCGGCCAGCAGCGGGTTTTTCGATGCTGCGGCATCTCCCCACCAGTTTTCTTTTTTGGACAAAATCGTCCCCTGTTCCCCGTCGGAACTTTCCAGCCGGTAAGGGCCGCTGCCGGAAATAAAGTTTTTGTCGTTGGCAAACCTGGATTCCAGAAATTCCTTCGCAAAAGCCTGTGACGAAGGGTTTGACTTTATCTGGCCACTTTTGCTTTCATCCAGAAAGTCCGATAATGGAATATTGGCAAGGAGGTTTTTGCTGTCGTAATTGTATGCCGGATAGATCGGAACGCCGCACATGCTTTCCAGCATAATCATGTAGTATTGCTTGAAATATGCGGTGAATTTTTTCGGATTGGCCGGATCTACTTCCAGCCCTTTCAGGTATTCGAAAAATCCGCGGTAAATACCCGTAGGCAGGTCCGGATGAAAAATAATTTTCAGGCTGAAAGCCACGTCATTGCCCGTTATTGGCGATCCGTTGTCCCATTTGGCCTCGTCCAGAATTTCAAAATCATACGCCAGGGTGCCTGCATAAGGCCCTTCCTTGACCTCGCGCTTGGCGGGTATGGCCTTGATCATTAAAGGCTCGAGTTTCAGGGTTTGGGGGTTGGTTTCGCCGAGCGTTTGAAATATCCGCATGGACACGTATCGCGCATAGCCCGTGGCAGGGAGGTAGGGATTGAAGGTGTTGGCGGCAGCGTCCATCCGGATATTGACGGTGTCGCCGACCACGCCGGAAGTGTTGCCTGATTTGGTTTTAGAGTCGGGTTTGCAGGAAACCACGAACAACAAGGAAAAGGTCGCGGCAGCCATTACCAGCCCGCGAACGCAGAGGGGAGTGTTTTTCATGAATAAGAGATTGTTCAGAAATGATTAAGTTCAAAGGAAAATTCCAACAAATGTAAACACAAAACCCGTTTTATGAAAGCTCACAGGAAGCGGTTTGCCCATTC
Source organism: Bacteroidota bacterium (assembly GCA_029781095.1). Lineage (GTDB taxonomy): Bacteria > Bacteroidota > Bacteroidia > Chitinophagales > Saprospiraceae > M3007. The sequence continues at coordinate 8,398 of JAKOXM010000370.1, forward strand.
AGGTCGCGGGATCATGCAGGATTCCGTTCTTCCAAACCACCTGTAGCGGTGACGGGCCACCCAGTCATACACCGCATTCCGCAGGGGCCGGGGCACGATTTTGAAAACAGTCAGCAATGACCATGCGCCGCCGATCCGCCGTACTATTTCGAGGGCGGCATCGGAGCGGGTAAAAACCCGGTCGCCAGCCACCATCACCACAGTATCGAAATCGGTGGAAGGCATTCCGAAACGCCGCAAAAGCGCTTCTCCGGCATCAGACTGCAGCGCAGCAAAGCGAAAAACACCTTTCCGGTCGTGTTTCAGGACCCATTGCACGGACGCATTACAGAGGTTGCATACGCCATCAAACAGAAGAATTGGAGAATTAATGTCAGTATTCACCGGTTTACACCTTTTTTTGCATTTGAAATATATCAGATTGTCATTTTCACTTCGATTCGTTTGCCCATGCCCACTGCACTCACCATCGTTTTCGTAGGCTGTACCATTTTTTTATCACACTGGTTTGCATCGCTGTTTGTACGAACGAAGATACCGGATGTGCTGTGGCTGTTCATCATCGGACTGCTGATCGGCCCCGTATGCGGGTGGGTCAAACCGGAAAATTTTGGCGCTGTCGGGCCTGTTTTTACCACCATTACCCTGGTGTTCATATTGTTTGAAAGCGGCATCGACCAGCGGCTTGAGCCGCTGATCAACTCGCTTAGCGGGACGGCCAAGATCACAACATACAACTTTGTGGGCACCTGTTTGGTTGCGGGCAGCATTACGTATTTCAATACCGATCTCGGTTTTTTGCGTTCCCTGATGCTTGGCAGTATCGTGGGCGGCACATCCTCCGCCGTTGTAACGACATTGTCGCGGCAATTTCCGCTCAGCGAACGCAGCAGTACGATCCTGGTGCTTGAATCTGCTTTTTCGGACGTGTATACACTGGCAGTTCCCCTCACCCTGCTCACCGCCTACAAAATCGGCAGGGTCGATGTCGCTTCCGTAACCGGCCAAATGATTGCGGCGTTTATTCTGGCCGCGATGCTCGGTATTGCAGGCGCCTTCGGCTGGAGCATCCTGCTCAAGCAGATGCGCACGCTGCAAAACACCGTTTTTACGACGCCGGCTTTTGTCTTTATCATATACGGCATCGTGGAATTGCTCAATTACTCCGGCCCCATCGCGGCCCTGGCTTTCGGGATCACGTTGGGAAACATCGACGTGCTGGGGCCGCCCATCATGCGCAACGCCATTTCCAAAAAACCTATATCGCTCAACGACAACGAGCGGGCCTTTTTTTCCGAAGCCGTGTTCCTGCTTCGGACCTTTTTCTTCGTGTACATCGGCATGTCGGTCAAACTGAACGACTGGTGGCCTTTTGCACTCGGCGCCATCATCACCGCAGCGTTGTTCCTGATCCGGATCCCTATCGTGCGACTGTCGGTGCCCCGCGACACCCCCCTGAAAGATGCAGCGTTTATGTCCGCCATGATACCAAAGGGCCTGGGAGCAGCCGTTCTGGCCTCCCTCCCGGTACAACAGGGCGTTCCAGGCGGAGACACCATCCAGTCTGTCGTATTCTCCATTATACTTTGTACGACGCTGCTGACTACGGTGCTGACGTTTCTGGTACACAAAACCCTCCTTTCCAACATGTATATCTGGGTTTTCCGTGTGACGGGGCTGGGAAGATCAAAATCGAGTGAAGTCCCGGAAGAAGAGGGTGAAAGCGGGCCTTTCGAACCGGGAGAAAATGTGTTTGAAAGCGGGCAGGAGGAGACGGATAGCCCGGAAAAGGAAGATATTCAAAAAGACACGTAAGGCATTCCGGCATCGCGTATCTTTACTGCGAACAATTTTCCTCCGCTATGCCAAACGGAAACAGCCATCGCGTACTTTCCCTTGACCTGCTTAGAGGTGTCGTCATGGTTATCATGGCACTCGACCATATCCGGGACTACATTTATTACGGTGCATTTGCCAATGACCCCACCAATCTGGCGACCACCACCCCGCCCTTGTTCTTTACCCGCTGGATCACGCACTTTTGTGCGCCCGTTTTTGTATTTCTCGCAGGCGCCGCCGCTTTTTTATATGGATTGCGCCAGGGCGACACGAAAAAAACCGCGCTTTTTTTATGGACAAGAGGCGTCTGGCTCATTTTTGTGGAGCTCGCCATCGTCAACCTCGGCCTCTCTTTCGACATCCACTACAGTTTTCACATTTTGCAGGTCATATGGGCGATCGGTATCAGCATGATATGTCTGTCCGCCCTGATCCGGCTGCCCCAAAAGGCATTGCTGGCATTTGGCCTGTTGGTGGTCGCAGGCCATAATTTGCTGGATGGCATCACCTTCCAGGGGCACGGCCCCCTTGATATAATGTGGTATTTATTGCACCAACAGAATCTCCTCGTTATATCGCCCGATTCGGTTGTTCTGATCGCATACCCGGTGCTTCCCTGGATCGGCGTCATGGCGCTTGGATACGTATTCGGGTCCTTGTACGATCCCGGGTTTGATACCATGCGGCGAAAAGCCCTGTTGTGGAAAATGGGCCTCGGAGCCGTTGCCCTGTTCTTTTTGTTGCGGACCTTCAATTGGTACGGCGACCCGGCACATTGGGCGCCGCAGAGCAGCTTCGCTTTTTCGGTCATCTCCTTTTTCAATACAACCAAGTATCCGCCTTCACTCGTATACCTGTGCATGACGATCGGGCCGGCGCTTTTGTTTATGTACTGGGCGGAGGGTAAAAATTTTCGTTCGCAAAACTTTTTCTCCACGATTGGCCGCGTTCCTTTTTTCTATTACGTCATCCACTTTTTCGTTGCCCATCTCATCGGAGAGTTAGGCGTGCTGTACGCCGGGCGCCCCTGGTCGGACGGCGTGCTTTCCGCGCAGAATTTTTTGAATCCCAGGCTGGCGGATTACGGCTACAGCCTGCCAGTAACCTATGCCGCATGGGCATTGGTCATCGCGATCATGTACCCGCTTTGCCGCTGGTATGACCGGTACAAGCGCAACAACCGGGACAAGTGGTGGCTGAGCTATCTATAATCAGCCGTTCGAGATATTTTTGCCTCCCGATGGACGAAACTTCACAGTAAAGCGTTTTGCGGATAGTTTTTTGAAAACAGGGTATTGAAGATGTTGAAAAAAAGAACTCGGAAACCTGCATATAAGTATCTAAATATTCATTTTCAGCGCTTTGCTGCCGGTAAAGTTGTGCTTTTTCTCCTCCTTTACCCCTTTCTCTGTTTCGGACAAACACCCTCGACACCGGCGCCTTCAACGGTCGGCCGGCAGCCGTTGACCGTCCAGAAAGACACCCAGAAACTGAAAATCGAGACCGCCATTCTGGTGGAATATTTCGTGAAAGGCGAACGCACGCTCCAGAAACTCAGCGGCAATGTGCGCATGAGGCAGGAAAACACGCTTGTGTATTGCGACACGGCCATCCTCGATATGGATGTGGCCATCCTGAAAGGAGGGGTTTCCATCGAACAGGGAGATTCTGTAAAAGTATTTGCCGATTCGGCGTTTTACAATGCCAACACGAAGATCAGCGACCTTTTCGGTGACGTGGTACTGGTAAACGGCAGGCAGGAACTCTTCACCACACGCCTGCGCTACGACCTCGCCAATAAAATCGCCACATACCATACGGGCGCCACCCTTACCAACGGCAAAAGCCAGCTCACCAGCACGCATGGTTACTACTTTGTAAACCAGAAAGAAATCTTTTTCAAAGGCGATGTGGTTGTAGCGGATCCGGAGTTTACGATGCGCACCGACACCATGGCATTCAACACCGAAACCCAGACGGTGCGATTCGTGGCGCCGACCCTGATCAGTCAGCGGGAAAGCAAAATATACACGGAAGGCGGGTTTTACGACATTGAAAACAATTTCGCCGAGTTCGATTTGAATCCGCAGTATGAAAAGAAAGGACAGCGCGGCCGTTCCAAAAAAATGCGCTACAACGGAACCTCAAAAGAATACACCCTTGAAGGCGAAGCAGATGTGGAAGATGAAAAGCAACATGCGCAGGCTGATATCATCCGGTACAATACGGATACCGAGCAAACGGTATTGCGCGGAAATGCACACTTTCAGGACAGCATCCGCGATATCGCAGGCGCTGAAATACGCTACGACAGCCGCAACAAAAGTTACCAGATCACCGGCCGCGGGCGTGTGAACGATCCGCCCAACATCATCGAAGCCGATTCGCTCGATTTCAACGACCAGCTGGGGCGCGGCCTCGCCCTCGGTAATGTGGTGTGGATAGACACAGCGAGCGAATTCACCATCCTCGCCTGGCGGATGGATTACAACAAACAAACCGAATACCTCAATGCCTTCGGCGCAGCCGGAGCCACCGCCGCAGCGGGCCGTCCCATGATGAAAACCCTTATTGACCGGGATACCTTGTACATGAGCGCCGACACGCTTACTTCCTTCAAACCCGATTCGGCTTCCGACGTACGGCTCCTGCTTGCACACCTAGACGTGCGCATCTTCAAAAGCGACCTGCAGGTATCCTGCGATTCGCTGTCATTCAGCTCCAGGGACTCAATTTTCTGGTTTTTTAAAATCAAAAACCTGCCGGTTATCTGGTCCGACACCTCGCAATTTTCGGGCGACACGATCCTCATGTCGATGAAAAATAAAAAACTGGACCGGATATGGCTGCGGCAAAACGCGCTGGTAATCAATTCCGAAGACGAAAAACTTTTCAACCAGATCAAAGGCCGGAATACCACTGCCTTTTTCCGCGACGACCAGGTGCGTGAAATGCTCGTGGAAGGTAATGCCCAGGCCATCTATTACGCCATCGACGACAAGCGGGCCTACATTGGCGTCAACGAAACCCAATGCTCGGAAATGCGACTCTATTTTGGCGACAACAAAGTGGAAAGCATCCGGTTTTACAACTCGCCCACGGGCAAATTCACACCCATGAAAAAGGCGGAAAAGGATACAAAAAAACTGGAAGGGTTCTTTTGGGAAAAGACGCGGAGGCCGAAGCGGGTATCGGATTTGTTCTGAATCGCTAGTTAAAACTCCCCTGAATAATTCCGCCGCCCACCACGTCGTCGCCTTCATAAAACACGGCGCTTTGGCCTGGAGCAACACCCTTTACGTTGGCATGGAATGATACATCCACATCCTGGCCAACAGAACGGATGGTGCTCAGCGTACCGGCGTCGCGATAGCGCACCTTGGTCACCGCCTCGATGCCTTCCGCCGGCAAAGCGCTGTATTTCATCAGATTGACCTTGCCGACCAGCATTCCGTTTCGGATGAGGTCGTCTTCCCGGCCCAAAACGACGGTATTGGTTTCCGGTCTTATTTCAGTCACAAACATTGGCTCGCCGAGGGCAATACCCAGTCCTTTGCGCTGACCGATGGTGTAGAACGGATAGCCTTCGTGTTTGCCGAGTATTTTGCCTTCCGTATCCACAAAATGGCCGCCGGCCACCTGCTCGTCGAGGCCGTCGATACGGCGGCGGAGAAAACTGCGGTAGTCATTGTCGGGCACGAAGCATATTTCATAGCTCTCGGCTTTTTTGCTGAGTTCGTCCCAGCCGCGTTCGGCAGCCATCTGGCGTACTTCGGGCTTGGTGAATACGCCGAGTGGCATGCGTGTGCGTTGCAGGCATTCCTGGCTGAGGCCCCAAAGCACGTACGACTGGTCTTTTTG
>JAKOXM010000372.1 GCA_029781095.1 Bacteroidota bacterium
GGTGGAGCGAATTGATCGATATGTCGCAGATAGAAATAATCGATCACGAAGAATATGCAAGGATCGAGGATATGCACGGCGAGCAGATTCGGATATTTACCGATCTCGACCGCCTGGAAACGGAATTGCTCGAAAAAGCACCGGAAGACAAGGAGAAAATCAACGAATTCGTCCACGCCTGCCGGGAATTCACGGAAATGCAGCTGCCCAATGATGAACCGATGGCCACAGCCAACCTGTGGCATAAAATTAAAATGATGTGGCGTGTCTTGCCATACCTGGGCGTATTGGGCAGGTACAGCAATATCAGCAGCGCCGATTTTGCTGCCGGTTTCCGCAACCCCTTGCTTCGCAAAGCCATTACGCACCTCTTCGAGCCCGAAGTGCCAATCCTTTTTTCCATGATGACGCTGGCCTGGATGCACAAAAAAGCGGCGGGCTATCCTATTGGCGGCTCACTCAACTTTGCCAAACGAATTGCGGATCGCTACGAACAACTCGGAGGCGTTTTTCACTACACAAACCGGGTGCAAAAGATCCTTGTTGAAAACGGCCGGGCAACAGGCATACAACTGGCGAATGGTGAAACCCGTCGGGGCGATTACGTCATCTCGGCCGCCGATGGCCACACCACGATTTTTGATATGCTGGAAGGCAAATACACGGCTCCGGAATTCGAGCAATACTACACGAAAGGCAAAACCTTCCCTTCGCTGGTATTCGTCGCGCTGGGTGTAAGCCGCAGCTTCCATGCCGTGCCGCACAGTTATTTTTTTCCCCTGCACGAGCCCCTGCGGATTGATCCGGAAACGGAAATCCGGGATTTTCACCTGCGGGTGCACAACTTCGACCCGACCCTGGCGCCGTTTGGCAAAACCCTGCTGACCACATTGATCGAAACCCGGAACCACACGTACTGGCTGAATCTCCGGCAAAATGCCCCAGATCTGTACGAGTCTGAAAAACAACGGATTGCAGAAGCCGTTACCCGGATCATCGATCACAAACTGGGTGAAGTGCGCGAATTTGTCGAAATGACCGACGTCAGCACACCCGCGACCATCATCGGGTTCACGAATAACTGGAAAGGCAGCTTCGAAGGCTGGCTGGCCACGCCGGAATCGGGATTCAAGGAATTGCCCAATACCCTGCCCGGCCTGGACGATTTTTACATGTGCGGCCACTGGGTCGCTATCGGCGGAGGCATCCCGACCGCCATGATGTCCGGACGGCAGGTGGCGCAATTGATTTGCAAAAAAGAGCGCCGGGCGTTTGAGGTGCTGGAGCCTGCGTAGGCGGTAATTTTAGTGCCATCTCTTCTCGAATTGCAGATGCCAATACCGGAAAGGGGACGGTCATTCCCCCTGGATAGAGCCGGTTATTCCGGGTCGCCGGCAACGCCGCTGCCGGTAGACGGAAACTGGTGCTGTCAAAACCCGAATCACAATTTGGGCGGGGCAGAGTCGTGTGATATAAGGATTAACAATTTATAAATCCTGTTCCCGGCCCCCGGTGCTCAATTTGCCAAAATATTCATCTCTTCCAAACCCGGAATCTCTGTAACGCGGCTACATTTTTTGCCGGAGATTAAACTCTCCGCCGCGTTTTAAGTCAAAAAACGACAAAGCCGCCAGCCGGCCCGATATTTTCCCAATCATCATTTTTTCATTAAACTAATCGGTACAATGAGAACAAACCTGAGATTTTTCGTTTTGACCACCCTGGCTTTCGCAATCCTGTCTTTCCCGCTTGCCGCACAGGACGACGATCAAATGACCGAAGACAGCACCGGATTGCCGGGCGACCACTTCAGCCTCGAAGGCGCCATGGATCTGTTCAAAAAAGCGGAATCACTGGAAGATTTTGAAAAACTGCTCAACACGGAGGACAACAACGTCAATAACCTGGATCTGAACGAAGACGGTAAAATTGACTATATCCGTGTGGTGGATCAGATGGACGGCGACGTACATGCCATCGTACTTCAGGTGCCTGTCAGCGAAAAAGAATCGCAGGATATCGCCGTGATCGAACTCGAAAAAACGGGCAGCGAAAATGCAGTCCTGCAGATTGTCGGCGATGAAGACCTGTACGGCGAGCAGGTAATCTCCGAACCTTTCGACGAGGAAACCGTCGAGCAAAACGGCAACCACGGCCCGGCCGCCATGTCGCCGACCGTTGCGGTTGTCGTGAATGTATGGGGCTGGCCATGTGTGCGCTTCGTGTACAGGCCCGCTTATGTGGCCTATGTGTCGCCTTGGCGTTGGGGGCTTTATCCCGCATACTGGCGCCCGTGGCGCCCGCACCCCTGGGCACGTTTCCATCTGCGGGCGGCTCCATACCGGGTTCATTATCATGTTGTTACCACGCACCGCGTCGTTCGGGCTCACCGGATTTACGCGCCGCGCCGCACCCACTCCACAGTGGTTCATACCCGTACCGTTACGAAAGTGAATGCCCGCGGCGGCACCAAAACAACTTCCAGAACAACGGTAAGAGGCAAAAATGGCCGTGTGAAAGCGGAAAAAACAACCACAACACGCACGGGACGAAACGGCAATACCAAATCGACGACGAGAGTGAAGCGGGGGAGAAGGGGTTAATATATAAAGAATCAGAGCTTATGCAGAGGCTGTCTCGTAAGGCAATTGAAGTGATTGAGAAATAAATCCGGGATGTTATTGTAAACAGCATCCGGGACTTCTCAGCCGGATCTTACGAGGCAGTTTCTTTTAATTAACCTTGCCAAAGTAAAAAGCGAATACACCCTGAGCGTAAAAATGAAAACTGCCGTCCTTTCTTTCTCTTTTTCCTTCCTTCTGTTATGCCCGCTTGCCCGCACGTACGCGCAGGATTCCATCCATGTTGATTCTTATTGCAATTTCGATGGCAGGGAGTTGAGACAGAATAAATACGCGGTTTTCGGTGCTTCCGACGAAGCAGAGGAGATCGTGGCGGATATTCTGGATATAAATCATATTCAGGCTAATTTTATATTGAAGGAATCTTCCTGTCAAAATGCGCTGGCTACCCGGATCGCCGACAAACGTTATATCCTGTACAACCCGGAATTTATTCGCCAGTTCCGTATCGGAGCGCAATCAAAATGGGCAGTTTGGAGCGTTTTTGCCCATGAGATTGCACATCATCTGCATAATGATGATTTTGGAGAAGCCGATTTGTCTGTCAGAAGGGCATACGAACTGGAGGCCGATGAATTCGCCAGCAGTACCTTGTGTCGATCCGGAGCGAGTCTGGAGCAGGTATTGGCAGGACTGGAAATGTACGCGCCCCGAAACATCTCTTCGACCCACCCGTCCGTCTTCGAACGCAGACAGGCGATGATGCATGTATTTAAAGAAGAATACGAGTTCCGGGGTAGTACTTCATATATTGAGCAGCAAAGAGAACTGCGCCACCTTGAAAGAGAACAACAGAAAAAGAAGGCTGCTTCCGAAGATGCATTTATTGGCCCCGTTCGCCCGGCGACGGATGGGCCGGTTGACTCTAACGCATTTAATCTGCTTATCCAGGGTAATTTGTCAAAAATGCCCGCAGACAAAATCCGGGCTTATACGAGAGCTATTTTAATCAGGCCGGACTATGCCGATGCCTACAATAACCGGGGAAATGCTCAGGCTGATCTCGGCAAATTTGAAAATGCCGTTGCTGACTACAACAGGGCCATTCTTTTGAACCCCGGGGATGCGATTCCCTACAATAACCGCGGTCTGGCCAGAATAAAAATGGGAAACCCGAAAGAAGCAATAATGGATTTTACAAAAGCCATTATGCTGGATTCAACATCAATGACTTCCTATAACAACCGTGGCGAGGCATATCTTCAACTCAGCCGCTATGAAGAAGCGATAACCGATTTTGACAAAGCCATTGAACTGGACAAGGATTTCGCGTTACCTTATGCCAACAAAGGCTGCGCTCTTGTCCACTTGAATAAATCAAAAGAGGGTATTGAATGGCTCAATCTTGCTCTGCAAAAGAACCCCCGGCTTGTTAATGCCGTACAATGCCGTGAAAAGGCGCTCCGGCACTGAATTCCTCAAATCTTTACATACTTAAAGAATACCGACTTCGTGTATTCCGACAGCAAGGCATAGGCAAAGGCGATGCCCGCCATGCCGGCCAGCAGTCCTGCCGGAAGCGTCTGAAAGCCCAGCAGCTCCGAAAAAGGCAAATAAGGAAGGAGCAGGGTAAAGGCTATCACCGCCAGCCCTGTCCATAAAAGCCAGGGACTCGGCCTGCTTCGCCAGGCCGGGCGCGTGGTGCGGATAACCATCAGGATCAATACCTCCGTAATGACCGATTCGACAAACCAGGCGGTCTGGAATGCCGATTCATGTACTTTAAATACCAGCAACAGCGCCGCGAAAGTGAGGTAATCGAAAATGGAACTTTGCGCCCCGAAAACGAACATGAATTTCCGGATCAGTCCGATATTCCACTTTTTGGGCTTTAGCAGCATTTCCTCGTCCACCTTGTCCGATGCGATAAACAGGGCAGGAATGTCAGAAAGAAAATTCAACAGCAACACCTGTTTGGGCAATAACGGGAAAAAAGGAATGATCAGCGAGATACCTGCGAGGCTGAACATATTGCCGAAATTGGCGCTGGTGGTGATGAAGATGTACTTGATGGTGTTCATATACGTTCGCCGGCCTTCCACAATGCCCCTGCGCAATACTTCCAGGTTTTTATCGAGCAACACGATATCCGCCGCCTCTTTGGCCACATCCACGCCGCTGTCTACGGAAATGCCGACATCCGCTGCTTTCAGGGCAGGTGCGTCATTGATGCCGTCACCGAGATAACCGACGATGTGGCCGCGTGCGCGCAGGCTTCGTATGATCCGTTCTTTCTGGTACGGTTCAACTTCGGCGAACAAGGTGACTTTCGACGCCAGGATTGGCAGGGCTTCGTCACTGATATCGCGCAACTCGCCACCGGTCAGTACCCTGGCTGTCGGCAGCCCGATCAGCCCCGCCGCATGCCGGGCCGCATGCACATTGTCCCCGCTGATGATTTTGAGTTTGACACCCAGTTTTTCCAGACTCTTTATGGTTGCCTGCGCGTCCTTTTTTGGCGGATCGGACAGCAGGATAAAGCCGAGAAATATCATCTCCGTCTCATCGTCTCGATCGATAACCGGATCGCCGGTGATGTCCTTGTAGGCAATCCCCATGGCTCGAAACCCGTCGCGTCCGTATCGTTCGAAATCGGCCAGAATACGGGTCTTTTTGTTTTCTATCGGAAGGTTTTCTCCCTCCGGGGTCTCTACGAGGGTGCATACATCGAGCACATTTTGAAGCGCTCCCTTCGTGAGTAACAGGTGTTTGCCGGCTTGTTCCACGACCACGCTCAGGCGTTTGCGGACAAAGTCGTAGGGCACTTCATCCACCTTCGAAAAACCTTCCGTGGTTACGTCGCCGAGGCCGCGCAGCGCCAAATCGACCGGATTCGGGAAGCCCGATTCAAAAAAAGCGTTGAGATAGGCAAATTGCCGCACTTTTTGAGAGGGTTTGCCCGTCCAGTCGACGGTGGCATGCAGTTGTACGATACCCTCGGTCAGCGTGCCTGTTTTGTCCGAGCACAACACATTGATGGCGCCGAGATTCTGGATGGCGGCCAGTTTTTTGACCACCACTTTTTGCTCTGCCATGCGGAGGGCGCCGGAAGACAGCGTGGTCGTCATGATGGCAGGCAACAGTTCGGGCGCCATTCCGACGGCGAGCGCCAAGGCAAAAAAAATGGATTCCACTGCAGGGCGGCCCAGCAGGATGTTGAAGATCAGGATGCCTACGGCCATTATGATGGTGAGGCGGATCAGCAGGTATCCAAAATCGCTGATGCCTCGCTCGAAGGCGGTTCGCGGTGCGGCATGTTGTAACTCGCGGGCAATTTTACCCAGTTCCGTGTCGCCGCCTGTTTTGATTACCAGTGCTTGTCCTGTGCCGCTCACCACATTGGAACCCTGGAAGAGCGCGCGTTGCTTTTGTTGCGACGCATCGCCGGAGACATTGTGTTCTCCTCCTTTTTCCACAGGGAATGATTCGCCGCTGAGTGCCGCTTCATTGACGTGCAAATCCTTCGATTCGAGTAGCAGACAATCGCCGGGTATCATATCGCCTGCGAAAAGCCTGATGCAGTCGCCTGTGACTACTTCCTCCTGCCGGATGTTCGCCCATTGGCCGTCGCGTTTGACGGATACTGATACCTTGACCATCTCCCGGAGTTTTTTCACAGCCCTGTCGGCTTTGTATTCCTGCCAGAAACCCAGCATGCCGGTAAGCAGCAGTATGCCAAAGACGATGAGGGAATTGGCATAATCGCCCAGCACGGCGGCGAGCGCCACGGCTACCGCGAGCAGCAAAACGAGCGGGTTTTGAAATTGCCGGAAAAACAGAAAAACCGCGCCGAGCCATTCGGGTACGGTTTTTTCGCGCCGCCTGCGGTTGCGCAGGCGCATGGCGGCTTCCTCCCCGGACAAACCTTCCGGGGTAACGCCAAGCGAATGGTAGAGGGTATCAGGCGCGGTTTGCCAGAATGGATCGTCGGTTTGGGTAGACATTACCAGATGCGTACGCGGGTAAAGTTACCGAAACCCTTTTGAATTCTTGATTTCAATGCCTGAAAAGAACTTTCAAGGCGCTGAAAATAATGCTGGATTTGTGTGATCGTAAGAAGCGGGGCGAAAGCCTGCGCCTCAAGATCGTACCCGTTGTTGAGCCGGCGAAGGTTTTCAGCCAGCACAGGTATTTCGGAATTACGCAGTTCACTCACTTCCTTTCGGAGGTTTTCGATGGTGCATCGATGCTCTTCCCCGCAGTTATAAAGACACCAGGAAAGCAACTGATGGTAAAAATTAACCTCCTCTGAAACGCGGGCGATACCGGATTGCAGTTTTTCGGTGAGGGCTGGTTGTGGCTGTGGCGGATTCAGGAGGGGGAATGACGTGGTGGCTTGAATTATTCCCATGGCGATGACGTTTTATCTGGATACGGACTGCAACGTTGCAAAGGTCACCGGCATATATATATATGTCAATGATTTTAACGCGAGCAATGATTGATTCTTGTCATTTTTACCTGTGCGTGACATTTGACGGCAGTTCTGCTACCTTTGCCTTCCATTTTTTCCATTCCCATTCATTATAAATATGTCTTACGTTTCCGCCGAAGAGGCTTTGCAAATTATCCAATCCGGCCACCGCGTTTTTTTGCAGGGAAGCGCCTGTACTCCCACCTTTATGATGCAGGAACTGGCCAAACAGGCGGGGCGGCTGAGAGACGTGGAACTGGTTTCAATCAGTATATACGGAGAGGTGGAACTCGTCAGGCCCGAATATCAATCGAGTTTTCGTTTCAACTCCCTGTTTGTTTCGGAAAGCATCCGAAAAGCCGTCAATGAAGGCCGGGCTGATTATGTGCCGGTTTTTCTGAGTGAAATACCGGAGTTGTTCAAGCGAAATATCCTGCCGCTCGACGTGGCTATCGTACAGGTATCTACGCCCGACAAGCACGGCTTTTGCTCCCTCGGCACTTCGGTCGATATCGCACGTTCGGCGGTGAATACCGCCAGGCATGTCATCGCCCACGTCAACCCGCAGGTGCCGCGCACACATGGCGACGGCATGATACACGTCAGCACCTTTCGTGCAATGGTATTTCAGGATGCGCCGCTGCACGAAGTACATTTTGAATCCGGCTCGAACGGCTCTGAAAAAGAGATTGGCCGGCTTATTTCCGATCTGGTGGAAGACCGCAGCACCCTGCAATTGGGTATCGGCTCCATTCCGGATGCGGTGCTGAAATGTCTGCACGGACATCAGGACCTCGGGGTTCACACGGAAATGTTTTCCGACGGGATTATCGATCTCGTGGAAAAGGGCGTGATCAATAACCGGTATAAAACCATTCACCCCAACAAAACGGTGACGGCCTTCGCCCTCGGCTCCCGCCGCCTGTACGACTTCGTGGACGACAATCCTTCGTTTGCTTTTCTCGACGTCGACTATGTCAACGAGCCGAATATCATTCGCCGCAACGCCAGGGTAACTTCCATCAACAGCGCCATCGAGGTAGACCTCACCGGTCAGGTTTGCGCCGATTCCATCGGCACCTATCAGTTTTCAGGGGTCGGCGGTCAAATGGACTTCATGCGCGGCGCGGCCTTGTCGGAAGGAGGCAAGCCCATCATCGCCATTACGTCGCGTACGGCGAAAGGCATACCCCGCATCGTGCCGTTGCTCAATCCGGGCGCCGGCGTTGTGACCACCCGCGCACACGTCCATTACGTTGTAACCGAATACGGCGTGGCGTTTTTATTCGGAAAAAACCTGCGCCAGCGCGCCAAGGCACTTGTCGATATTGCCCATCCGGACGACCGTGAAATGCTGGAACGGGCCTGCGTGGAGCGGTTCAAAAATTTCCCCGAGTTGTAGGTAATGCAGCGGTCACAAGTACAATGTGCTAATGTGCTAATTAGTTAATGTGCTAATGTGCTAATGTGTTAACTTTCACAACATTACCCATTTTATAGCCGTGTTTATTTTTGCCTACCTACATTAAGAAAGTGTGATAATATATTGATAATTAGCACATTAGCACATTAGCACATTAGCACATTAGCACATTAGCACATTAGCACATTAGCACATTAGATTAATTGAATTCCTTGTGGTATATTTTGAGCAGCAAAATGAACAGGGAGATCAGGATCGGGCCGAAAATAAAACCGATAAATCCAAATAATTTCAAACCCACTATGACGCCGAACAGCGTGACAAGCGGGTGGGCATGTCCGATTTTTTTGAGCAGCCACATGCGGGCTATATTATCCACGGAACCTACTACCGTAAAGCCGTACACGAAGATCAGGATTGCTTTCCATTCCTGTCCGTCGGCAAGCAGCATGAGCGATAGCGGCACATAGGCGAGCGCCACGCCGATGATCGGCAGCATGCCGGAAAAAAAAGTCACAGCAAACCAAAACCAGGGGTCTTCCACTCCCGCGAGCCAGTACACCAGCAATGCGGCAAATCCCTGCACAATACCCATGAGCGGTATGCCGAGGGCATTGGAATATACCATATCGTTCAGGCGCTTTCTCACGTATTCCACATTCTCGTCTTTCAGCGGCAGCCAGGTAAAAAACGAGTGTTCCATATTCTCATTTTCCGTGAGCATGAACCACAGGATGATATATGCCGTAATGAGTATGCCAAGCCCGCTGACCGTAGCGCCTACGATGCCCTGCACCTGTCCTGCCCCCCATTCGCTCAGGTTTTGGACGTTTTCGGGCGTCATCAGGGTGACGCCGTACTGGATTTCCAGCTTGTGGATAAGTTGCTGGGCATTTTGCAACAAATGGTCGGAGTTTTGGAAAAGGCCGACCAGCCGCTCCCGGAGCATGCCGAACAACCAGTTCAGGGGCAGAAGGATCGCAACCAGGGAAAGCAGTATCAGCAGAGCCGATGCGGGCTTGACACGCCATTTCCAGCGGCTTGTCAAATATTGCAGCACCCCGCGAAGCAACATATACAGCGTATAGGCGCCCAACAGGGCAGGCAGGAAAAAGCGCAGGTTCCAGAACAGTATTCCAAAGAGAGCCGCGATAAGCAACACAAGCAGCGACTGCCGGATGTAAATGCCGGGGATTTGATTCATTTTAAAGGGGAAATATGATATCCCTGAGGCAAATGTACTTTACAAATGGAATAGAGCATATTGGGGATTTTCTCGCCGGGCCAAAAACGGTCCTTTTTTACTCTTTTTCACCTTAAAGTAACCGGCATACCTGATCGATAAAATCCACTTTGGACTTTGCGCCGATACTCCGGTATTTTTTCAGCCGTAACGCTGTCATGCCCTTGTCTTGTCTCGAAATCCCCGCCGGCATGCTCCTGACCTGACAAAAAAACGACAGAAAAATCGATTTTTGAGTACCATTGCGGTGGAAAAAAATCCTGCCTTGAAAAAATTCCACGTCACCAAAGCATCGGGGGCAGTCGTGCCCTTTTCTCTGAAAAAACTGCGAAAGTCGCTTCGCAAAGCGGGCGCCTCGCCTGAAGTCGTCAATAATATTATTGTGCAGATCGAGCGGGATATCTATCCGGGTATCAGTACGGGAGAAATTTATAACCGCGCATTCCAATTGCTACAGGAGCACTCGACACACCTCGCCGCGCGGTACAAATTGAAAAAAGCGATTATGGAACTCGGCCCTTCGGGCTACCCCTTCGAGCAATTTGTCGGGGCATTGTTGTACCGCCAGCGATTCGAGGTACAGGTTGGCGCCATCTTGGAAGGGCGTTGCGTCAGACACGAAATTGACGTTATCGCGACGCAAAACAAGGAGCGCATACTTGCCGAGTGCAAATACCACAACCAGTCCGGATTTTTGTGCGACGTGAAAATATCGCTTTATGTTGATGCCCGGTTCCGGGATGTGGCGGCTGGCATGTCGGAACGGGGGGAGGATAACCGCTTTCAGGGCTGGATCGTCACCAATACGCGATTCAGCGACGACGCCATCCGGTATGGCGAGTGCGCCGGACTTCGGCTCGTTGGCTGGGACTATCCTTCCAAAGGCAGTTTGCGGGATATGATCGACCGGGAGGCCTTATACCCGCTTACCTGCCTGACGACGCTCACCGAACACGAAAAGAAATTGCTGCTGGATCAGAATCTTGTCTTGTGCGACGATCTTGTGTCCCGGGAGGATTTGTTGAAACGAATCAGGATTGCTCCCCAGCGCATCTCCGGGATTATGAACGAGTGCCGCAACCTGTGCAGCCCGTCCCGCTGATATGGGGCATATTCGTCAAAAAACAGCTGCCGTATGGCCGCAAAAGATGAGTCTTTCCGCCCGGCGAGGTATTTTAAAACAGTTTCCGGCGTTCAGGGGAGGCACCAGCAAATATTGGGCTTGAGTTTGAACGGGAAAACGGCCGCAGAAGCGTATTTTTTCGGGTTTTTACCCTCTTTTTGATAATTATAGACGTCGTTGTACCGGAGTGTGTCGCCCGGTGCGACTATCTCCGTCAAATCGTATCGAACCGTCACCTTCGTGCCGACCGGCGCATAATAGTAAACGCGCCAGGCGTCGGCTTCTCCCAGACCGATACAACCGTTGGAAGCGGCTTTGCCGAGCGTAACGGGGTTGGTGGTGGGGTGTATCATTTGCCCGTAACGATTCCCGTCGAGCGCGGGCTCCAGCCACGGTATCTGCGGCATCCATGTCGTTCTTTTATCGTCCCGTTTGGTGTATTCGAAGCTGCGACCCGTCACCGGATCATAAAAAACGGGATGACGGTTGGCACGGATGATCTCGCCGCTGCCGGTGAGCGTACGCAGGTCCGCGACCCTTCCTGCCATGGCCAGGAATTTCCGCCGGTTTTTCCCTACCCGCACCGGGAACGAGTACAGGGTACTGTCCCCTTCCATCACGCGCAGCCGGAAAGCGGGAATATTGACATCCAGCCGGGTCGCTTTCATGGCAGCGAGCAATCCGGCAGCATGTTGCGGGCCCGGCAGCCAAAGGGTGTCGCCCGATTTCAAAACGGTCAGGGCGCGCTGGTCGTACACGAATTGTCCGCGATCCATCCGGCGATAGTAGTCAGTGTTTTCAAGTGTGTCGATGATCCAGGCATTGGCCCGGACGATCAGGTGCTCGCTCAGCGGGTAAGGCGTCAGGGAATCATAGCGCGCTACCAGACTGTCGAGGTAGTTGAAATATGCGGATACCGGAATATCGCGGGGCACCCGAATGGCGGCGACAGGCGGCTCTGCGGGCAAAATCGTATCAGCCGGCGCCATTGTGTCCGGCAAGGCCGCTGTGTCGTCGGACGGGTTGTCCCTCCCTGAACGTATCAGAAATATTGCAGTGATGCCCGATACCAGAATCACGAGAATAATTGCGATGCCTATGACGTGTCTTTTTGACATAGCAGTCAGATTATAAGGTGGTTATAATGCGTTTTCGCCCGCCGGGGCTGCATACGCCACGGCGTTTTCCGCCAGCACCAGCAATGGCACTGTCGTCTGCATGGCGACGCTCAGCGTGTCGCTGTTATCGAACAGGTATGGCCAGATGCTGTGGTGATGCGGTATCATGGCAATCATATCAGCGTTGCTTTCATGCACCGCATCGAGGATACTTGCGCGCACGGCGTCCGACATGTCAAAGGTGTACAGATGCTTGATGTCCCGGAAATGTTCTTCCAGATTGCTTGGGCGGGGCTTTTGCAGCGGTTTTTGCACCGATTGGGGCTCGCTCACCATCAGCACTTCGATTTCAGCGGAAAAAAGAGACGCCATTTCCCTGATCGGGCGGAGCATGTTCGGATTGTCGACAAACGGGTTGCTGCATGCAAACAGGATACGCCGGGGGCTTTTATAACCCGCGGATGGCGGTACGATCAGCAGCGGGACGCGCCCTTTCCGCAATACGGCAGCCGTATTGCTGCCCATGAGTATGTGCACGGCAGGGTTTGCGCCTCGCATGCCCATTACGGCCAGGTCGCCGTTTTCCTTTTCCATAATTTCCTCCAGGTCATTCGAAACGGAGCCGGCCTGCGCGATACAGGTCACTTCAATGCCATACTGACGGGTGATGTTTTGTTTGATCTCCTTCAACTTTCGAAACTGCTCGTCGGCTATCCGGTCAACAAATTCCTGCATGATCTCCGTCGGCACATCGGTGACGACGGGGTAGGGGAAAGCATTGTATAATACCACCCGGGCCTTCGCCGCTGAGGCGAGACTTGCCGCGTAGTGCAAGGCATTGGAGGCGTTGTCGGAGAAGTCTGTGGGAACAATAATGGTTTTCATATCCTTCGTTATATAATGTAGTACAAAATTAGGGGAAGAGGTAAGGCGCCGCCCTGCAAAAAATCAGGCAAGAGCCTGAATATGATTATCTTTATACATGATATTGATCAGTCCGGCGCCTGCGAAAAAAAATGCCCCGTATTTTGTGATAGTTCTATTTTTGGGCTGATCATGGACTGGTTCGAATCATTCAATAGTTTTGTCACGCCTTTTTTTGCCGGCCTGCTGGTGGCAGGCGGGGTAGGTCTCATTATCGGCCTCGAAAGGGAGTTCAATACCCACAATGAATTGGCGCACCTGGGAGGTATTCGCACGTTTACGCTCGTTTCCGTCCTGGGTTACGCCGCCGGTTTTTTGGCGAAAAATACCGACAGCGTCCTGCTGATCGCCGTTTGGGCCGGCTTTATTCTGCTCGTCGCGCTGGGTTATTACATACAAACCCAAAAGGGGAAAACGGGGCTGACTACCGAACTGGCCCTGTTGCTGACTTTCCTGATGGGGCTCCTCATTTCGGAGGGATACATTCGCGAATCGATGGCCATCGTGGTCGTTATCACGGTCGTGCTGTCGCTCAAGGAACAGTTGCACGGATTTATCCAGCGCATCACGGGAGAAGAGCTGTTCGCCTTTATCAAATTCATCGTCTTCGCGCTGCTTGTTTTGCCCATGCTGCCCGACGAGACTTTCGGTCCGGAAGGCATTTTGAATGCGCGCGATATCGGGTGGATCGTCATGCTGGTGCTCGCTATTAATTTTACCGGCTACCTGCTCTTGAAATTCAGCAGCCGTCAGAAAGGTATCCTGCTCACCGCATTGATCGGCGGATTGTTTTCCTCCACGCTGGTCGCCTGGGTGTTTTCATCGCGCAGCCGTGAAAAGCCGGAACTGGCGCAGGCATACGGCGCGGGTATCGTGCTGGCCTCATCCGTCATGTTTGTCCGGGTATTTCTGGTGTCGGCCATGTTTGCCTATCCCGTAACGCTCTCGCTTCTTTTTCCCTTGTTGCTTATGCTGGCTGCCAGTCTGGCGCCGGCTTACAGCGTGCTTCGGAATGCGCCGGCCGAGGCTCCCGGGCCCGATATCTCGGCCACCAACCCGCTGGACATCAAAAATGCACTGTTCTTTGCGCTTCTGTACATTGCCGTCGCCTTGCTGATGTACGGTTCGCGCCATTGGCTGGGCGATGCTTTCGCCTACCTCTCGGGCGCCGTTGCAGGTATTGCCGACATTGACGCCATTACCATCAACTCTGCCAAATGGGCGTCCGGTGAAAGCGCCAACGTGCCGGTAGCGGCTAATATCATCCTGATAGCCGTTTTGTCCAACTCCGTGTTCAAACTATCCGTCAGCCTGTTGCGCGGCGTGGCGGGAGTGCGCCGGCCCGTGCTTACGGGGTTTGGTATTGTGCTGATAATCGGGATACTGTTCCTTGTCGTTCGCCTGAGCGGAATCCTGTGATTTTCATTTGAAATCACCCGGATTTTTAAAATAATTCCGGACGAGGGCGATGATCTCGTTCTGAGAAAGATAGCCGGCAGTGAGCACGTCCCGGAGTTCGGGTTTATAGTGTTTGATTTCTCCGATCGCCTTTTTTAGTCCGATTTTGGCTTCGGCAGGGCCGAAAATGACGATGCTGTCCGTTTCCGGGTGGATATTTTCAATGATTTCCTCAAAATAATGGCCCTCGGCGTGTTTTTCCCGTTCCAGGGTGCTCCTGTCATGGGGCGAATATTGAGGCCCCCAGGGTGTTTTGGAGCGCACGCCCCCTTTCACCGCGAGGTGTTCTACTTCCGAAACCAGGTGTTGCGTGGTTACCTGGGCATATTCATCGATGGTGACGATATAGGCTTCCTTGTAATCGAGCCAGATACCGGTATGGGTCTTATTCATAGTTGTTATTGCAGTTTGGTAAGCGATCAATATTTTGTCAAATGGATAGTTTTCTGAGGATGTAAGGCAGTATCGCAACAAACAACGGTACCAGCATCCACAACCTGCCAATGAGGAGGTTGTAGTCGCGCAGCAACTCGCTGAATGACTTTTTGGCGAACCAATAGCCGAATCCGAATTCAAAGAACAGCGTCAGTGCCAGCCAGATGAAGCCGCAAACGACCGCATCTGCAGGGGTTGCCAGCGGGAGATAGCGTTTTATAAGCAAGCCGTATACAAAGATCAGTGCGATCAATGACAGGGTGGAGAGCTGGTGTGCAGCCAGCTCGCCGAGGTGCTTTTTAAACACCATCTCCCGGAGGGCCCCGTTCAGAATTCCGAGCACGGGCATTGGAAGCCAGAATAGGATGTACTTATCCATGGTTTTATCTGCTAATTACCCGAGGATTTGCTGCGCGGTTTGGCGTCTTTTTGGGCTGGCGGCTTTGTTGGTTGCGCCCTCGGAGCGGGTTGCGTTTTAGGCTCCGGCCGGGTCTTTGGCGCCTGATCGCGTTGGGGCGTCGTGCGGTTACCTTCTTCCCATTTGTTGCGATGGTAATCCTTGGCCTCTTCTATCGGGCGTTCCTTTCTTGGCTCGGCACTCGGCCTTTCCGTGGCTGGACGCTGGCTTTTTTCGGCCGGTTCTCGTTGCGCCGGTTTGTTTTGGGGCACGCGTGCCGGTTCCGGTTTTACGGGCTCCTTGGCGGGGGCCCATTTGGAGCGTTCTATCTGCCCGGATTCCTGTTCGCGTTGCCTTTCTGTTTTTACGGAAGCGCGACCGTTGGTCAGTTCCGGGTATTGCCGCGTGTTACGGTCGAGAAACTGCTCCCGTGTCAAGGGGTTTTTCGGATTTCTGGCATTGAAAGCCTCCCTGTTCTCCTCGAAACGGCCATATTCCTTCAACCGCTCGGGCAGGCGCCCCTTATCTTTTAGCCATTCGTCGGAGATAACGTCCCGGTTGCGGTCGCGCCACTCGCCGACGCCCATCGTAATGGACGTGCCGGAGCGACGGTGTCCGTAATAGTGATCCACAAAACGCGTGGACAGGTGGTTGTACTGATAATGATGGCGTGGATGGTAAAAATACCAGTTCATAAAATACCACGAGGGTAAATAAACGACGACAATGGTATGGCTCCGGTAGTAAAAACCCCAGTCGTACCAGTACGGATAGGGTTGCCAGCAGGGCTCCGGATACCACCAGGGGTACCCGAACCACCATGGGTAATAATAATTGCTCCGGACCGGGGTTGCGATATCGCCTTCATCATACAGGTCGTCGTAGGGATAATCCTGTGAGTCATAACCGTTTTCCGTGGCATATTCCCTGGAAGCGGCTTCGAGTTCCTGTTGTGCCTGCGGATCGTCTGCAATTTCCTTTTTCCAGTCTTCGAGTTCCTGCGCGTGTTCGCGCGCGACGGCGAGGTGCAGCGAGTCCGTTTTATGGATTGCCCATGCCGGATCTTCCCGGTAGACGTCGCCCACAAGCACCGTGAAGCGCAGATCCTGGTTCAGCAGTTCGAGCACTTCCGGCAGATCGACCAGTTTGCGGAACGCCGCCTGTGCCGGTGCGGGGTAGGTGGTCATCAGGTCCTCCGTAGCATTTCGGGCAGTGTGGTCCAGTTCGTTAATTTTTTGAAGGGTTCGCATTTGCGCTTCAACGACGTCGAAGGCGCCGTCCCGTTCCTTTTCAGGGAGCTGCATGAGCAGTTTTCTGACAGCGGATGGCGACTCCTGTTGTTCCACGATCTTTTCGATCAGGCCGGGGAAACGGGTCAGTTCGTACATGGTTTCCTGTGTTGCCCGCGGGTAATCCTCCAGAAGCGACCGGAATGCGGTGCCCGTTTTTTCCCGGATACTGTTCATTTTGATAAGCAATTCCGGATACTTGCAGGATTCCAGAATGGCGAGCCTCACATCTTCGGGGTATAGCGCCAGGGCCTCCACTGATTTTTTATTCTCTCCCGCCAGATCACGCAACAAGGCTTTGTCGCTTTGACTGCTCACAGTCGATACGAGACCCCATACGAACAAGCCCAACAGCAATTGAATTTTATATTTCATGGCTACATATTTAGTTTGGTAACAATTTAAAACCGACCTCCCGGCTTTGGATTTCAACCCGCAAATCAATCGCGGGGTCGTACGGAAAACCGATAAGCCGGTTTGATATGCTTCGTTTCTTCTCTTTTTCTCAGGCGAAAGAATTCGCGGGTTGAAATCCAAATCACGAACTTGCTTTTTGACAGTTACCAAATGAAATGAATACAGCAGGGCGGTGTTCCTTTTACAAAGTTCGGGCTGGTAAATGGTCGAATGCCCTGATAGAGATCAGGTGCAGGATTGAGAGTAGTCAGTTCACCGTGCTTCGGGCGGGCGCCGTCGAACAAGATTTGAATGTAAAAAATGCAACATTCTGTAAACAGTGCCACCAATCAGGTAATCGGTGCAATTCAGAAATGTATTTTGTGCAGGTACTTTGTGCCGAATAAAATTCTCCGGCAAAATGAAATTACATTATCAAATCCTGATCATTGGAGGCGGCAACGCGGGGCTTTCCGCTGCTTCCCAGCTATTGCACAAAAACCGCAACCTCGACATTGCCATTATTGAGCCATCGGAAAAACATTACTATCAACCCGCCTGGACGCTCGTTGGCGCGGGCGTTTACGACATCAACAACACCGAACGGAAAGAAGCCGATTTCATCCCCCGGGGCGCCGAATGGATCAAAGACGCCGTGGCAACTTTCCAGCCGGAACAAAATCAGGTGACATGCGCCAGCGGGACGGCTTATTCGTATGACGTGCTGTTGGTCGCACCCGGTATTCAGCTGGATTGGCAAAAAATAAAGGGCTTCAAGGAAACCCTCGGGAAAAACAATGTGACGAGCAATTACGCATTCGATGTCGCGCCTTATACCTGGGAATTGATCAAAAATTTTGAAGGCGGCACCGCTGTATTTACAAACCCCTCCACGCCTGTCAAGTGCGGTGGCGCCCCGCACAAGATCATGTACCTCGCCTGTGACTACTGGCGCAAAAAAGGCATTCTCGACAAATGCGACGTGCATTATATCTCCGGCGCGGGTGTCATTTTCGGGGTCAAGGAATATGCCGCCACGCTTGCCGGTATCGTATCCAGAAACAGGATCAAGACCCATTTTGCCAGCAATACCGTCGAGATCGATGGCGGAAAGCAGGTGGTTTACTACGAATCGAAAGACGCCGAGGGCAATGTCGTGCGCAATGATATGAAATTTGACATGTGTCATGCCGTACCGCCGCAAAGTGCGCCCGATTTTGTGAAAAACAGCCCGCTGGCGGACGCAAACAACCCGCTCGGATACGTGGAAGTGGACAAAAATACCATGCAGCACAGCCGTTTCCCCAATATTTTTGCCTGCGGCGACTGCACCAATGCGCCCTGTTCGAAGACCGGCGCGGCCATCCGGAAACAGGTCCCGGTCGTTGTGAAAAATATACTGTCGATGCTTGCCGGCAAACGACTCTCTGCCCAATATGACGGATACAGCGCCTGCCCCATTCCCACGGAATACGGCAAACTGATGCTGGCGGAATTCGATTACAGCAATACGCCGAAAATGACCTTCCCATTCAACCAGGCGATACCGCGATGGACGATGTGGATACTGAAAAGGTATATTCTCCCCTGGCTTTACTGGAACCGCATCCTTACGGGGCGGGCATAACAAAGAGACAACACTGATTTTGATTTTTTGAAAGCGACCGGGTTGTGTAACAGTTGTTACCGACCCGGCGCTTTGTATTAATCTACTTTTGCCTTCTCATACAAGGGAACTGGTCCTTCCCGTCATTCACCCTGTCAATTTTCAACATGTCATGTGCAGCAAAGGCTCGAAAGCATATAGCATCTTTTACCTGAAATGTCCGCGTTGCCACGAAGGCGAAACCTTCGAGACCGGGAGCTGGTCGTTTGTAAAACCGGTCGACATGTTGCAGCGATGCCCGAAATGCGACCTCAACTACTGGCCGGAGCCCGGTTATTATTACGGCGCCATGTTTATCTCCTATATCTGGACGGCTTGGTTTTGCCTGCTTTTCGTCGCCCTGTTTAACTGGGGACTGGGCTTTAGCCAAACGGTCGCCTTCGGGCTGCTGATCGCATTTTTGGGGATCAACTACGTTTACATATTCCGCATTTCACGGTTAATGTGGATCAATATGAATGTAAAATACGAGCCGAATGCCATCGAAAAATACGGCCACACACGGCAAGTGACCGCAAAATAGGATCCCGCCATGCCACTCAGAATCCCGACATACAGTATTTGCAGCCTGAAAGGGGCAGACCATTGTCTGACGGAGTTTGCCATGTACGGGCTCCGGGATTTTCTGGATTCGCACCGGTCAATCGCATTTCCGCACCGGCACCATTTTTTTCAGATCGTGTATTTTTCCGGAGGCCGGGGGCAGCATTCCATTGATTTTCAGCAATATGAAGTCGTTCCGGGACAGTTGTACTGCATGGCGCCGGGGCAGGTACACACCTGGAAATTCGGGCCGGACACCGACGGATATATTCTCAATTTCAACGAGTCGTTTATCACCTCCGTATGCCACAACAGCAATTTTCTGTATGATTTCCCCATGTTCACCGGACTGGGCAACGTACTTGGCTTGCGACCGGAAGAGGAGGCCCGGGTCGCCGGTCACCTGCAACAGATGATGATCGAATACAGCGACTACAGCGGCGAATACAAGGCGGATCTCATGCGCGCCATGTTGGTACAACTCCTCGTTTTGATCGCGCGAAACATGCAGGTGGCGCCGGTTGAGGCTGTTTCCAGGCACAATCTGGCTGTGCTGAACGGCTTTCAAAGACTCATAGAACAACATTATCGCAAATTGCGCCTTCCAAAGGAATACGCGGATTTGCTCTATATTACGCCCAATCACCTCAATTCTGTGTGTAATGCCGCTACCGGCAAATCAGCCGGCGAACTGATCCGCGACAGGATATTGCTCGAAGCGAAGAGGATGCTGGTGCAAAAACAGAGCGGTATTGCCGAAATCGGGTATGCCCTGGACTTTAAGGATAACGCCTATTTTAGCAGATTCTTTAAAAAATATACCGGGCTTACCCCGGATGAATTCAGAAAAATAAACGGTAATGCATTTGTAATGGCGAATGCCTGATCAATTACTCGGAATATGAGCAATAAAACACGACGTCGCGATTTCCTGCGGAATACGCTCCTGACGGGCCTGGGCGCCAGCCTTACACCGCTCACTACCCATGCGGCCACAGTGGCTTCTGCCCCGGCTTCGACGTCGCCCTCTGCCGACCCGCTTGTGCCGCAGTCGGGTACGCTCACCCTGCTGCAAACAACCGATGTGCATTGCCAGATTCACCCGCACGACGAACTGTTCTGGGAAAATGAAAAGATCGTGTTCCGCAAAACGGCGGGATATGGACAACTTGCCACCTTGTTCGACAAGATCAGACGCTCCAACCCCAATACGTTTATCACAGACACGGGCGATATGTTCCAGGGCAGCGAATTGTCGGTGAAAACCACCGGGAAGGCGCTGGTCCCCGTATTGAACGCGCTGGGCTACGATCTTTACCTGCCCGGCAACTGGGAGGTTGTCTACTATAAAAAGAATATGCAGAAACTGCTCGGCGCGCTCGACGCGCCGAAGGTTTGCGCCAATATGTACCACGACCTGGGCGACGGCAAAAAAGGCGAATTGATCTTTCCGCCGTACTTCACGTGGTCGAAACTCGGCGTGAAAATCGGTTTCATCGGCATGACCGACCACCTGGTGCCCCTGCGCCAATCGCCCAACTATTCGAAAGGCATCATTTATGTGAAACCCGACGAATGCCTTGCGCCCTGGGTTCAGGTGTTGCGGGAACAGGAGCAGTGCGACTTTGTGATCGTGCTGGCACACATGGGTCTGTCGCAACAGATCAGCCTCGCCAACCTGCCCGAATGCGAGGGCGTCAATTACATCTTCGGCGGCGATACGCACGAGCGCGTGCGGGAACCCATCCAGTGCACTTACGCCAAAGTGGTGGAACCGGGCGCTTTCGGCTCATTCGTGGGGCGCCTCGACCTGGAAGTGAAAGACGGAAGGATCACGGGGGAACGCTACGAACTGATCGAAGTGGACGCTGTAAAGTACAAACCCAAACCGGCGGTGCAAAAACTCATCGACGGGCTGGAAGGGCCTTTCCACGACGATATCAATAAGGTACACGGGTATAGCACGGCGCCGCTGTATCGCTATTTCGTGGTGGAAAACACGATCGATACGCTCGTACTCGATGCCCTTTCCTGGAAGATCGGCACGGAGATCGTGCTGTCCAACGGCTTCCGTTTTTGTCCGCCGCGCAACCTCGGTCCCGACGGCAAAGTTGCCATCACCGAAGGCTACATATTCGACATGCTGCCGGTGGATTCTACTGTGCGAACGGCCAAAGCCACCGGGAAACAGATACACGACTGGCTGGAGAAAGAATTGAACAACGTGTTTGCCAAAGACGCCGCGAAGCGGTTCGGCGGCTGGGTGGTGAAGTTCAAGGGCATGGAAATTGAATTCAACGCGTTTGGCGAGGAAGGTAAACGGGTGCAGAAAGCCATGATCGGCGGCCGGCCGCTCGACCCCGAACGCCTTTACAGTATCTGCGCCTGCGAACGCGACGGCGACCCTGAAACGATGCTGTGCCGCATCCGGGACGTGCAGGAGGGGAAAAACACGCCTTTCACCCTGCACCAGGTGATGCGCGAATACCTCGCCGCCAACTCGCCCGTGCATCCCGTGCCCCGTGGCTACGCCAAAGTGCTGGATGCCCCGCAGACCCTGCTGACGCAGGTTACAGGCGTGCCGTATACATTCCGGTGATGCGAATGGTCTTTTGAATGGTTTGGGTTATGTGATTGTATGTTTTCCCGTAGAGACAAGGCGAGAGACAGGGTAGTGCGGCATCCGCATTAACCATTCAATTGTAGCTTCATCATGATATCTGTCTGTTCGTCATTACCCAATTTAAAAATGTGCTTGTCAAACTCAACGAAGCCGTTTTTCCTGTAAAAACCTATCGCTCTCGGATTTTCTTCCCAAACACCCAGCCACACATAGTCGGCGTTTTTCTGCCGGGCTATCTGGATTGCCTTGTCGTAAAGCAACTGGCCTGCATTTTTTCCGTGAAATTCTTTTAAAACATAAATGCGTTCAATCTCAAGTGCTTTATCGTCTTTCAATTCCGTTTGTGATTGTCCAAAGTTCAATTTTAAATAACCGATTACATTGCTGCCAAGCGAGGCAAAATAAAACTCAGAGTCTTTATTGTTGAGTTCGGCAGTCAACTTTTCAACAGAAAACCCTTCTTCCAGATATTTATTCATATCCTCCTCTGTGTTCCCTGCTGAAAATGTCTCGTAAAAAGTTTGCCTGCCAATTTTCTGTAATTGATCAATATCATTCGGTGTTACGCGCCGTAAGTCAATATTTGCCATTCTTTATCAGGAAATTTGTATTTCAGGATTGCTGCTGATATGGACTTTGCCGGCCGCCGCCGTGTCAGCGGGCGGTTGCTAAAGATGCTTTATTGTCGTCGGCAAACTCTGTTATATACAATATTTGTCAATCAGTTTTTGTTCTTCACCGCTGGATCTTGCCCTGGCTGCGATCCATTTTAACAGGGGAAACATCAGGGTGAATATCCCCGGCAAATTCATATCGCTCATGCATAACACAATTGCCGTGTGTTTTAAAGATTTCGGGATTGATTTGTTATCTGTTAGCCCGTCTTCGGCAAGCCCGTAAATTATTCTCAATGAATTTTCAAACCCGGTATGCCCTGGTCTTAATTTGACATTAAATTTGATTTCTTTTTCGGTCGGGTTAAAGAAACTGTGTAGCGACAAAGGCTCAACCGTATAGGACTCTCCGGGCTTTAAAATTCTGGTGGCCTTTTTACCCAGTTTTATCCCCAGATCACCCTCTATGGCAGTGAAGGTTTCAGAATAGGTCTTGTGATAATGCAATGGGTTTTCACCACCGGGCATAAGTGTGATCTCGGCTTCCGTTATTGTGTTGCCGGATTCTTCGGCTGTCTGGAGAAATGTTACAGTGTCTTTAAAGATGGTATTAATAATTGTTCTTTTCATTTTATTAATCCATTAGAGCTGTTGCGATATAATTAACTGG
>JAKOXM010000697.1 GCA_029781095.1 Bacteroidota bacterium
CAGCGAGGAAATCGCCGTTGTAGGCGCCCGAACTGTCGTCGCCGTCGAGGTCGAAGCCGAAATTGCTCTCCAGCACCACATTATCCAGTCCCCCGAAATCAGCCTGTGCGCGGTATTCCCCGCGAATACGGAAGCCGTACAGGTCGGCGAGAGCGGCCCGGAACTGCGCTTGCGTCGGTACAGGCCCATTCAGCGAATTGATATGCCAGCCAGCATTTTCGTTGAGCAATATGTCGTAATGCGTCCAGATCAGCCCCGGGTTGTAGGCATTATCGAAAACAAGCGTCAATCCGCCGCCGAAAAGGATCACATCGGGTTTGCCGCCATACAGTTGCTGGGCGCTGGTATCGCTCACGTACTGGTCGTAGCGCAGCCAGGTATCGTAGGCATCGCATTTATTGCCGAGGAATTTGGCCGGCGCCTGGAAATACCAGGTGCCTCCGACGGACTGGTCGGTGACACGGATGTGTCCGCCGGGATTGCCGCCTGTGGAAATCCACGAAGCATAGGGGCTCGTAGCGTCGCCATTGGTTTCCCAGGCCTCGTTATTGGTATCGAAAGTACTGCTCTGACAAAATGCCGGAAGTGGAGAGAGCGCAAATAGAAGCAAACAGAATCGCACGAAACGCGGCTGCATAATTTTTTGTGCGAAAGGTAAAGCCGGGGCCGGAGCATTCTCTTCTTTTCAAGCCTTTTCATCACAAGTCTGGTGGCTGACGGCCTGCTTTTTTCAATCATTTTTAAAACTTCTTACATCAAAAAAACAGGTTATCAACATTTTGCGAATATCGTACGAAAAAGAATGTTAGTTAAATTAAGCCCTCTCATGTGAGAAAAAACAAAATGCAATCCTATTTTTGCCGCTGCCCCCTGAAATGCCTTACGCTAATCTTACACACACATACCGTGAAATCAGACAGCAATTGGTCGCAGCAGTGGCTGCGACGTTTAAAGCGGATAAAGGCCCGGCGTATTCTTGCGTTTGCCGCGTTTGCCGCCCTGCTAACAGGTGTTTTCGCTGCATCCATGCAGATTTCCAAACACCGCCAGGCCGCAGCCCTTGCCTTTGCCGCCCCCTCGCTTGATGCACTTCCCGTAGTACCGGAAAATATGCGCTGGGGTTTTGCCATCGATGAATTTCTACATGTTGAAAGCGAACTCAAATCCGGCGATGTATTGGGCGAAATCCTGATGAAGCACGGGCTGAGCTACCCCCAGGTGAACCGGATTGTGGAAAACTGCAAAGGGAAATTCAACATCAGCTCCATGCGGATCGGGCGAAAACTGAATTTTCTTACACAACATCCGGGGTTGTTCCCGGATTACATGGTGTACGAGCCTTCGCCTTATGAATACGTTGTTTTTAACCTGAAAGAGCCTTATTCGGTCGAACTCGTAAAGCGCGATGTGAAAACCGAGATCGTATCTGCTTCCGGTGTGCTGGAGACAAGTTTCTGGCAAGCGTTGATGGATAATGGCCTGAGCGACGAACTTGCCGACGGTATGATCGACGTGCTGGCCACATCGGTTGACTTTTACCACCAAAAACAGGGCGATCGCTTCAAAGTTGTGTTCGAACAGCACTTCGTGGAAGGAGAGGCCGTGGGTACCGGCAAGATCATTGCTGCCGTGTACGAAAGGGAAGGGAAAGAATTTTATGCCTTTAATTTTGAAAAACCCGGAGAGAAATCCAATTATTTTGACTTCGACGGCCGGCCGGCACGAAAGGCATTTCTCAAGTCGCCGCTCAAATATTCACGCATCAGCAGCCGATACAACCTGCACCGTATGCACCCCATCCTCGGCTATGAAAGGGCCCATCTCGGCACCGACTATGCCGCTCCGACCGGTACGCCCATTATGTCCGTCGCGGAGGGAACGGTGCTGGAGGCAACACGCAAAGGCGGCAACGGCAATTACGTGAAAATCCGTCATGACGGCGTCTATCAAACACAATACCTCCACATGAGCGGTTTTGCCAAGGGCATTCGCCCGGGCGCACACGTGGCACAAGGCCAAACCATCGGTTATGTAGGCTCTACGGGACTTGCCACAGGGCCGCACGTATGCTTCCGCTTTTGGAAGAACGGCCGCGAAGTGGACCACCTGCGACTCAATCTGCCCCAACCGGAACCGATCAAGGGCGCTGTGCTGGATGAGTTTAAAACCGTGCGCGATCAGTTGATCCAGCAACTCAATAATGTGCCGTATCACACCCACGAGGAAATAACCGGCCAGCACGCAGAAGCGGGCGACGGACTGGAGAAAGCGGAACCGTAGGTCTGTTTCAGGTCATACATTTTCTTTTTAGCCAAACAGGCTGCTTCCATCCGGGAAGCAGCCTGTTTGCTATTTTGCTATTACATTCAGTAATAAAGGTTTGAGCATACCGCATTTTGCGGATGCGACTGCGATGGCGTATTTGCTGCGCGAAAAGGGTGAATGTGTTTCTACCCAAAATTCAGGATTTTTTGCCGTGTTGGTATGTTTTTGGAAATATACCCGGGGGTTAACCGTTTACAAGCCAATTCCTGCAAGCGTCTGAACGCTGTGTTTAATCCTTTTCTCAATCCGATTTTTTTAACGACAAACTGCTTTCAAACATGAAAAATGTTTTTGTAATCTTACTGACAACCAGTCTTTTAGCCTTCTTCGCGTGCACCAAAGACAGTGACAAAGGCGCTGCAACGCTGAACGTTCGCCTCACCGACGGCCCGGGCGATTTCCAGCAGGTAAACATTGATATCCAGGAAATACGAATCAAAACTACCAATGATACTTCGCAATGGGTATCGCTGAATACCAATGCAGGCATTTACAATTTGCTTGAATTCCAGAATGGTGTGGATACTTTGCTGGCAACAGGTACCATGTCAACCGATACCCTGAAGGAAGTGCGGTTCATCCTGGGCAACAACAATTCCGTGATGGTGGACAGCGTCCTCTATGCAATGGATACGCCGAGCGCCCAGGAATCGGGCCTGAAAGTCAAAATAGACAAACACCTGAACCTTGATATCAATACGCTGACGCTGGATTTCGACGCCGAGAAATCGATTCTGCAAACCGGCAATGGAGCGTACAAGTTGAAGCCGGTGATCAAGGTAAAATAAAGAGTTTAGAGGGGTTGAGAAAGGTTAGAAAGGTTTATAAAATTGTCAAAGTTCATTTTTTCAAGTTTAACTTTGACAATCCCTAAACCCCTCTTCTCAACCTGCCTCAACCTCTCTAAACCAAAAAATTCAGCGCGCTCCGATCATTTCCTTTTCCTGCCCGTCCCTGAGGCGCTGAAATGCATCATACCCGCAATCGAGAAAGGCTTTGTATACGGCCGGATCGTGTCCATTGGCATAATCGGTCGGTTTGTTCAGCAGCGTTTTGCCGTCGTTGTGCATAAGCACGTAGTACGGCTGTGCGCTCACGTCGAAGTTGTTGACCTGAAACGAACTCCATTTGCTGCCGACCGTGCGCAGTTTTTCGCCTGTTTTCGGGTCGAGGAGGTAGGCAAAGTCATTATCCGGGAACAGACGTACTTTTTCATCCACATATAGCGATACCACGACGTAGTTGTTGCGCAGGTGTTCGATAATACCGGGCAGAGGCCATACATTTTCCTCCATCTTGCGGCAATTTACGCAGCCGTGACCCGTGAAATCTACAAAAAGGGGTTTGTTTTGCTGCCTGGCGGCCGCCAAAGCTTCGTCGAAATCATGGTAGCAGTCAAGGCCTTGCGGGCAGCCGGGACCATCGTGTTTGTTCTTGTG
Source organism: Bacteroidota bacterium (assembly GCA_029781095.1). GTDB lineage: Bacteria > Bacteroidota > Bacteroidia > Chitinophagales > Saprospiraceae > M3007. Next base: position 3,765 of record JAKOXM010000697.1, read on the forward strand.
CTGGCCATCGTATTTGTAACTGTAGTGCACGGGGGGGGCCAGACCGCTTACAAGCGACAGGGATTCGTAATTGATCAGGCCCCAGCCGAGGTAAGAGGCAAATGCAATGGAAAGCAGCCCCATGGCAAGTCGCCCAATCCCCGGCCGGCCTTTATTGCCCTTCCATGGTATGGCGCCAAGTTGGTAAAGCCCGAGGACGACCGATATAAGTATCCATAAGGCAAGAAATGTCTCGAATCGAAGGAGTCCCCACTGTTCCACCATGTCGGCGGTGCTGAGGAATTTGAACGCAAGCGCCAGTTCGACGAGGCCGAGGGTAATTTTCAGGTTATCCATCCAGCCGCCCGATTTGGGAAGCGAATTCAGCCAGCTCGGGAACATGGCGAAAAGGCCGAATGGCAGTGCCAGTCCGAACCCGAAGCCCATCATTCCGATTGCGGGTTTCAGCGGGATAAACCCGAACAACGCAGCGCCTGCGTTCGTGCGGGCCGCCTCCACCAGCAAAGTGCCGACGATTGGGCCCGTGCATGAAAACGATACCAGCACCAGCGTAAAAGCCATGAAAAACGTGCCTACAAGGCCGCCTTTATCGGCCATGCGGTCGCTTTTATTCACCCAGGACGACGGCAGGGTAATTTCGTAAAATCCGAAAAAAGAAAAAGCAAACACCACGAGCAGGACAAATACCGATAGATTGAAGTATTTGTTTGTACTCATGTCGTTGAGTGCCGTTGGCCCGAGTGCCGACGTGACGGCCGTGCCGAGGGCCAGAAAGATCAAAACGATGCTGGCTGCATAAATAAATGCATTGCGCAGGCCGGTTTTGCGGTCCTTCGAGCGTTTGACAAAGAAACTCACCGTCATCGGGATCATCGGGAATACGCAGGGCGTAAGCAGGGCGATCAGACCACCGAAGAAGCAAAAGAGGAAAAGAGACAACAGGGAAGCGCTGTCGCTGCTGCCTTCGCCCGTCAAATCGGTACAATTGCCCACGAACTTGGCGGCATTGATATCCGGGCGCTTGGAATAGAAAAATCCCTTGAAATTGGGGTCATCGGGTGTGGTTGCATCGGCAGGGCCGGCGGCAACATCACTGGTGGTATCTCCGTTGGAGGCATCGGGAACGGCACCCTGATCGCCGCTGCCCTGCGAGGGCTGCGGTTTCTGGGGCAATTCACTTTTATCGTTTTTGGCAGGCATGACCGGGCAACTGCTCAGTGCGCCGATTTTAAAATCGAAATCGGCATCCCGGGGCGGGAGGCACATTTCATCGTTGCAGGTCATGTAGTTGATATAACCTGAAATGGATGTTACGGGCGCCGTCAGTTCCACCCGTTGCGTAAACACGGCTTTGTGCTTGAACTTGGTAAGGTTCATATCGAACACCTTGTCATGCACTTTGATAATGTCGCCGCTTTCTTTTGCCTTGCCGATCAGTTTGAATCCCTTTTCCTGTTTAAAGGTAATGACCGTGGGAACGGGACCCTCCTCGCTTTCCAGAAATTGCGAATAGGTGTACCAGCCATCGTCTATCGTGCCCGTCATGATCAGATCAACCTGGCAGTTGCCGGCGTCTTTTGTGGAAAAGGACCACTTGACAGGATTTTGGCCAAATGCGTTGCCTGCAAATAGCAAGGACAGCGATGCAAAAACAGATATTCGGAGGATTTGACGCATCATATGATCCAGACGGTTTCAACTTTTTAATAGAGGATGCAAAGAAACGTTGTTTTCGTCGTTCGCTGCTTAATCCACAGGCTATTAAAAGAACTTTAACCGCTGTAAATGTCCGCCGGAAGCCAAAAAGTCGCAATGCACCGATTGTTTCGCCGGTTCAGTGCCGATCGGAGCGTGTCCTCCGGAGTATGGATTGTCTACTCTTTTTCATAAATTTATAGCCTGCACTTTTATTTCCCGGAAACAATATTACCTTTGCGCTCCATTTTTGAAAAGTATTACACCATTCCATTTTTGATCAGCGATGAAACGTACGTACCAACCGTCCCGCCGCGCCCGTAAAAATAAACACGGTTTTCGCGAGCGCATGGCCTCCAAAAACGGTCGCAAAGTCCTCTCGCGCCGCCGCAAACAAGGCCGCCGGAAACTTTCGGTTTCTGACGAAAGACGCCTGAAATAAGCATCGGGCGATTTTGCGGCAGGCTTTCCCTGTATAGAATAAGCCGTATTCCGACCCGTCCTTTGGCTGCACAGCCACAGGACGGGTTTCTTTTATGCACTTACACCGGCGATTGTTAAGCAGATGTGCTAATTATTAAATGTGCTAATGTGCTAATGTGCTAATGTGCTAACTTTCACGACGTTGCCCATTTTATTATAGTGTTTCAGAGTATGTTTAAGTTTTGGCCGCGGGGCTGCAAACAGCCAATTTTATTTCTTGCTTCGTTAAAATTTTCGCCATAGGCGCCCGGCTACGGCTGCAAATTTTGCCTTGCCTGAAATAAAATTTGCCCACTTTCGCTCCGACACCGAAATTTAAACATACTCTTAATGACACACATACTTATTTTCGCCTTCTCATGCCTACGTTTACCCGACAGGAAAGGCTTAAGAGCCAGAAAGCCATCGGCAGGCTTTTCAAGGGCGGCCATGCTTTTGTGGCATACCCCCTGCGTGTGGTATGGCTGGAAGCAACAAACGGTTCAGGCGAGCCGGAACCTGCGATCCCGAGGGGTGTAACGGAGCTTGGCCGGTCGGAACCGGGAACAGCCCAAATTGCCGTTTCCGTTTCCAAACGCAATTTCAAAACTGCCGTGCAGCGCAACCTCCTGAAACGCCGTATCCGGGAAGCCTACCGGCTGCAGAAGCATGATTTTTATGAAAAACTCGGCGGCCGGAATATTATTTTTATGGTGATGTATATAGCGAAAGAGGAACTGCCGTTTTCGGAAATAGCATCGGGCGTACGGAAAATGATACGCAAATTCCCGGCTGATGATCTCGGTTCCGCCCCTCCCGATAATTGAAAAGTCCGCCTTAACTTTGATCTAAATTCCGCAACCATGATTTTTCCCATCGGTGATGAGAATATCGAAGACGGCCACCCGGCGATTTTCAGTTACGGCTTTCTCGCGCTGAATATCGGTGTGTTTCTTCTACAGTCATCACTGCCCGAAGGGAGCCAGGCTTCTTTTGTCGAAACCTGGGGCGCCATACCGTATGAAATCTCGCACGGAATCGATCTGCAGACGCTGGTAACGAGCCTTTTTCTGCACGGAAGCTGGCTGCACCTGCTCGGCAACATGCTGTACCTGTGGATATTTGCAGATAATATCGAGGCGGTGGTCGGCAGCGTACGTTTTGTGGTATTTTACATCCTGGGCGGTTTGGTGGCGGGGCTGGCGCAGGTGATTTTCGATCCGACGAGCGGCGTGCCCTGCGTGGGCGCCAGCGGCGCCATTGCAGCCGTGATGGGCGCCTATGTCATCATGTTCCCCGGTTCACGCATCAAAATGTTGCTCCTGTTCTTTTTTATCGTCTTCTATATTCCTTCGTGGGTGTTTCTGGGTTTTTGGTTCGTGCAGCAGGCATTGTCGGGTTTCCAGGTGCTGGGGCTCAGTCACCAGGATGCAGGCGGAATCGCCTGGTGGGCTCATATCGGCGGGTTTGTTTTCGGACTGCTCGCGGGCCTTTATTTCCGGAATACGTACCACACCAGGCAAATGCGCCTGCGCTGAATCAGGTGATCACCATCAACGCATTGTATGCCGGAAATCATGGCAATCCGAATTTTTTACCGGCAATTTTGTCCCAAATAAAAAAGTGTGCGCCATTTGTTCGTTTTCATTTTGGTTATTCAATTCTCCAGCGGCAACCTGCTGGGTGACGAACTGATGAAAGTCCCGCTTTTAATACATCACTTTAATCTTTACAGGTCGGAATCTTCAGAAGGGTCGTTTTTTGAATTTCTGCGGCTCCATTATGCCGATGCGGCGCACCGTAAATCCGACCCGTTTCACCAGAAACTACCCCTGCAGACCATTTCAACAAGCAGCCTGTCCTTTGTACTGCCGCCGGCGCTTCCTTTTCCCCGCATGCAGGTGCGACTGGATGAAGGCAACAAAAATCTTCCGCAGTATGACGAGGCGCTGCTTCCCTCCGATTTTCGGACGAGACTGCTTCGCCCTCCACGCGTTTAGTTCGGTTTTCTGAATTCCGGGCACTTTTGCCCGGAGCATGAGTACGCTATTCATTCACCGAACATAAAATTCCGTTATGAAAAATAAAATTTGGCTGGCGATCCCCGTCGCCTTGTTAGCCATCCAGTTCATACAGCCAGATATCAGGAACCCGCCTGTCGTTGCAGCCATGGATATTCAGCAGGTAGCCAATCCGCCGGCCGACGTGAAGGCGGTATTAAAGGCTGCCTGTTATGATTGCCATTCCAACGAGACCCGGTACCCGTGGTACAGCCGCGTTGCGCCGGTCTCCTGGTGGGTGGCCAACCACGTCGACGAAGGCCGGGAGGCCCTGAATTTCAGCACATTCGGAGCATTATCACCCGGTGACCGCTCGGAGATTCTGGAAGAAGCCGGGGAGAAGGTCACGGAGGGTGAAATGCCTTTGGCGAGTTATACATGGATGCATCCGGAGGCCAGACTCAGCGCAGCGCAGCGAAATCTGCTCAGCGGGTGGCTGAACGCCAACGGTGGCGAGGGGGCCGGAGCGCCCGAAAACGACGGGCAGGGAGCCGGCGAGGCTGAATCAGGCGATGCTGACGACGACGATTGACAGCCGGGAACAAGTCGCCTCCCGCCAACAATTGTTTTCTGGAGGCGGCTTGCTCCCGCCCGGTTTTTTCCGGTTCAGAGGCTTTTTTTACCGATTCAGTAGTTGAAAGGCATCCCCTCCCGGATTTTACCCGTTTATATTGGGGCAAACACATTTACCAAATCTTTTAAATTGTATTCTGTGAAACTATTTTTGCCGTTGGCCGGCCTCTTTTTCATGAGTTCGTGCATTACCCAACAAGTAGATCCTACTGCCGATTTACCTAAAATCTCCTATCAAACGGATATTTCTCCGATCATCAGTTCAAATTGTGCATCTGTGGGCTGCCATGTAGGCGGCAGCGGCGGTGAGCTATTCCCGCTGACCACCTATGACGAGGTAGTCCGGTATTGCGGTGTAAAGGCGGGCAAGCCGCACGACAGCAGGCTTTACAATGTTATCCGCCTGTACACGGGAGGAGCCATGCCGCCAAGTCCGAACGACCCGCTGTCGGATGAGCAGATCGCCTCCATCTATGTATGGATATTGCAAGGGGCTAATAACAACTAATTCATTTTTAACCTTTTATCTTAAATATTATGAACCCGCGCGTTTCTCTTTTAATCTTTATCTCAGGAGTGGCCCTTGCCTTTTTTTCCGGTTGCTATTACGACAACCAGGAGGAGTTGCATCCTGAACTTCTGTTGAACGGAAGTTGCGATACGACCGTCGTTATTAAATACAGTACTGATATTCAGCCTATTCTGAATAATTCTTGTGGCGCCAACAATTCATGTCACAATTCTTTTTCTACAAGCGGTATTGCGCTGAACAGCTATAACGACACACGTAACGTGGCTTCAAATGGCAAACTCTGGAGCGCCATTGTCTGGGACGGCAATGCAATCCAAATGCCGCAAGGCAGTTCTGCCAAGATCAACGATTGTTACCAGGCTAAAATACGGAAATGGATCGATGAAGGAACGCCTGACAACTGAACGCTCTTTTTTGATTTTTTAAAATTGATTCATTCATCCGGGAAGGGTTATTCCTGATACTCATTTTGTACAGAATTCATGAAAAAATATCTTTTTATCGCCGGTACATTGCTTGCCCTGGCATCTTTTAACGGACTGAATGCCCAGAACGACGACCTGTTGAAGGGCCTGGAGCCGACGCCTGCCAACGATTTTGTCCTGGCAACTTTCAAGGGAACACGCCTCATCAATTTTCAGACGATCGAGGTGCCGGGCCGGCACAGCCTTGATTTTCGCATCTCCCACCGTTTCGGTCCACTTAACAGCGGTTGGTACGACTTCTTTGGCCTCGACGGCGGCGCCAGTATCCGCATCGGGCTGGAATACAGTTTTGACGGGCGTTTTTCCTTTGGTGTCGGCCGTACATCCTACGAAAAACTGCTGGACGGATTTCTTAAATATCGCCTGCTTCGCCAGCGCGAATCGGGCGGATCTCCGCTCAGCGTGACGCTGTTTTCCAGCGCATACGCCACGATGCAAAAGGACGTCAACAAAGAGGCAAACGGTTTTGATAAATACGCTCTGTTTTCCAGCCGTTTATCCTATGCGCAACAGATCATTATCGCGCGGAAATTTTCCGACCGTTTTTCCTTCCAGATAGCCCCTACGATGGTGCACTACAACCTCGCAGAACATATTTCCGATAAAAACGACGTTTATATACTGGCTGCGGCCACGCGATTCAAGTTTACCAAACGCATGGCGCTGACGGTCGAATATGGCTATCGCCCGCTGGATTATACCCGTCAAAAATATTACGACAGTCTGGGCATCGGCATTGATATCGAAACCGGCGGCCACGTATTTCAGCTGTTTGCGACCAACTCATTCGGGTTGCTGGAAAACCAGTTCCTGACCCACACGACCGATAAATGGTCCAATATGGGTATCCGGTTCGGATTCAACGTTTCCCGCGTATTTTCACTCTGATCAATCACATTAAAATAACCTTGTTTGATGCGTTCACTTGTTTTTGCAATATTCATGACGGCTTTCCTGGTAACCCTGTTTTTGCCGGCCTGTCGCCACGAATTAGTACTTCCCCTCACGAATGATCCGGTGGATACCATTCAACCTCCGCCTCCGGTGGATACTGCCGATTATTCAGGTGTGCCCTGTAGTCCCGACACGGTTTATTTTCAAAACCAGGTGTTGCCATTGCTCATCTCCCAATGCGCCAAATCCGGCTGCCACGATGCGCAGTCTCACAAGGAGGGCATTGTGACGACGAACTATCAGAATGTGATGAATGTAGGCGTAAAACCGTTCAAGCCTGCCAACAGTAAATTGTATACGGTGCTCAATCTGACGAATCCGGAGGACCGGATGCCGCCTTCGCCCGATTCCCCGTTGTCGGCCGATCAGAAAAACCTGATCAAAAAATGGATTGAGCAAGGTGCGCTCAACAATAACTGCAACGAAGGGTACGGCAACTGCAGCACAGCGAACGTTACGTACACCAACTTCGTGAATGCCCTGATGGCCAACCGGTGCACCGGCTGCCACAGTGGGGCCAACCCTTCGGGCGGGCTTAAACTCACGAATTACGACGAAACCAAAGCCAGTGCCTTGAGCGGAAAATTGTACGGATCTGTAGCACATCTGGCCGGCTACAAAGCCATGCCGCAGGGAGGAGCCGCCCTGACATCCTGTTATGTAGACAAAATCAAAGCATGGGTTGACAGTGGCGCTCCACAATGATATCTAAAAGATTATCAATGATTTGCAAACGGTAGTGGCTATTTGTGAATAGCCCGTCCCAATGATATTAAGTACTCTCACTTTCACACTTAAACTAATCGACATGTTTCGTAATCTCTCATCCGTTATGCTGTTGGCCGCACTCGCAGCCCCGGCCCTGTTGCCTGCTCAACGTCTTTTCACCCGCGATGCAAAGGTGTATTTTGACGCGACCTCCAAAAATTCTCCGGAGCGTATCGAGGCTACTGCCAAAAGCGGAACCCTGGTGATAGACCTTGCTTCCAGCCGTGCGGAAGCAGCAATTCTGGTAAAAAGTTTCTTGTTCGAAAAGTCGCTGATGCAGGAGCATTTCAATGAAAACTATATGGAAAGCAGCAAATTTCCCAAGGCTACTTTCAAAGGCAAGATAGAGGACCCTTCCAAGGTTAATTTTAACCAGGATGGAACCTATGAGCCCACCCTTTCCGGCGATCTTACGTTGCACGGTGTCACCAAACAGGTAAAAGTGCCGGTGAAAGTGAATGTCAAAAGCGGGAAAGCAACGGCTTCGACAGCGTTTAATGTCGTGTTGTCCGATTACGGCATTTCCGTTCCGTCAGTCGTTGCCGATAAACTGGCAAAAGAGGCCAGATTGTCCATCGAGGCGACGCTGGAACCCATGAAATAAGTTTTTTGCCCGGGTACGGGATTTTTGCCCGTGCCGGCGGCATATCAGCCAGTCAACGAAAACGGCAGGGCGCATGTGCGCTCTGCCGTTTCGCTTTTTTGGCGTGTCATACTTTGAATTTGACGTAATTGAGTGTTTGGTGGGCTGACTATTGCCGGAAAGAAAAACGCCGGACCTGTTGGGACCCGGCGTTCGAGGTAGCGCGAGGGAGACTTGAACTCCCGACCTTATGATTATGAATCATACGCTCTAACCGGCTGAGCTATCGCGCCTCGCTTTTCAAAAGCGGGTGCAAAGGTAAGTCGCTGAAATTATTTTACAA
>JAKOXM010000703.1 GCA_029781095.1 Bacteroidota bacterium
AGAACTCGATTACGGCGCGTTTTGCACCTTCCGGAAATCCGTATGGGAAAGCAGCCTGTTTGATTTGCTCGTTTGTGTTCATTGTCGTTTCCTTTCCTGTTTTTGGGTTTGGGGCTGGCGTTATTGCCAGTTTGCCCTGTCAACGCTACTACTATATCATCGGATAACTACTTGTCAAATGTAATTGCGATCTTTTTTCAATTTTTTTTTTCCTTTTCGGTTTCGGGGGCGAATCCCCTGCGTTATGCGTTTACTATATCATCGGATAAATAGTTGTCAAACGTTTTTTTGAAAAAAAAGTTAAAATATTTTTTAAGCAAGGGAAAGTGATACAGGGCAACCAATACGCTGCGCCTCGTCCACCTCGTCCACCTCGTATACATATAGCCAATATCATCCGGCAGCTGTAGCATCGGCGTCTATCCAGTCTGGCATGTGTGGTGATCGTGGCAACCTGGTACGCCGTGCCTCATCGATCCTCGCCGGTGGCAACCTGGCGCTCGTGATGCCGTACTATCTGATGCCGTACTATCCGATGCCGTACTATCCGATGCCGTACTATCCGATGCCGTACTATACGATGCCGAATCTTCGCCGGCCGGAAAGGTACTTCCGGGGGAGGGGGCAAGGCAGGGGTCGCGCCAGCCCGCACCGTTCCCATATCTGGTTTTTGAAACCAATTTTCGCCCTTTTATGCCTTTCAAAAAATCCTCGATTTCTCATTTTTGCGAAAAAGCGTGAATTTATAACAACAAAACGTTACTTTTTCGCAAATTTGGTATATATTTAACATTATAGCACTGAAACATATTTATGGAGTTTTATCCCGTGGTAAAGGTCAGCAAACAGATTGAAGCAAAAGACCATGTTACGACGGAGGAGCTATCCGTCCTCCTGAACATAACGAATCAGTCTATCCGAAAAGCTTATCAGGACAAGACATTCCCGCGTAAGGTTGGCAACCTTTTCAACGTGCAGGAAGTATGTGATTGGGTGCTTGCAACCAGTAAGAGACGATCGAAGATGTGGACTGGCGTAACCCGGTTTTTGGCCGAGAAAAAGAAGGCTGAAAAAAGGCAAAAGGCAGAATGCAAGGATGTTCCCGTTATCCCCCCCTCCTCTGCTGAAATCATTATTCCTGAGATTCCTGCAAACCTTGAAGACTGTGATGACGGTGACTTTAACAACATCCTGAACGGCTTCCGAAAGACCGTAAACTATACCGTTCGCCTTTGCGAGGAAGCCGCCGCTGCTGGTGATGAATCCCTTTTGCAGGTTCGCATAAGGACATCCGGCCAGGCTTTGGAACAACTGCGAAAGGCGGAGCAAAGCGTCCTTGATATCCAGACCTTGCGTAAAAACCTGCTTCCTGCCGAAGAAGTGAGAAACGGCTATACCCGCCTTGCCAATAATGTCCGTTCGAAGTTGCTGCAATTTCCTGTAAAACTGGCACATGAACTTGTCAACGTTTCGAGTATTGGCGAAGTTCAAAAGATATTGACCGATGAAATAAGGATGATCCTTGACAGTTTCTCAAGAAATCCATTTGGCGACTGATGAGGCTTTGGCTTCCGCATTTCGACCACCACCGGAGCGTAAACTTTGGGAGTGGGCAGAGGAAAACATTGTCCTTACCCCCAAAACTGGAACATTTTCACCAGGCCCGTACCGAACGCGGCATACTCCGCATATCCGCGAGGTGATGGAATCGTTTCGCAATCCTGACACAAGGGAGTTGGTTCTTGCCTTTGGTGCGCAGACCGGAAAAACCCTGATGGAAACAATCTGCTGTGTCTGGACGATCGACAACGATCCCGGAAACTCCCTGTTTGTCATGCCCTCCGAGCAGATGGCAAAAAGTTTTTCCAAAAGCCGATTGCAGCAGGTCATCACAGATTGTTCGGTAACAGGCGCTCATATCCTGTCTGGTCGTGGCACATTCAATTTGCTTGAAATGGAACTGGATAACTGTGTCATTGCGCTTGCTGGCGCTGGAAGTGCCTCAAACCTTGCGTCAAGACCTATTCGCTATCTGTACCTTGACGAATTGGACAAGTACCCCCCGTCACTTGGTGAAGAAGGTTCGCCGGAAGATTTGGCGATTGAACGAACAAAGACTTTCCCGAACAGCAAGGTTGTCAAAGCATCAACGGTGACCACAGAGGAAGCTCCAATATGGGTTTCATATCTGCAATCAGACCGGCGAGAATGGTTTTGCCCCTGTCCTAATTGCGGTCATAAGTTTGTCGTGAAATGGGGAAGAATGAAGTTTCCGAAAGAGGAGGAAAACGGGAAGATTCTTACCGATACGGAACGTGCAGAGGCTTGCTACGTTTCCTGCCCTGAATGCGATCACAAGA
>JAKOXM010000723.1 GCA_029781095.1 Bacteroidota bacterium
GCCTTGAAAAATGGGAATACGCCATGACCCTTTTCCCCGCAGGCCGATCAGTCGTCCATGCCGATAGGGCAGGGAGGGCCAACGTAGAAGTGATAACGCACCAGGAAGCATAAAGAACTTTGGTTTTTAAGATGTTACGATTCGCCGCTATGCCCGCCCGAGGAATGTCCGGAAACGACCGGAAGGGCCGAATCCGGGCGGCGCATGGTGGAGAAACCTTCAAAATCACAAAATCATGTCCAACGATAAAAAAACCTACGCCGACAAAAAACTTCAAATGGCCAAAGAAAAGGCCGAATTAAACCAATTGGAACGCGATCTGCGCAGGTTGGCACAAAAGACTGCCCCAAAAACGACAGCGATCATCGCGCTGCTCCTTTTCGTTACCGCAGCCTTCGCCCAGCCAAGCCTCCATTCGGACCTAATGAAGCCTGATCCGCAGCCGGCCAAAACGCTGTTCATCTTCAACAGCGCAAAACAGGCCAGACTATGGACCACCATCGGAGGCTACGCATCCATCGCTGCCGGCGCATACCTCGGCGGAAAAGCAGAAATGAAGTCCCGATACTATGGAACCACGAGCAACTGGGATTCCTACCACGTAACCAGAGACGCAGGCCTTGTGCTTACCGGCTTCGGATGCTACAACCTCGGAGCATCCATCACCATAGGTGAAAAACCGCGCATGCTTGAAATCCTGTGGAAACTCGGATCCAGCGCCCTGCTTTACCGAATCACAGCGGAAGCCACCTACAACGCATACAAGCCGCGACTATAAATCACACCCCGTCGCCGGTCGCCATCCGCCTGCACCAAATCAACAGAGCAGGTTCTAAATCACAGGCAGGATGGCGACCCGCGACGATACCATAACTACTCGCCCAAGCGCACCTCACCCCCCAGGTGCCGGGCGCAAAAAGCGAGACAATGAAAATACTAATCGTTTGGGCGATAATCGCCCTGATCGGCTCGGCCGGCTTCACCGCCTGCCGCGAAACGTACCTCCGCAAACTCCGACGACAGCGACGGCAGCGCATACTGCGCGACCGGCTTTAATCCCCTGCCCACAACACGGGCACGCTTCAATTCCACACACCACACAAGACAATACTCGCACATCCGGCCCCCCGGATGCGGTACAACCATTCACCCAACACCCGCTCACAGTCACCCCTCCCATTCGGGGGAGGGGCTGGGGGTGGGGTTGAAACAGCACGATAAAAATGCAAAGCAACACCACAGTAACACAACAACTCGAACAAAAACTACTCGAGTGTTATGGCCATACGATACAAGACCTGCGAGAACACGCCAACAGATTGGGCGTAGAACTCTGCATCCAGTCGAACGGGCTCTGGATACACCGTCCCGGATACTCCAAAGCGCTCCGCCTCGATATTTCCACCGACCCCGACGATTGGCGCGCTGGAAAAATATTTAAAGACCTACGCGATATCGCCGACCGCCTCTGGGCCAACAGCGACCGACTAAAGCACACCTCCTAACCCGCTCCTGTCCTGTGCATACCCCCGCACAGGCAGGATATTTACAACCCGCATTGTTCACTAACAACAACCGCAACATGTCACACATACTCACATCCACCACACACCTCACTCAACTAAACCTCCGCTCCCTCGACGGCAGCGCCAAATACTTCTACCACCGCTGGCGCGCCAGCGAGGAGGCAGTGGATACCGAGGTCCGTGCCGTGCTCGCCGGCGAAAGAGTAGGAATAAAAGCCCTGGAGCGGCTGCGCAGACAGCGCGACAAGG
>JAKOXM010000730.1 GCA_029781095.1 Bacteroidota bacterium
GTGGTTTTTCCCAATGAAGGCGTCGAGAACAATGTGTACAGTGCTTTCTGGATCGATGAATATTTCAAACAGCGGGAAAAAGACCTGAAGGATTGGGTCACCCGCCAAAAACGGCATGAGTCGCTGAAAAAAATACCGGTACGCACGCTGTGCTATATCGGTTTTCCGGTGCAGGCCGTGCATGCCATCGCGGAGAAGGAAAATGCAGACCTGATCATAATGGGCACTACAGGCGCAACAGGCTTGAAGAAAGTGCTTCTGGGCAGTGTTGCCGCCGGGGTGATCAGCAGATCCAAAAAGCCCGTACTGGTCATACCGCAAAAAGCCGGTTTCAGGGAAAAGGTGAACGCGGTTTTCGCCACCGATTTTCGTTTACGGGCCGATCGCAATTCCCTTGACCCCCTTCGCGAACTGCCGCAATTGCAGAAAGGCAAAATCCACGTCGTGAGTATTCTGGACAAGCCCGGCGAGGCTGACAAAACCCAAGAGGAAGCGTTCAGCCGGAAACTGGCCGATATCAGGCACGATTTTCACTACCTGCACGATCTCGAAACGGTGCAGGCCGTCATGAATTTCATAGAATCAACCGATGCGGACATGCTGATCGCCGTTGCGCACGAGCACAGCTTGTTTCACAGGCTGTTTTATGACAGCACAACCCGCAAACTCGCGCAACGCGTGAGCGCGCCCATGCTCGTGTTGCATGATGCCGGGTAAAACGGCAATGCTCGCCGGTCGCCACCTGGCGAACGGCACACACTAAAATCCAGCTCGGTTAATGGGTCGGCACGGCACTCAATTGAAAGTCCGTGCGGTTTTGCATCGGAAAAAGGCGGCGCAGTAAAACGATGGGGGAAAAATCCGCAAGGGAGGTCAAAATTTCTACAAATACCAGTTTCATGTGTCTGCTCGCGCTGGAAACCGCTATCACAAGCATTTTCCCCTGCTCCTGAAGCACCTGTTCGACCGAGTCCAGGCGCCAGTCATTTGATTGAAGGGATTCCTCCGGAAATTCTGCCATTTGATCGTCGGCAAGGCGGTATCCCAGGGTTTCAAGGTTTTGGAGTGTCTCTGAAAGCGAATTGCGCTGTTTCATGATGGAATAACAAAGGCTAAGATTACAAGGACTAAACGATAAGAGTAGTTGAAACGCCGTGTAGTTCAAAAAATTTTGTTCTGAAAAATCAGGCTGGCAAATTTAATAATAATAGCATTATTTGTAATATTAAAAAAAGAGATTATTCGCTGATTCTCCTTATCGATTCGATGATTTGCTGATTTTGGTCGATATTGCCGGCTATGCAATCCCTGACATGGCGCTGGCAGGGCAGATTGCCTTGCACCTTATTCCCGGGATTCCGGGAAACACACGGCTCGACGGAAACATCCTGCACCGGGATTCACCGTACTCTCCAGCATCCGAAAACCCTGATTTCCTCGTAGGTAATGGTAAAGGCGCTTTCTCTCCGCATGCAAATAAGTGTGATTATACCCGTCCTGAATGAAGCCCTGCACATCGGCTCGCTGCTGCGATACCTGCAAAAGCACGGAAATGGAGCCTTGAATGACATTTTAGTGGTGGATGGCGGAAGTACCGACAATACGGTCCGAATAGCAACAGAATCCGGCGCGAAGGTCTTGCATTGCTCCACAGCCAGTCGCGCAGCACAAATGAACATGGGGGCCCGGGCCGCACAGGGCGATATCCTTTATTTCGTGCATGCCGACACCCTGCCGCCCGACACTTATGTAGCGGACATTCATTCGGCCATAGAATCGGGATACAAAATGGGTTGCTACCGGTACCGTTTCGACTCGAAGCGTTTTTTGTTAAAAGTAAACGCCTTTTTTAACCGCTTCAACTGGCTTTGGTGTCAGGGCGGGGACAAAACCTACTTCATAAGACGTGAGATATTTTTCCAACTGGGGTGTTATGATGAATATTACACCATTATGGAAGAATACGATTTTCTCCGGCGGGCCATGCAGAAGAACTACCCGCTGCGAATTATTCCCAAATACGCCATCGCATCTGCACGAAAATACGAAACCAACGGGTGGTTCAGGGTCCAATATGCCAATGCAACTCTATACCGGATGTTTCGGAAAGGCGCCACACCGGCAGATATGAAGCGGGTCTACAAAGGGTTATTGCGCTTGTAGCAATCCCTGCATCATTTCAGTTGCCAATTCACCGCAATTACATCAAACGCAACGCCATGAAAAAGATATTACTAGCAACGGCCGCCTTGTTTGCCACCCTGAGTATCTGGTTTACCTGTTCCTATTGCCGGGCAATACGACACGAAACCAATTCCAGGCCTGTCACGCATGAGATATGGGATGCTTTGGTAAAAAAACACGTCCGGGCAGACGGATTTGTGGATTATAAGGGTTTTATCAGTGACAGCAGTGAGTTGAATATGTACCTGAAACTGCTCGCATCGGCGCATCCGAATGATAAAAACTGGTCGCGCAACGAGCAAATGGCCTACTGGATCAATGCTTACAATGCCTTTACCATACAACTTGTCATCAGAAACTACCCGGTGTCCAGTATCAAGGATATTAAGAAAGGAGTAGCGTTCATAAACTCGGTTTGGGATATCAAATTTATTAAAATCCAGGGCTTTACCTACGACCTGAACAACATAGAACACAATATTCTGCGCGCAGTATTTAAAGATGCCAGAATCCATGCCGCGATCAACTGTGCGTCCTATTCCTGTCCCCGGCTTCTCAACGCAGCATATACTCCCGGCGACCTCGACAATCAACTCGATACCGCCATGCGCGGTTTTGTCAACGATCCTTCAAGAAACCGGATTACTGTCGGAAAAGCAGATATTTCGGAGATTTTCAAATGGTTTAAAGGTGATTTCGAGCGCGATGCAGGCTCCCTGCGCAATTACCTGAACAGGTATTCAAACGTTCAACTAAACGATAACACGGAGATCGGCTACCTCGATTACGACTGGCGACTGAACGAAACAAAATGACGCTATGAAGCCAACCGGCAAAGGAACAATAACCGGCATACTGCCTGGCAGGTTTATGCCCTTTCACCATGGACACGAACGGCTGATCCGGAGCGCCATGAATCACTGTGATCGGCTGATCGTACTCGTTTGCTCTTCCGAACACGACCCCATACCCGGCTGGCAGCGATACCACTGGGTAAAGAATACTTTTCCGGAACTGGATGTCCGGCACCTGACAGGCGCCCATCCAGGTTCAGCAGAACGGATGAAAAGCATCCTGCCGGAAAATACCACCTTATACTTTGAGGGTTCAGCAAAGCATGCGGGCGTCGCACAAAAAACTGGTTTACAACATATTGAACTCGAAACAGAAGCGGGCGATTACCCCGTTTCATCTTCGCTGATCCGCAAAAACCCGGTTGCTTACTGGGACCAACTACCTGAAATTGTTCGCCCGTATTACATCATGCGTGTGGCCTTGCTCGGGCCGGAAAGTTGCGGAAAAAGTTATCTGGCTGAAAAACTGGCGGAGCGCTTCCAAACCGCTTTTGTGGAGGAATACGGTCGCAGCTATTGCGAAAAATTTGGAATGGACCTCACTGAACTCGATTTTGCCCATATCGCCGGCGGTCAGTTATACCGGGAAGATGAAATGGCCAGAAAGGCCAACCGGGTTCTGTTCTGCGACACCGATCTGATCGTAACCCGGGTATGGAGCGAGATCTATTTCAGGGGCATTTGCCAGCCCTGGATCACATGGGCCAATCACATGCGCCATTATGACCTGTTTCTGCTGCTCGCACCCGATATTCCGTGGAAAAACGACGGGTTACGGGAATACGAACACCAGCGGGACTGGATGTTCGAGCGGCTTCGGCAGGAACTCGAGAGCCGCGAACTGCCTCATGTCATCATCCGGGGAGGTTTTGAAGATAGAACCCTGCGCGCGGTGGAAGCGGTGCAGCGGTTGTTGCAGCACAATGCATTACAATAGACTGCCCGCTTCGTACACCTTGTTTTCACCGCGCTGGTATAATACATAGTTGAATCCCGTGTGAATACCGAAGCCGCCGTGGCGACCTTTTTTATCAAGGGCAATGAATCCTACCTGGTTTTCTTTTACCTGCCCGGGGTATTTCCGGACAATACGCTTGACCACCATTTCCACCGCCTTTTGCGGGTGGACGCCGCGTCGCATTTCTTCCACAACCAGAAAACTGCCGAGGGTGCGCAAAACAAGTTCGCCCAGGCCTGTGGCGGCCGCACCGCCCACTTCATTATCGGCAAACATTCCCGCTCCGATTACCGGACTATCCCCCACCCTGCCAGCCATTTTAAAGGCCAGGCCGCTGGTGGTACATGCGCCGGCGATACGCTGCTGCGCATCGATGGCAACCATACCGATCGTGTCGTGCCGCTCCACGTTGATTTTTGGTTTGTATTCCGATTTCTTTTTCCACTCTTCCCATGCCTGGCGTGCGGTATCCGTCAGCAAATTTTCTTTTGTAAATCCTTCACTTAGTGCGAACTGAAGCGCCCCTTCGCCCGAAAGCATCACATGCGGCGTTTTTTCCATCACCAGACGTGCGACGCTTATGGGATGCATGATGTGCTGCAAAAAACTGACAGAGCCCGCGTTGCCGAATTCATCCATGATGCACGCATCGAGGGTTACGTTGCCATCGCGGTCCGGGAACCCGCCGTAACCAACACTGGAATCATTGGGGTCGGCTTCGGGTACCCGGACTCCGGCTTCTACAGCGTCGAGTGCACGTCCGCCTTTCGACAATACTTCCCAGGCCGCCGCATTTGCTTTCAGGTTGGGGCCCCAGGTGGCGATAACGGCCGGGAAGGTGTCCTTTTCGGGTTTGTCAAATTGCAGGGCGATCCTTGACCAAAAATCGGAACTTCCCGTTATGACGCCTCCCAGCAGCGAGGTTTGTAAAAATTTGCGGCGTGAATTCATGTTTGTCGTGCGTATTTGAAGAAAAGAAGAAGAGCATACAGATTATTCGGTGTCCGGGAGTATTCAATCATTCCGGGTGTAACAATATCCGTACTTTTGGCTGCAAAATATCGCTATGTGAATAAATACGGCGGGCTTTCTGCATTTTAACAATTTACCGGCGATAAAAACACCAGCGAAGTGCGTTAAAGGAAAAATGGTCCGAACAAACATGGAAATACTGATCGCCCGATCCAGCGCAGATTTTGGGATCGGGAAGCAATTGTTCCTGGAATACGCCGAAAGTCTCGGCTTCGATATTTGCTTTCAGAACTTTGAACAGGAACTTATTGATATAGAAGTCCAGTACGGCGTGCCGAACGGATGCCTGCTCCTCGTGGCTGCCGAAGAAGAGAAAATCGGCTGCACGGGGGTGCGTCGCTGGGAGGATGATAAAGCCGAACTCAAGCGCATGTACATCCGGCCCACTGCAAGGGGCAACGGCTGGGGCAGGCAACTGTTACAGGCTGCCATCGACCAGGCGAGGCTACTCGGCTACAAAAGCCTGCGGCTCGATACCCTGCCCAATATGCACTCGGCAATTGCGTTATACCGGACGTTTGGATTCGCGGAAATCCCCGCATATCGCGAAAACCCCTACGAGGGGGTTATCTATTTAGAAAAAGTCCTGTAAATCAAGCAGCCACGCATTTCAACAATGTCCGAATCCACTCCGGTAACCGTTCGGGTCCAGCAATGGGTCGTTTTGACGTCTATCCTGCTCTTCGTGCTGAAAGTATTGGCGTATTTTCTTACAAATTCTGTGGCTGTCCTGACGGATGCGCTGGAAAGCACCGTAAACGTAGTGACCGGATTTACCGGCCTTTACAGCCTGCGCCTGGCTGCCAAGCCCCGCGACCTCGAACATCCATACGGACACGGCAAAGCCGAATTGCTGTCCGCTTCTTTTGAAGGCATTCTGATCCTCGTCGCAGGGCTGGTTATTATCTACGAGTCACTGATCAACCTGGTGCACCCGCATGTCGTGAAACAACTGGACACGGGCATTCTGCTCATTTCCATCACTGCGCTTGTCAATTATCTGATCGGAGCGTGGTGTATCCGTACCGCGAAAGGTCAGCATTCCGTAGCGCTGGAGGCGAGTGGCAAACACCTTCAGTCGGACACATGGACAACGGCAGGCATCGTTTTCGGGCTTTTGCTTTTGCGCTTCACCGATATTGCATGGATCGACAGCGCCGTGGCCATAATATTTGCCACCGTCATTATTGTTGAAGGATACAGGATCATCCGCCAGACCGTAGCGGGCATCATGGACGAAGCGGACGTGGAATTGTTGCAGCAGTTGATCGATGTGTTGAACAAAAACAAACGTCCCGCATGGATCGATCTGCACAACCTCCGCACGATCAAATACGGCTCGGTTTTGCACCTGGATTGTCACCTGACCGTGCCCTGGTATTACAACGTAAATGAAGCACACACGGAAGTGGAGGCGTTGGACAAACTCATCGGCATGCATTTCCAACAATCACTCGAAATGTTCGTTCATATGGACGGTTGTATGCCGCCGGGGTCCTGCGGCGTATGCCCATTGACAGATTGTAAAATGCGCAAAGCGCCTTTTGGCGGCCGGCTGGAGTGGACCCTCGAGAATATTACCAAGGATGAAAAACACGGGATGGGATGAGGAGAGGGTTGGCGGGTTATTCGGGTTGGCGGGTTATTCGGGTTGCGGGTTGGCGGGTTAGACGGGTTGCAGGTTAGACGGGTTGCGGGTTAGACGGGTTGCAAGGTTTTTCGGGAACAAGGGTATACAGGGCAATGTATATTCATTTGCGTGTCGTATGCTGGAAAATTACTACTTGATATGAAGGATAAATTCAATTTCGACTCATTACTGGAAATGGCGCAAAGCGCCGGTTCCAACATACGCGAAAAAGCCGTGGCCGCCGGTCAGGCTGCCGTGGACAATACTATTCAGGCCATCGAGAAATGGCTGGAGGAATTTCCCAAAATCGAAGCCTATGGTCTTCAGGTCTCCAATTTTTCGTTTACCATGGGCCTCATGCCCGCCCTCGAAGTGGAACTACTTGGCAGCCATTTTTCTTTTCCGCAGGAAAAAATTTCGGAAATTCTGGCAGACAACAAAACAGGCAGCCTGACATGGATGGTATTCAACGCCGTAAAAACGGCCTACCGCCTGCACGGAAAAATAGCCCAAACACTGGAAGAACCCCTGATCGTTAAAATCAGGCTGTCGCTTTCGCCGGAGATCTCGGTGTTCGTCGGGCGGCCGAATGTGCGTTGAAGGGTGGGCTCACTGGCTATATTATCACGCAAAGACGCAAAGGTTTCACGCAAAGACGCAATCATTTGATTTTCAATGCATGCGTCTTTGCGTAAATTCAAAACACCTTTTCCACCTGCATGGCCAGGGACTTGTTTTTGGGTGAGCAATACGCTTTGTCGCGGTATTCAGCCGGTATGCGCTTGCGTCTGATTTCACGCCCTTCCCTGCGCTTTGTGCCGAAAACCCGGTCGAGGTTGAGCATTGCATGGTCCGCGTAATCGTGTACGTCGCGCGGGATGTAATTGGAGTCACTTATCACGGTACCGTCCTCCAGTATCGAAAACCGGATCACGGCTACCGGTTCGGTTTCATCCGGTATCCTCGTTACGCCTGTTGCAATCAGGTTCCTGATTACCTTTCCTTTCAATTGATCGTGTATCAAAAACCTGCCGCCGCGTCGTGGTGCGGGGCGGTCGACGGTACTTCCGACAGGCGTAAATGCATCCTGCAAAGAATCGTTTTCCACCGTAAAGCCCTCTTCTTCAAATGCTTTACGGACCGCATTTTCTGCATATTCAACGTTGAGGAGATTGAATGTTTCGCGCAACTGTTCCACTTTTTCCGCCCCTTCACGCAAATAGAAGCGATTGAATGACACGTAGTTGCCTTGCACGACCAGCACAAATTCGCCATGCAGGTTTTCTTTCTGGCCGGCATCGGTCACCATAAGCATATCGCCTTGAATGGAATATTTCCAGCCCAGCGTATCGCAGGCTTTGGCCAGCACCTTCTGGTCCATTACCTGCGGATTTTTCAAAAAAACGGAAGATTCGAAGCAAGACATGATCGGTCAGTTTTTAGTGAACAAGATGCGCGGGCGTGTGAGGCACCCCGCTGAAAAAATATCGGGCGGATAAAGATATAAAGTTTTCGGACAGATTCTGTGCATTCGGCGGGTTTATTGTCAAAGTATGATTAAGTTTCGGTGTCGGAGCGAAATTCAAACATACGCTAAAATGACGAAATGACCTAATGACGAATCTTTACCTTTGCGCCATGCCGAACAAGAAAAAACCTGCAACCGACGATGCGTTCGTCAACCCGATCGATCCGGAAAAAGTGGCCGAAAACCCGGGCCTCCTGCCCTATGCCCACACGGCGGGCGGTGCTGTGATAAAGCCCGAAGACAAAGGCCGTATCCGTGGCAATGCCATGACCGCGATGTACGACCAGACGGACCGCCAGATGGAACAATTGCGCCGGCAAATGGAAACCCTGGTCAGCCAGGCAAAATCCCTGCAAGGCCGCATGGCGGTTTCCGAAGTGATCTACCAGGCCGATATTCCTTTCCAGCCCGTCATTCACCATATTTATCACCTTTACAGCCGCAAATCGGACGGAACGCACGTGCTTTCCATGATCTCGCCGGCCGAATGGGGTAAAAAAGCACCGTATGAGCACCTCGCTACCGTCCGGCTTCTGGGCGACCATACATGGGAGGTTTTGGAAGGCGGCGTGTGATACGGTGGGCAGTTTGCAGTGGCAGTTTGCAGTGGGCAGTTAACAGTGGCAGTTTGCAGTGGGCAGTAGGCAGTGGCAGTGGGCAGTTGGCAGTTAGCAGTTAGCAGTAGCAGTGGCAGTTAACAGTGGCAGTTGGCAGTGGCAGTTAACAGTGGCAGTTGGCAGTGGCAGTTGGCAGTGGCAGTAGGCAGTGGCAGTAGGCAGTGGCAGTAGGCAGTGAGAGTGATAATATTGGAATGAAGAAACTACTCTGGAGACTGTTCATTAAAGTGTGTCTGCATAACTTAACGCGTCAGACACAAAACTTATGATAAAGAAAAAAAAGAAAGAGACACTTGAGGACTTAATACCGGATGCTGATCTTCGCGATCGCATGGTAGAGCACTTGTATTCGAAGAAGCCACTGCTGAGTGAAGGACGTGT
>JAKOXM010000735.1 GCA_029781095.1 Bacteroidota bacterium
CCGTCACCACCTTGCCATCGAACAGGTTCACGATCCGGTGGGCGAATCCGGCATCGTGGGGCGAGTGGGTTACCATGATGATGGTCGTCCCGCCCTGGTTGAGTTGGGTCAGCAAATTCATGACTTCGAGACCGTTGGTGGAGTCGAGATTACCGGTCGGTTCGTCGGCAAGGATGACTTTCGGGTTTGCCACCACTGCGCGGGCGATGGCGACACGCTGTTGTTGTCCACCCGAGAGTTGTTGCGGGAAGTGGTTGCGACGGTGCATGATATTCATGCGCTCAAGTTGCGCTTCCACTTTCTTTTTGCGATCGCTTGCCGGAGTTTTCAGGTAGAGCAGCGGCAACTCCACGTTTTCATATACCGTTAGTTCGTCGATCAGGTTGAAGGACTGGAATACGAAGCCGATATTGCCTTTGCGCAGGTTGGCGCGGTTGCGTTCGGTCATTTTAGCCACTTCGGTTCCGAAGAAATGGTATTCACCTTCCGAGGGATTGTCGAGCAGGCCGAGTATGTTCAGAAGCGTGGATTTGCCACAACCCGAGGGGCCCATGATGGCCACAAATTCGCCGGGCTGAATTTCCATGTTGATGCCGTTGAGCGCAGTGGTTTCTACCTCGTCGGTGGTGAATAGTTTATGCAGATTGTGCGTTTTTATCATGGCTGCAGGTGTTGATTGTCAATAACTTTGATGAAAAGTTTTAATATGCGTGTAAAGCGTTTTTTTTTATGGGCTCTCTTTGTGGCGGTTTCCATTAAGGTGCAGGGTCAGATTCCCGATTCAGATTCACTGGCAAACTCTGAAGCAGGGCGTCAATACGAAATCTTTTATGCCGAAATGTTTCCGGCTTTTCCGGGTGGCGCGCCGGCGGCAAAAAAGTATTTTTCAGAACAAATTACCTACCCGTTTTGGGCTCGCTTATTCAATTTTCAGGATACGATCACCGTATCTTTTATTGCGATAAAAGGCGGCTCGTCTGCTGATATTACGGTCATCCGGGGTAAAAATCGTGTTTTGATCAATTCGGTTCTCAGGGCTGTGAACAGGATGCCAAAATTCACTGCTGCAGAATCGGCCGGCTTGTCGCCCCGGGCATTGTATCATCTGACCGTATCGTTCCGGTCGCGCTGCTACTTTACTCATTCGGTCGACATCCGGTATACCCTATTTGCGGTAAAATCCTTTTATTATGACAAAGCCTGGACTCCCTGGACGGAAGGCGATCGCACCTACCGCGTGACTCACTGAAGGTTCAGTACATCCTTGTCGCCAAAATTTTCATACGAACTCGTCACCACTTCTTCCCCCGGCTCCAGACCGCTCAGTACCTCGAAATACTGGGGGTTTTTCCTTCCCAGCGAGATATCGCGCTTCTCGGCCTGCGACCCCGATTTGCTCACAACATACACCCAGTTTCCGCCTGTATCGCTGAAAAATCCGCCGGTCGGCAACAGCACCGCTTCGGCAGGTTTGCCCAGTTGCAGCCGCACCGGTACCGATTGTCCGCGGCGGATGCCGTCGGGAATACGGCCCTCAAAGGTCATATCCACTTCGAACCGCCCGCTTTTAACCTCGGGATATACTTTTGACACCACCAGTTTTGTCGTCGCGCCGCTGAAGTCGAACGAACCCTCCAGACCGGGGAAAATGCGTGAAATATAGTGTTCGTCCACCTCCACGCGCATCTTGAATCCGTTCAGGTCATCGATCTGGCCGATATTCTGGCCGGCGGTGATACTGGCGCCGATCTCCACATCTACCCGGGAAAGCAGGCCGGAGACGGGCGCTTTTACGGACAGATTCTCCAGATTTTGTTTCATCATGGTGAGGTTGAGCCGTGTGCGTTCGAGCGTTCCTTCCAGTTGTTTGATCTGCGTGACGCTGTTCTCTTCCTGGAATTGCTGGTTTTCGATCTCGATATCGCGTTGTTGCACAAGGCGCTCGTAAGCGATTTTGGTTTTTGTAAACTCCTGCTGACTGATGACGGCATCGGCGAACAATTTGGCGTTGCGATCGTGATCGTCTTTCGCCTGCCGGATCTGGTAATCCAGTTCGGAAAGCGTCTTCTTGAGTGCAAACTTGTCCTGGCGAAGGCGTAGCCGGGTGTTTTCAAGGTTGTTGATGAGGTCGTACATCTCGGTTTCGCGGTTCACAAAATCGAGCATGAGGCGCTGGTTTTCCAGTTTCAGTATCAGGTCGCCTTTTTTTACCGAGGCGCCCCCGTCCAGCAATTTCTGCGCAACGTACCCGCCTTCTATGGCATCCAGTTGGTACGTTTTAAGCGGTTGTACCACCCCGGTCACGACGATAAACTCGTCAAACACACCCCGCTCTACCTTGGATATGGTGATTTTTTCCCGATTGACGTTCAGGCTGCTTTTCCCGCCCGCCAATACGAGATTATATATGGAAAACGCGAGAAATGCAAGTACGCCGATCCCGATCGCAATGCGCTGAAATGTCCACTTTTTCTTTTGAATGGGTCTGTCCATTGTTACACAGTTTCATGGTTGATAAAGTGAACCTCGTGCCAAAGTTATAATTTATTGAAAATCAGTTTTTTAATTCATTGTTTAAAGATGATCATTCGTTCGGTTGCGTACGTTAGTGTCCGAAAATGAACACCTGTTCAAAAAAAAGCCTTTGATTTGCACACGTTTAGCGGCAGGCATTGTCTTTGCGGCTGGTACGACGGATCTCCTGCTCCGGCAGGCTACACAATTCGGCGTACTCCATGGAAATGAACAAAGCAAATATTCTCATCGTTGATGACAACCCCGGCGTGCTCAGTGCGGCCAAGTTGTTCCTGAAACGGCATTTCGCAGAAGTGGATGCTACCCGTGATCCCGAGGAAATTCCCGGTTTTCTAAAAGAAAAGCGCTATTCGGTAATTCTCCTCGACATGAATTTCGGTCGCAGTGCCAAAAATACCGGGCAGGAAGGGTTTCATTGGCTGGAAAAGATACTGGAACTGGACCCCTCTGCTGTTGTTGTCCTCATCACGGCATACGGAGACGTGGAATTGGCGGTCAGAGCCATCAAAAACGGCGCAACCGATTTCGTTCTGAAACCCTGGGACAATGACAAACTGCTCGCCACACTCCATTCCGCCCTCAAACTAAAAACCAGCCAGGACGAAGCCGACCAGTTGAAATCCAAGCAATTGGGGCGGAATATCGCGCAGGCCCACGACCTTCCGGAGATCATTTTTAAAAGCCGGGCTATGGAGCAGGTTTTTGAAACGGTTCAGCGTGTTGCAGAAACGGATGCCAATGTGCTGTTGCTCGGCGAGAACGGTACCGGCAAAGACCTCGTGGCGCAGGCCATACACGCACAGTCGAAGCGGGCACAGGAGAATTTCGTAAAAGTCGATCTCGGCGCACTCACCGAAAGTCTGTTCGAAAGCGAGCTGTTCGGCCACGTAAAAGGCGCCTTCACCGATGCCCGCGACGACCGGCCCGGCCGCTTTGAAGCAGCCGACAGCGGCACCATATTCCTCGACGAGATCGGCAACCTGGCGCTTGGCCAGCAGGCCAAACTGCTCACCGTCCTGCAAAACCGGACTGTCATACGCGTCGGCTCCAACCGTGTTCGGCCCGTCAATGTGCGCGTCATCGCCGCTACCAACCAGAACCTTTACGAATCTGTAGCCAACCGGAGTTTTCGCCAGGATCTGCTCTACCGGATCAATACGATCGAAATACACCTGCCTCCCCTGCGCGAACGCACCGACGACATCGAACCCCTCGCCATGCGTTTTCTCGGCCAGTTCGCTCAAAAATACAACCGCCAGGTATCCGGCCTCAGCGCCGCCCTGCTCAAGGAATTGCATCGTTATCCCTGGCCGGGCAACGTGCGCGAACTCCAGCATGCCGTCGAACGCGCAGTTATAATGGCAAAAGGTGAAAAATTGCAGCCGGAGGATTTCTTTTTCCGGCAACAGGGAAGTGAAGAACAGGGCGGCGACTTCCCGACGATGAACCTCGACGATATGGAAAAGCAACTGATCATGAAAGCGCTGCAGAAATACCACGGCAACATCACCGAGGCGGCGCAGGAGCTCGGGCTTACGCGCGCATCTCTGTATAGAAGGCTGGAAAAGTATAACCTGTAAACGCTCAATCATGACCCTTTTCCGCTCATTTTCCGCTATTTTGGCCTGGCGTATCGCGGCGCTGGTATTGTGCATAAGCGGGGCGGCCTGGGCGTTTTGCTTGCAGAAATTCTGGCTCGTCGGGTTGCTGGCGGCATTGACGCTCGTTTTGGCGTTCAGTTTGTTTCGCTACGTCAACGATACCAACCGCCGCCTCGCCCGGTTTTTCGAAAGCGTCCGTTATTCCGATTTTGCCATCCGCTTTTCATCTGCA
>JAKOXM010000747.1 GCA_029781095.1 Bacteroidota bacterium
ACGATAAACTGCCAGTCAATCTTGCCCAGCAATACCAGGTCCTGCCGGGCCGTATGATAGGTTGTCAAAACGACGTCGTATCCGGACAAGGCACGGGCATCTTTCAGCCGCTTCGAACCGACATGGGCATTTACGAACAGCGTGGGCGCAAACTTCGCAAGTTCCTGCTGCCAGTTGAACACAAGGGAGGCAGGCAGGATAACCAGTGCCTGCAGGGGGCGGAGTTCGTGTTTGTATTGTTGAAAAAGATCGAGTTGCGCGCCTCCGCCATCGGCTGATGGCAGGGGAGACGATCCTTTTACGGTGGTTTTTGCGGTACTACCGGGGGCAGGCTCTTTTGCATACAGCAGCAGCGCGATCGTTTGCAGGGTTTTCCCAAGGCCCATGTCATCGGCGAGGCAGGCGCCGAATCCTTGCCGGTAATGTCCGATCAGCCATTTTACCCCCGAAACCTGGTAGGGTCTCAGCAAGGCGTGCAGGTTCGCCGAGGGCTGATAATCAATTTTTTCGGGATCGATATCGGGGTAGTCCGCCGAACCTGTTTCGGGAAGGCTCTCCTGCAAAACGGTATAAAGGGCTTTGGGGAGGCGCATCCCGTGGTCGGTTTCGATTACCGCAACGGCAAGGTCGGCATAGCGCGCAAACCACTCCTCCGGAATCAGAAAAAAAGTGCCGTCCGGAAGCGGAAAATACGGGTCGTGACGCCGGAGGCAGGGCAGCAATTGCCGGAATGGGAATGTATGCTCGCCGACCACAATACTTCCCTGCACATCGAACCAGTCGCCCGCTGCTGCCGATTTCACATTGATGTCATGCGCTGCAAGACTCAGCGTTTTCCCGTCCGCCTGGGGCGCCACAACGGAGAACCCCGCATCCTCCAGGACCCGGCGTTGCCGGCTTAAAAAGGACAGGATATCTGACAGGCGGCTGTTTTCCAGGACGAAAGCCCGGCCTTCTTCCATCAGCCCCGTTTTTTTGAGGAACCCGATCTGTTCGCTTTCCCGCCTGTCGTTGCGAGAAATCAGGTGTACAGTGATCTCGCTCTGCTCGTTTTCGGGTATGTCGAGCGAGGTCACGCGGTCGCGACGATCCCCAAAATTAAATTCCACACCTTCGTATTCAAACACAGGTTTCAGCAGCCAGCGTTTTTCCAACACGTTTTCGACGGGTTCGAGGCGGGTTTTGAGGAGGGCATCGGTTTTTTCCACCCGGAAACCTTCGGCTTCCACCCGGCTCCTGCGGATGCTTTTGGCGATAAACTGCCTGAAATAGACGCGTTCTTTGTCGGGCGGGATCAGCACGGCATCTTTCTGCCGGAAGGGGCGGACCATGTTGCCGTTGATGCCGGGCACCCGGAACAGCACGTAATCCACTATCAACCATGCTGGGTCCGTATTGGTAAGTGGCAGGATATTTCGCTCGCGAAGCCCCCAGCTCGTTTCTTCCGTGCCGAGGCGGAGGCGGTATTCGATACCGGCCGCACTTTTTTTAAAGAACAAATGCGGCATCAGTTCTTCCCGCGGAAAAGCCACCAGCACATCCTTGACCAGCGTCTTCCGCTCGGCGTCGAGGGTCAGTGGAAGCCGGTGGCGCGTTATCTCTGATAAAAATGCGTCCAGATTGTTGAAAACATACCGTTCCACCACCGGTTTGGTGTCTTTGTCGGCCAGAAGTTGTGGCAGCGCGGGCACGGTGCGGGATTTGGGCGGTCTGAATTTCGTTTCGAGCGCCTTTGGGGTGAGCAGATCGATGATACCAAGTAACAGAGTCAATTGGGGCGTCATTTCGATACCATACGGGACGATCGTGGCCACCGTTGCCCGCTGCACGAAATGCGTCAGATAGCCGTTCGCATCGGTCCGGACAATATTGGCGGAGGGCAGGTACAGAGACTCGTTGAAGGGAAAAAGATTGAAAACAACCTGGAAACTCATGCGGCAAAAATAGCGGAACGCG
>JAKOXM010000387.1 GCA_029781095.1 Bacteroidota bacterium
TAGCCAATGCCTTTGCTGCCCCCGGTGATCAGGGCTGTAATTCCGTTGAGTTTTTTCATTGGGATAAGAAACGCCGTAAGACTAAAATGGTTGAGGCCTCCGGTTCAATATGATGACAGCGGGGAAAAAACGCCCCCGTAAGTCGGCACTCGTTTTTGTTGAAGGCTATTTTGGTGTAGTTTGGCGCTTTCATAAAACAAAAAACATCATGCGCCATTTTCTCCTCCAGCTGCTTTTTTTCATTTCAATGACATTTTGCGCGAATGCGCAGGTATCCGTGCTCACACAGCACAACAATACCAACCGGACCGGCTGGAACGACCAGGAAACGGTGCTCCGGCACAGCAATGTGTCGCCCGGGAAATTCGGATTAACCAGTACGCTTGCCGTCGATGATCAGGTCTATGCGCAGCCTTTAATCGCGCTCAACATAACCATCGGCAACTTCTCGGGGTCCGTACTATTTGTCGGAACCGTAAACAATACCATTTATGCCTTTAATGCCGAAGACGTGACCATGCCTGCCCCGCTCTGGCAAACCAACCTGAACCCCGCAGGACAACGGGCGCCGGACATTTTCGACCTTCAGGATCCTGTCATCGGAAAACCTTGCGGCGGGAATTATCGCGATTTTTCAGGGAAACTGGGGCTGGTCGGCACGCCCGTTATTGATACTGCTACAAAAACCTTGTACGTGGCAACAAAAACCATCGATGCAAGCGGAAATTTTTATTCCTACCTGAACGCATTGGATATCACCAATGGCCAGCACAGACCCGGCAGCCCCCACCTCATCACTGCCCAGGTGAATGGTACCGGCGCCGGCAGCGAAAATGGCGTCGTTGCCTACAATGCCAAATACCAAAACCAGCGACCTGCTTTGTTGCTGTACAACAATACCGTTTATGTTGCCAGCGCTTCTCATTGCGACTGGGGCCCTTATCACGGATGGATACTTGGTTTTGATGCATCTACCCTGGCGCTGCAATATACCTACAATGCCACGCCCAATGGCTGGGCCGCAGGCATCTGGATGGCCGGGCAGGGTATCTCCATCGGGGCAGACGGCAATTTGTATGTATCGACGGGCAACGGCAGCACAAGTCCTGACAACAATGACCTGAGCGGCGGGAGAAGCGAAAGCCTGCTCAAATTAAGTCCGCAACTGGAACTGCTGGACTGGTTTACGCCTGCCAACTATAAATACCTGGACGACTACGATCTCGATTACGGATGTGACGGCGTGTTGATGATACCCAATACAAGCCTTACCGTTTCAGGCTCCAAGGAAGGGGTATCCTATGTTGTGGACTATAACAACATGGGCAGGTTCAACCCCGGCAATACACAGGTAAAAGACACCCTGATCTTTAACCCGACCTCTACGGGGTTTGTGCATGTGCACGGCTCTCCGGTATATGCCGAACTGGACAACGGCGCCTTTGTATATGCCTGGGCCGAATCGTTTAAAATAAGGCAATTTGAGTTTGACAGCAATACGGGCACTTTTATGAATAATTTCAGGCAGGGGAGCAGAAATCTGGATAACGGCATGCCGGGAGCCATGCTGTCTCTTTCAAGTGATCATCAGGATACCGCAACTGCCATCGTCTGGGCCTGTTTTCCAAGCAGCGGCGATGCCAACAATCAGGTAAGGCCGGGCACTTTTGCCGCCTACAGGGCAAATGATGTAAGCAAAGGTGAATTATGGAATAGTGACATGCGCGCACGCGATGTCGTTGGGAGTTTTGCAAAGTTCAATTCCGCTACTGTTGCCAATGGAAACGTATTTGTACCCACGTTCTCGAACTGCATCAAAGTGTACGGATTGGCCTGCGACGGCGCACTGGCAAATATCCAGTATGGCAACGGGATCGGGCTGAAAGCCGAATATTTTTCCAATACAAGCGGAGACGATTTCCCGGCGGAGGCCGATGTCGCGAAACTGGATAAGAATGTCAATTACAACTGGGGGAACGACGGCCCTGTTGCGGGTGTAAGCAGCGACCATTTTAAAGTCCGCTGGAGCGGCAAATTGCGCCCGCTGACAAACGACGACTATACCATTTACGTGACTGCGAGCGACGGAGCAAGACTCTGGATAAATAATGCGCTTGTCATCGATCATTGGAGCGCAGGACCGGTGAATACTTACTCCTACGAGATTGCCCTGCTGGCAAATGTGGACTATGATATCGTGCTGGAATATTATTCCGTCACGAATACCTCCTCGTGCAGCTTGCAATGGAGCGCTCCTGGTATCTGCAAGGAAGTGATCCCGACATCGCAATTATTTGCCCCGGTGGCATCCTGCACGGGTACCGGCACGGGGCTAAGAGCAGAATACTTCAGCAATACCGCTGTTGCCGCTCCTTTCCCTGCCGTACCGACAGTCGTCACAATAGTACCCACGATTGATTTTGACTGGGGGCAGGGTTCTCCCGCCGGTATCAGCCAGAATTTCTTCAAAGCGCGGTTTACGGGTTCCATTCAGAGCACGGACGCGGGCACCTATACCTTTTTTGCGACAGCGGATGACGGTGTCAGGCTTTGGGTAAACGGCCAGTTGCTCGTAGACGGGTGGATAGATCAGGTGGCAACCGAATACCAGGCTCAAATCAACCTGGCAGCCTGTACGGAATATCCGATCCGAATGGAGTACTATGAAAACACCGGCGGCGCTCTTTGCAAACTGGCCTGGAGCGGACCCGTATTTGACAATCAGGTCGTGTCGCCCATGCAATTGACCGGCACCGAAGAAGTCCTGAATCCGGAGCCGTTTAAACTTTACCCGAATCCGGCCGGTGAATCTGTTACCATTGAATCAATCGACAATTTCAAGGGACAGGATGTCATTGCGATTTATGATATGCTGGGAAGAAAGGTGAGCGCAGGCATTTTTGCCGACCCGGGTACAGATAAGATAGATATCCCTGTTAGGTATCTGGCTAATGGTGTATATCTGGTATCCATAACAACCGCTAATGGCCTGACCAAAAGCATAAAATTCGTAAAGGATTGAAGGCTGAATATGGATTGGAGTTCTGCGCGCAAGCGGTCTCCGGGTCGGGTTAGCGGCTCCGAATTCCCGTCTTCTCAGGTTTTACAATTCTTTTACATCCTTTTACGCGCGTTTCAGGCGCCGCCCCGGCAGGCAGGGTAATTTTGCTGCCACACATCCGGATGTCCTGCCCGGGCGGCAGCGCCCGGTCGAAAATGACCCGGGAAAAAACAATATCGCTGACATATGAAAAAACATTCCCTGCACAAGCAAATTTTCCCCCTGCTGTTATTATTCGTTTTTGTCAATCTCTGCAACGGACAGGGCATAACAAATTACAGCCTGGCGAAAACAACTACAATTTCTGCCGGAAAACCGGCGGTAAGTATTGGAGGATCACTCAAAATTTATACTCCCGGGGTCGATACAGCCTTGCAGATAAACGGGTACGTTCGTCGTATATTCCAGGACAGGGCCGGAAATCTCTGGCTCGGCACGTATGGCAGCGGCATCTGCCGCTACGATGGCAAATCGCTTGTTTATTTTACAAAGGATAACGGGTTTAACGGAACCGTTGTAAGGGATATAGCGGAAGATAAAGCCGGAAATATCTGGTTCGCTACAAACGCCGGCGTTTGCCGTTACGATGGAAAAGCCTTTACCGGCTATTCGGTAAAGGACGGTCTGGGCAGTAATGAAGTATGGAGCATACAGGAAGACAAAACCGTCCCGTCGGGAGAAACCGGGATCTGGTTCGGTACGGAAAACGGGTCGTACCGCTACGATGGAAAGGCCTTTACAGGATTCCCGATTACTGCTGCCGATCTGAAAGTTTTCCCGAGCGCCTATCCGGCTCCCAGATTGGTCAGCAGCATTTTTCAGGATAAAACCGGGGTCATCTGGTTTGGCACGAATGGCGGAGGCATCTATCGTTATGATGGAAAGTCACTGACCAATTTTACCAAAAAAGAAGGCCTGTGCGATAATTTCATTCAAGGCATTTTTCAGGATAAAGCCGGCAATATCTGGTTCAGTACACGATTCGGAGGCGTGAGTCGTTACGACGGAGCGTCTTTTGTCAATTTTACCGATCAAAACGGCCTCGTCAGTAATTTTGTCTGGACTGTTTTTGAAGATAAAAACGGAATACTCTGGTTTGCCACTGCCGGCGGAGGCCTGTGCCGCTACGATGGAAAATCCTTTACCGGTTTCACGACCAAAGATGGTCTTCCAAGCAATTACATACAGAGCATCATGGAAGATGACGCAGGGAATCTCTGGTTCGGCACTTCGGAAGGAATCTCTCGCTATGACGGGAAATCCTTTGTCAGTTTTCCGGCGAAAAACGCGGGATGTTAGGCTAAGAGCGTGCATTCCGAATTACTCGCCATGCCGCGGAGCGGCTAAAAAAACCTGCATTATGATTTTGGTATCCAGATGCAAACGCTTAAACTTGCCTCGTCGGAATGTATGTTTTGCGGATTTTGCAAATGCTGCTTGGGCAACGTTTTTTATTTCCCGCAGATTGTCGCAGAAAAAAACGCAGATTCACGCAGATTTTGCGCCTTTTTCTGTGGAAAACAATTCAGAACGACCCGTTTTTCGCAGGGATTCTTCCGACGCCGGCCATCGCAAGACCGGGGAATAACCATTACAAGTTATTATCGAAAAACAAAGCAGATGTTCAAGGCCAAATTAATAGAAGACAAGAGTTATTACAAACTGAGAAGCAGACAGTTGATCTATATACTGATACCGGCATTTGCTATCGGCCTGTCTGTTAATTTTTACCATATACCGCTTTGGGCATCAGCACTTGGCGGTGTCATTTATATCGCTATGGTTTTGATAATGAGCAGAAACCGGAAATTGATGAGCGCACTTTTGGGAAACAAAATAATTGAAATCGAAAACAACCAGATCCGGATTAAATCAAAGAACGGAAGTGACCTCGAAACGATCGACCTCGATAATGTTGAAAAAGTCATATTAAAGAAAGAATACGGTCTTTCACAGGAAACTTTAAAAGAGATTTCCCTGGAGGCAAGAGGAAAGCGAAAAGAGAATTTTATTATCATCGAACAGGCGAACAAACAACAGCAATACGACTTTGAATTTGATTCGTATTATATGATCAGCCAGCTCGAAAAGGCAATTGAAGGCTGGACGAAACGCGGATATAAAATTGAAAGGGTTTAGGTAACGATGAGTGATGAGTGATGAGCGATGAGTTTCAGACTGCGCTACCGGATTTTTTTCACGCAAAGACGCAAAGACAAAAAACGCAAAGACGCAAAATATTATATATCAACGCTTTGCGTCTTTGCGTGAAATAAAAATGTACACGTCTGGTTTCAAGCCACACCACCGGGCATTTTCCACGCAAAGACGCAAAGACAAAAACGCAAAGACGCAAAATATTATATATCAACGCTTTGCGTCTTTGCGGAAACTTAGCGCCTTTGCGTGAATTTTTGCGTCTTTGCGGAAACTTAGCGTCTTTGCGTGAATTTTTGCGC
Organism: Bacteroidota bacterium; assembly: GCA_029781095.1. GTDB lineage: Bacteria > Bacteroidota > Bacteroidia > Chitinophagales > Saprospiraceae > M3007. The sequence continues at coordinate 5,521 of JAKOXM010000387.1, forward strand.
CTTTGCGTGAACTTTGCGTCTTTGCGTGAATTTTTGCGCCTTTGCGTGAATTTTGCGCCTTTGCGTGAACTTATTGACCCTTACAAAGCCACTGCCGGAATGTAAATGGAAAACAAATTCAATACCGTGGATGAATACCTCGCGGCGCAACCCGAGCCGCAGCGTTCTATTCTGGAACAACTCCGGCAAGTCATTAAAAAAGCCGCTCCGGAAGCGCTGGAGGTGATCAGTTACAGCATGCCTGCGTACAAACAACTCGGCATGGTGGCCTATTTCGCAGCGGCCAAAAATCACTACGGACTATACATCATGCCCCGCGTTTTGCAGGCATTCCAAAACAGGCTCGGCGCCTACAAACTGAGCAAGGCCACCATTCAATTTCCCTGGAATACGCCTTTACCCCGGGAACTGGTCACCGAGATCATCCGGTACGCCGTCCGGCTC
>JAKOXM010000388.1 GCA_029781095.1 Bacteroidota bacterium
CATCAGTCAAATCTACTCAGCAAAAGGCGACTACGACACGGCATTGGCTTATTTGCAGCAAAGTTTGAAAATTCAGCAGGAAATCGGAGATATAAACGGGATTGCTACTACACAGCACAACATGGGCACCTTGCTGTTCGGGGAAGATCGGTTCGAAGAAGCGATACCGCTTTTTATACAAGCATACAATATTTTCAAACAGATCGGCTCCCCGAATGCAAAAGTTCCTGAAAGTTATCTCAACGCCATCATCCAAAAAATCGGCGAGGCCCGTTTTCAGGAGATAATAGCAGGAATGGGGTAAGGGAAAAAGCGCAAATGAGGCGGTGACTGCCAGTCACTGCCTCACCAAGACCGGGCGCTATTGACCGGGTGACTCCAAGTCACCCGGTCAATCAAACCGTCGTGCTCAGGCCGCCGGGTCCTTTTGATCCGGTTCCCCTTTTTTTCCCGCTTTCGGCACGCGCCCCGCTTCGCGCAGCGCCTGGCTGATGATGTATTCCAGTTGCCCGTTCACGCTGCGGAATTCGTCGGCAGCCCACTTTTCGAGCGCCGCGTAGGTATTTTCGTCTATGCGCAGGACGAATGTTTTTTTTGCTGCCATGAGTGTGTTGCGCGTATCGAAGCCTGAAAAGGCGTATTCACCGGGTGACTCGAAGTCACCCGGTGAATTTTGCCCGGCCCCGCCAGTTAAAAGTTTACAAGATCTTCATTCCGGTTTGCTTCTACTGGTGCAGCGTCCCTGTATTCACCACCGGCGATACGTTGCGGTCGCCGCAGAGGACGACGAGCAGGTTGCTGACCATGGCGGCTTTCTTTTCCTCGTCGAGGTCGACGATTTGTTTTCTCGACAGGTGTTCGAGGGCCATTTCCACCATGCCGACTGCGCCTTCCACGATCTTGCTGCGGGCGGCCACGATGGCGGTGGCCTGCTGGCGCTGGAGCATGGCCCCTGCGATCTCGGTGGCGTAGGCGAGGTTGTTGATCCTTGCCTCGATGACCTCGATGCCGGCGATGTGCAGGCGTTCGCTGATCTCGCGGGCGAGTTCGTGGTTCACCTCGTCGAGGCCGGAGCGGAGGGTAACCTGCGCTTCTTCGTCCTCGAGGTTATCGTAGCTGTAGAGGCCGGCGAGTTTGCGCACGGCGGCTTCGCTCTGGATTTTGACGAACTCGGGATAGTGCTCCACCGCAAAAGCGGCTTTAAACGTATCCGAAACGCGGTACACGACCACCGAACCGATCATGATCGGGTTGCCCTGCTTGTCGTTCACCTTGATCATCGGTACGTCGAGGGTAACGGCGCGGAGAGACACCTTTTTCTTGGTATAAAACGGGTTGGCGTAATAAAACCCGCTTTCCCGAATGGTGCCGATGTAGCCGCCGAAAAGCGTCAGCACGCGCGAACTGTTGGGCTCGATGGCGAGAAATCCCGGCGAGATGAAAATGATGTCGACCGCGAGGATGATGGCGCCGGCGATAATTTGTTTTGCTATCAGCATCCAGACGCCCCCTGCCAGCAACAGGAAGAAAAGCAGGAGCATGGCCCAGCCGGATGTTGGTTTGATCGTTTTTTCCATGACGTTAGTTTGATTTTAATGTGATATTAATTTGATAGCAAATGTACGCACATAAAACCGGGCTTGTCAAGGGGGGTAGCGGAAAAACACGAAGAAAGTCAGCGGGCAGACGACGAACGGCACAAATTGTAACGCGAAGCTCCGGTTCGCTTGCCACGTCAGGGCGAACCGGAGCTTCGCCGCCGCGCCGTAAGCGAACCGGAGGTTCGCGTTACAGTTGTTGTTCCAGAGCGGCGAACCACTTTTTCAGCACCGTTTTTTCGGAAAGCCATTCGAAAGCGAAATAGGAAACCACCGCGACCGTTCCGCCCAGTAATACGTCAATGAGATAGTGGTGGCGCGTATAAACCGCTGAAAACCAGATGCCCAGCACAAAAACGGAGAACAAAACATTGAGCCAGGTTTTATTCAGTCGCCAGCCGTAGAGCAGGCAGAGCACCGGATAGGCTGAATGCAGGGAAGGTATGGCGGCGAACACGTTGGCATTTTTCTGGTACATGCCCTGAAAAAGATGGATACCAAGCAGCCGGTCGAAGTTGAGCAGGCCGGCGGCATTGCCCTGTGTGCCGTAGATAACGTCGAATCCGTATTTTTCCACGTACCACGGCGGCGCGGCGGGATAGAGGTAATAGATGCAGAAACCGACTATATTGGTAAAAACAAACGCATAGGAGAATTTCAGGAAAAGCAATTTGTCGTTGCGCAGCAGCCAAAAAGCAAAAATGAGCGGCACGGGCACCCAGTTGAGGTAAAACAGCCCGCTCATGATGTCCAGAAAGGAAGAATGGTAAATCCTGAAATATTCGTTCAGGGTAAATCTTCCGTCGGAGGCGTCGATGCCGAACCACGATTTTTCCAGAAGGTAGGGTTCGGCGACGTGGATAGGGTTGACCTCGTAATTCGGCATCACCCGCATGGAATCATAAATAATCCAGTAGGCGATAAAAACCGCGAAAGCGAATAAAAAACGACGCGTCGTCTGATGCGCGTAAAAAAGGGCGAGCACAAAAAAATAGAGAAACACGTGTTCGGGCCGCAACCCGACAAACCAGTAAAACCAGGCGAAATATGCCGCCGAACCGGCAAAAAGCATCAAAAAGTGTTTCATCGCATCCTGCTGCGCCGGAAGTCTATGGTTTGAATTTTTCATACAATGCGGCGCCTGTACCGGGGTCTTTTCCGTAAAGTTCCACGTATTCCACTTTCGGCGTGAGGGTAAAGGTGGTGCCTTTATCGATCTTCACAAAGACTTTTTGCAAGGCCATTTTCTTTCCGTTCACTTCGAGGAGGGCGTATGGCTTGCCTTTGCTGTCGAAAGTAAGGCGGAGTTTTTTCTTCGAATACGATACCAGGTGGAAGTCATAATCATTGCTCCCGGCCACCTTTTCGCATTTCACGCCGTAGGCGAAAGTCCTTTGCAGGTAACTGAGCCCCGCCGTACCGCCGCCGTCGGCGTAGCGGATCCAGTAAATGTTGATCGGCTTGTCGCCTTGGAAATCCTTTTTTTCGGTCACATTGGCATCGTACACGATCGTGTTGGTGTTGCCCGTCCGCTGGATATAAAACAGACGGTTCAATCCGTCTGGCGGGGTGGGATAGTTTTCCTGGGCGGTCGTTTCGAACGCAAACAGGTATAAAAAAAGCAGGATTGATAAATGCCTGATCATGTGTTTAATTGTTTATTTTTCAAGTTTGTCCAGCGCTGCTTTCGATTCGCGGAGTCGCTGGATGGCCGTCCAGTTGGTCAGAATGGCCATGACGAAAATCGGGAAGGTGAAGAGCGTAATATTTTCAAAAAGCGGGAAACTCGTGCCGGGAACGGTATACTTGAACTGTCCGGTATAATGCGCCAAAAGCCCGCAAATCAAAGCTGAAATGCCGATGAGCAGAATGCGTTCGGGACGCTGCATAAGCCCGCCTTTACATTCGATACCTAATCCTTCGGCGCGGGCGCGCACATAACTGACCATCATGGAGCCGATCATTGCGATGAAGGCAAAGAGCGAACTCAGGAAATAGTTTTGGGCGACGAGGTAGTAGCAAATACCGAGGAACATGACCAGCTCGCTGTAACGGTCGAGAACGGAATCATAGAGCGCTCCGAACTTGCTTTCCATCCTGCCCACACGCGCAAGCCTGCCGTCAATCATGTCGAACAGACCGCCGAAAAGAATAATAGCCCCGCCCCAGCCCACATACCGAAGATCCGTCCGTGGCTCCCGGCCGCCTGCCACAAATACGATGGTTGCGATCACGTTAATGGCAAATCCGATGGTCGTCACCGCGTTTGGCGTAATGCCGGCCCTGATCAACAGGTTGATGAAGGGATTTATCAGTTTATATACGATGGGCTGCCCCACTTCTTTCAGAAAATTCGACATGGTGCAAGTTGGTTAGCGTTTGATCAGTGTCTCAAAATTAAAAAAAACCGTCAAAATTCCAGCTTGAAGCGCATCCGGATGCCCGTTTTTGATATGCCGGGGTGATCAAGGTAGGTCAGCCTGCGAACAAGGTCGATCCGGACCACTTTGAAGATGTTGGCGACGCCCACACTTGCTTCTATATATGGTTTTTTCTCAAGGGTATAAGTAATGGTATTGCCCTGATCATCGACGGGGAAAAGCAACAGACCGTTTTCCTTGCTGGGTATATTGCGCTGATCAAGACCGCCCCAAAGTGCTTTGGCCGTGACAACCTCCCGCCATTTCAGTCTTTTAAGCAGGGGTATCCGGTTGAAGAAGAACCCGCCGAAGTTATGGTAGGCATTGATAGCGACATACTTGTCACTTACGAACTCGAGGAAGTTCATCAGGTTGTACGATTCCAGCTGATAGGCATAGGTCTGGTTGGCGCGGTGTGCCACGAGGAGCGGATAAGGCACTTTGCCGATGATGCGTTCGCCTTCGAGGATAACGATGGACCAGCCGAGGGGCGATATGTAAAAAGCCTTTTCGGCCCGTATACCGATGCGGTGATAGTTGTATCCGCTGTTGAGCAGGTTGCTGATACCCGCCGTATAGTCGAGGTTGAAGATCGGGTATTTGTTCAGGAAGGGGGTGCGATAGGTAGCGCCCTGGTAAAACTGTTCGTTGGGTGCAAACCGGAGTGAAACGCCAAGTTCGGTTGTGTTCACTTCCTTTTGGTAAAAAAGACCGTCCTGCAGTTTGTAATCGAATTTAAGCGCCCCGGCGGGTGCATAACGGATGTTTTGGGCTAAAAACGAATAGGAAATACCATCGGAATTCTCTTTCAGGTATTCCGAACCGATGGTTTTGGTATAGTACATTTTGTTGTTCACCCCGCGTTTGAACGACAAAAAGAAGTTGTCTTCCTGGATGAATTTAAGGTTTTGACCGGGAATTTTGACGTCGTCCTGGTACCATACCTTGAGCCGGTTGATCGGGTAGCGGATCGGATGAGAATTGCCGAATGCATAATAAGCGCCGAGGTAACCCTTCAGTTTTTCATCTTTAAACCCGTATGCCGCGTAGCCTTCAAGCATCAGGTGTTTGGAAAATTTCAGGTTTGTCCGCCCGCCGATCCGTCCCCTGAACCCTTCCACGTCATTGAAGCTGTAAAACGTATTGGCGGGTCCGAGGTCGAAACCGCCAATGGGCGTATAGCCTTCAAACAGGAACTTTACGGCGCCCATGAAGCGGCGGAACGGCCGGTAATTATTGAGGCTGTCCACCATTTTATAAATGCCGCGCTCGCGCGTGGTCAGGGTGTCGTGGCGGTGGTTGGCCCAGTATTGTTCATTCCGGAAATCGGCTCCGTCGTCCCTGAACTGATTCACTTTCGTGTGAAACAGCGAATCGGGCAAGACCTGATTTACGCGATAATTCGTGTAGGAAGTGACCTTTCGCCCCAGCAGTGAGCGCGCGTTCTGACTATGCGTGATACCGAAATCCATAAAAATCTCGTCTTTGGTCAGCATCAGTGCGCGTCCCGATCCCGGCGTTTCGACCCAGCTGAAGTCCTGGTTGATTTGCATTTCATTCACCCAGTTGAGGTTTACGTCTTTCGGAATACCCACTTCGATCTTGCGCAGGGCGTAAGTGGTGTCAAGCGCAATCCACAAGTATCCCATGAACCCCAGATCGCTTTTTTGCCGGGGTGCAAAATACATGTGGGCGCAGGGCGTATTGTCGATTTTAGTGGTATCGAGTATGTAAAAGCGGTAAAGGCCCGGAGAGATCGGCGAGAGCGGGCTCACAAAATCCACGGTTACCAGGTTGATGGCGTTTTTATAAAAATCCACGTCCTGGTACAGGTTTTCGATTCCGCTGGAAAGCCCCGCATTGTCGAGATAACCGGGAAGGGTTGAGTTGCGCTCGGCACGGATGTATTCTTTTTGCGACTGCGGCGATTTGCGATAGTACACATCCGAAAGGGTCTCGCGCAGGAAAAAGGGCAGGCTCACATCGCCCGAAATCCGGTTGGTATCTACGTTGTCGAAAATGAATTTGATCTTTCGGAACAGGAAGCCCTCGCGCATTTTGTCAGTCACATTATTGAGGGCAAACTGTACTTTTTCGTATTTTTCGTAGTCGTAGTAGTCGAGCGCTTCCTTGCGGTTTTTATCTTTATGATCAATTGCTTTTTGGATCAGTTCCACTGCAGGGTTATTCCGGTTTCGGTATTTTCCCGATTTTACAACCACTTCTTTCAGATCATTACCGCTTTCTTCGAGCCGGATAGTCAATTCGGTGTTTTTTCCGGAATTGACCGTAAATGTCTGCGTCTTGAAACCGACGAGCGACACGGAGAGCGTCGTAACCTTTTCCTTTGTCTCGATATAAAAATTGCCATTGATGTCTGATACGACACCAAGGCCCGTTCCATCGAATTTAAGGCTTACATAAGGCATCGCTTCGTCGCTGCCGGCATCGACAATACGACCGTGTACAATGGTAAGCGCCTGAGAAAAGGCTGTCAGACTCAAAGCCGTAAAAAAAACGGCGAAGCAGAGCCTCCGGCCGGGAAGTAAGTTCATAGCGTGCGATTTGTTCGGATGGATCAAATGGTCGGGATTTTTCATTTTGGCAATGTCTTCAGGGTTGTTGTATCAATGCTAAATGTTTTAACATCTTTAACGGCAAAAAAGGTTCACTTAAAAAAATTATCACTTAGGGTTTCCTGCGGAAGGCAGGTAATGAGACGCATTCAGATTAAAAAAGTCGCATTCCAAGGTGTCGTTTTTTAACCGGATAGGCTCTTAGGCAGGATGTGTATGTAAGTACAATGTGCTGATTTGTCAATATGCTAATGCGCTAATTATCAAGACATGAGCATATTAGTTAATCTAAACGAATTCTTCCAGCGTACTTATTGTAATTTGATTTTGTATTAGCGTGCCGTCAAGAGAATACCATTTTTTTATTAAACAAAAACCCGAACAGCCAAACGGCCGACGCCGTCGTAATCCGCGCAGGCCAGGGCTCGAGGCCGGCAAAACCGTTCAGCAGCCAAACTCCCAGTACGTTCAAACCCATGCCGATCAAAATACCTGATACGAACATGATTTTCAACGTATTGCCATCCCGGCGACCCGGCGATCCGAAAACCCACTTTCGCTGCAGCCGGAAAGCCACCGCCGCACCTACAAGGCGTCCGAATACGGTAGCCGGTACGGCCAGAACACCCACATAGGTGAGCGCCATGTGAAAACTGGCGAAATCTGCCGAGGTGGCAACCAGCGACGAAGAGCAGTACTTGCCGAGGAGTCGTACTGCTGCTTTAATTCGTTGAAAAACAGTACTTTCGCCTATGTAAAGTTCACTCACGTTGCAATGATTATATTTAGAATCTGGAGCAAAATATTGGCATAAACACCCGCAAGCACGTCGTCGAGTACTACGCCCCAACCACCGGGGATAGCCTCCAGCCGGCGTATTCCGAGCGGTTTGGCGATATCAAAAAAACGGAACAACAAGAAGCCCACCGCAATGTTGACGAGGTTGAGTTGTAAACCGACCAACGTCAGCCACATACCGACCATCTCATCAGCTACGACGTGGCGCGGGTCTTCGCCCCACTCGTCGGCGAACACGTCGACTGCTTTTGCGCACAGCAGACTGAATACCACGATCAGTACCGTCAGCACCAACCGGGTATAGCTCGGTTCGACGTTCATCAGGGGTAACGTCATGACGGCGGCTACCGCTGCGCCCCAGGTACCGGGCGCCAGCGGTAGCCGGCCGGACCCGAAACCACTAGCTATGAGCTTGTAAAAGTTCTTCATATTCTTTCACCAGGTCTTCGTAGTAATCGAGGCCAAGGTGCGTGATGAGTTCTTCACCCATCAGGTATCGGAGTGTATTTTCCAGTTTGCTCAACTGTTTGAAAATATCGTGCTGCGGGGGCAGACCCGGCGCTGTCTGCGGCGCTTTGAAGTAGAAAGACAACCACTCTTGTATGCCCGGCATGCCTGCGCGTTGCGCAAGGTCGAGGAACAGCGCCAGATCAAGCACAATGGGAGCCGCCAGGATTGAATCGCGACAGAGAAAGTTGATCTTGATCTGCATCGGATAGCCAAGCCATCCGAAAATGTCGATGTTGTCCCAGCTTTCCTTGTTGTCGCCGTGCGGTGGATAGTAATTAATCCGGATCTTGTGATAGATGTCGCCGTAGAGTTCGGGTTGCTGTTCGGCGTTGAAAATGCCGTCCAGCACGTTTCCTTTGGAAACCTCCTTGGTTCTGAAATTTTCAGGCGCGTCCAGTACGGCGCCGTCGCGGTTGCCGAGAATGTTACTGGAAAACCATCCGCGAACGCCCAGTGCGCGGGCGTGCAGGCCCGGCGCAACGATCGTTTTCATCAGCGTCTGGCCCGTTTTGAAGTCCTTGCCGCCAATAGGCAAACGTTTTTTGAGCGATAATTCCACGATAGCCGGTATGTCGCAGGTCAGGTTGGGCGCTCCGTTGGCGAACGGCACGCCGGACTGCATGGCGGCATAGGCGTATATCATGCTGGGAGCGATACGCTCGTCGTTGTTGCGCAGACCCGCTTCAAAGGCTTCCAGGGACTGGTGAACATCACTGATTTCCGTGTAGGCTTCCGTGGAGGCGCACCATACCATGACAAGGCGGTCGCATTTCTTTTCAGCTTTAAAGCGACGGATATCTTCCATGAGCTGTTCGGCCAGATCCATTTTGGTAGCGCCGGTTTTCACGTGCGTTCCGTCGAGGTTGCGGACATATTTTTTATCAAAAACCGCTTTCATGGGGCTGATGGTCTGCAACTCGTCTTTCAAGGCTTCCACCAGCGAACGGTCGAGTACTTTCGCTTCGAGAGCGGCTTCGTACACGTTGTCGCTGTACACGTCCCAACCGCCGAATACGATTTGGTCGAGACCTGCGAGCGGTATGAAATCCTTGATCCTGGGGTTTCGATCTTCTGTGCGTTTGCCAAGGCGGATGGTGCCCATCTGGGTCAGCGAACCTATCGGAAGTGCAATTTCTTTGCGTGAGGCGATGACGCCGGCTATAAAAGTAGTAGCCACAGCACCCATACCAGGCGTAAGAACGCCAAGTATGCCGCTCGCCGGCTGTATTTTTATCTGTTTGCTCATGTCTGCAAGAATATTTATATGTGTTAGGAGATTTTCTTTAATAACTGTGCATCCGGCGTGGAATCGTCGTGTAGTTCCACCTTTCCGCGTTCGCGCCGCAGGATGCGGGAAAACAACCCCACTTCCTGACTGAACAGGAAAGTAAGCCACAACTTCGTGTACGAACCGTGGTATTTCAGGTTGTCATAAAACTCCGGCGCCATTTTTTTGAGTTTCGGCAGGTTGTGCCACGGAATGGAAGGCATGTCGTGGTGTTCATTGTGAAAACCGACGTTCAGGTTGATCGGGTTCAGCACGCCGTAATAGCTATAGGTTTCCTGGTTTTTATCAAGCACGAGATAATGCTCCTGTATCCAGCGGGCGCCCAGGGGATGTAGCCCGACAGAAAAGGTAAAACTCAGACCGAGATATGCAAAGGCTTGCCAGCCAAGGAAATACACCACGGCAACATCGAATGCAAGTTGTACGATCACGTTCAGGATTACCCAACGATCGATGATGGCCGCTTCGCGGCAACGGATGGTGCGGGCGGCCTGAAAAATCGGGAAAAACAACAGCCAGAGGGCCTTGCCGATGAAATAGTTGTTGATCAGTTTGGCTTCCCAGCGCGACGGCAGGTCGGCATCGAGTTCATGTACACCCTGAAAAGCATGGTGTTTGATGTGAAAGTTTTTGAATGAAATGGCGGAGGGGAGCAGGGAAGGAAGGTTGGCGAAGATGCCCGCAAAGATATTCCAGCGGGGTTTTTGGAAGATCAGGTTGTGTGCCGCCTCGTGGATGCACACGAAAAGCGTATGCGTCGGAAAAGCGCCGACAAACCAGGCCAGCGCGATTACCAGCCACCAACTCTGCTCACGCAACAGGTAGGCAACCGTGACCTGGAACAAGACGCATGCGGTGATGATAACGATCGTGAAAGGGCTTTTGCCCATCAACGTTTTTACTTCCGGGTGGGCGGCGATGATCTCGCGTGTCCGAATGCGATGCGGTTCGGTGCCTTCGACGTACGTGAAATCCTGATTATATGCCATGAAAAAGATATTAGATGTTACAAAATTGGTTATCAATCGTTTATGCTGCCAACAATTTTGCGTTGAACGGCATTTTTTTTAAAGCCAGCGGTTGTTTTGGTACCATTGAACGGTTTCTTTCATGCCGGCAAACAAGTCGTATTTGGGCTGGAATTTGAGATCGCCGAATGATTCGGTCATATCGCAAAGCCAGCTTTCGGCGGCCAGTTCACTGAGTTTTTCCCGGTTGAGCGGCGAAGTTTTTTGTCGCATTTTACCAATCGCTTCCGATGCGGCGGCAACCATACGCACAAGGGGTAGCGGCACTTTTATCGTCGTTGTTCGCCGCCCCGACACATTTTCAACCGCCTTTCCCAGATCTGAATTGGAATAGGCCTTCCCATCCGTTGCCAGGTATTTTTTACCCGGAATGCCGTATTCCAGCGCAGCATACATAAGACCTGCCAAATCCTTTACATAAATAAAGCTCAAATCCTGCGGTTTGGTGCCGATCATAAAAGCCCAGCCTTTATAGGCAAGCCGGATTGCGATAAACAGGTCTTTTTCCCGCGGGCCGAATACAGCGCTGGGCTGCACGGCTACCCAGGGAAAACCGGATAACGACGCGAGGAACCGCTCCGTTGCCAGTTTGCTTTCACCGTAAAATGTTACCGGCGCGGGCGCCTGGTCCGGTTTTATCCACTGGCCCGATTTTGTCGGACCGATGGCCGCGAGACTGCTCACGTAGAGAAATTTATCGGGCGCCTGTCCGTTGTCGAGCAAAGCTTCGGCAAAACGCCGGGTATTTTCAAAATTACTGTCAAAATACCCTTCTCGTGTGGACTCCTTGGTGCTGCCGGCGTTGTGAACGATATAATCGAAACGACCTGCGGCCTCAAGTTTTTTCCGCAGATCCGCGCCGTTTTTATAGTCCAGCTCCACAAACTGTATTCGCTCATCCTGCAACCATATCCGGTTACTGGAAGGGCGAATGGCCGCCGTAACATCCCAGCCGCGCTGCAAGGCTTCTTCCACCAAAAATCCGCCGATAAACCCGCTGGCGCCGGTGATGAGTATTCTTTTCATTCAAATATCCTTTTCGTACAGTCGGTACTTCCGGTACACTTTGCCGCCGATATGCTCGAGGGCGCGGTTCATCATGTCGTTGTTTTCCAATATCCAGGAGGCTTCGCCGCGATGAATATTCTTGCGTGCGCCCGTTTTGATATTGCGGACATAAAAGCACACGTCGATTCCCAGGCGCCGGTATTCTTTCAGGGTGCCGAGCGCAAGGATGCGGATGCTTTTTATTTTTTTAAGACCCAGCAGCAACTTGAACACACCGAAGGGGAATAGCCGCCCGCGTTTGAGTTTTATCTGCACTTCATTCACGTTCGGGATGGAAAGCGAAACACCGATGACCTCGCCGTTTTTTTCTGCAAAATAGACGAAATCAGGGTCAATTACGGCTTTCAAATCTTTGCCGATTTGCCGCACTTCGGCATCGGTCATTGGCACAAAACCTGTGTTTTCGGCCCAGGATGCGTTGTAAATGGGCAGGAATTTTTCGATTTCGCGCTGATAATCCTTCATGTTGATGTTGCGAATCGTAATGCCGCGCTCCGCGAGCCGTGTCTCCAGCTTTTCAGCAAATGCGACGACTTCCTGCGACATATTCTGCATCTGCATTTCGTAACAAAGCAGATCGGTCTGCTTTTTAAACCCGTACTGTTCAACGAGCCGGACAAAATATTGCGCATTGTAGGGGTTCATGATGAACGAGGGTTCATCAAAGTTTTCCACCAAAAGGCCTACTACTTCGTTTGTAGAAAAATTGGCCGGGCCGATCATCTTCCCAAGTCCTTCCTGTCGCAGCCATTCGGCAGCGGTGTCAAACAGCGCCCTGGCGGCTTCGTAATCATCGATCACGTCGAAAAATCCGAAAAAACCTTCCTGTTTCCCGGTGAACCCGATGTGGTTGTTATTGCGAATGGCGGCTATACGGCCGATAATCTTGCCGTCCTTTTTTGCCAGAAAATATTCGGCTTTGGAATGCAGCCAAAAGGGCGATTTCTTTGGGTTCAACAGCGCTTCCTGTTCCATGTACAGCATGGGAACATAGTTGGGGTCGTCGGCATACAGGTCATGGGGAAAATCGATAAACTGCCTTAGCTGGCGTTTGTTTTCAACTTTGGTGATTTCTATCATGCGCGCCGTTCATATTTTAAAAACTGGTTATCAATTGTTTGTGTTATGCCGGCAACAAAGGTGAAAAGTGGTCGGCCGTTATAGCTTCCGGGTTGTTGATAATGCCGAGATTAATCGCAATTTCGTACATCCGATCAATGGCGCGGTCGATCTGCTCTGTAGTATGCGTTGCCATCAGCGAAAAACGGATCAGCGACTCTTCGCTCGGTACCGCTGGCGATACGACGGGGTTGATGAATACGCCGGCTTCGAAGCATTTGGTGGCAAATGCGAAGGTTTTAAGGTTGTCGCGCACGTAAATCGGAATGATGGGCGATTCGCTGGGCCCTACCTCAAAACCCAGTTCGAGGAAGCGGGCGAGGGCATAATTGGTATTTTCCCAGAGGCGGCTGATGCGATCCGGTTCGCTTTTGATGATCTCTATTGCAGCGAGCACGCTGGCGGCCGATGCCGGCGTCATACTGGCGCTGAAGATGAGTGCGCGCGAGGTATGCTTCAGATAGTCGATCACGTCGTAGCTCGCAGCGACGAAGCCGCCGAGCGACGCGAGTGATTTGCTGAATGTGCCGGTCTGGATATCTACTTTGTCCTGAATGCCAAAATGCGAGGCAGTGCCAATACCCTGTTCGCCGATCACACCAATAGCGTGCGCATCGTCGACGACCACTACGCCATTGTATTTCTCAGCGATGTCCGCGATTTCCGGCAATTTGGCGATATCGCCTTCCATGCTGAAAATGCCGTCCACGATGATAAACTTGAGCGCTGCCGCGTCGATACGCGCCATTTGCTTTTCCAGGTCCTCCATATCGTTGTGGCGAAATTTCTGCACCTTGGCAAATGACAACCTGGTAGCATCGATGATCGAAGCGTGTACGCGCTCGTCGATCAGGATCGTATCGTGGCGTCCGGCGAGGGGGGCAATGCCGCCCAGATTCGACTGGAAACCGGTGCTGTACAGCAAAACGGATTCCTGCTTCAGGTAGTCGGCAAGGGCTTCTTCCAGTTCGATGTGGATGCGAAGGGTACCGTTGAGGAAACGGGATCCGGCGCAGCCGGTACCATAGCGGGTGGTGGCATTTATGGCAGCTTCTTTGATTTTCGGGTGGTTCGTGAGGCCGAGGTACGAGTTGGAGCCAAACATCAGCACCGGCTTGCCGTTGATGATTACCTCGGTATCTTGTTCGGACTCGATCACACGGAAGTATGGATACATGCCCAATGCGCGCACCTCATTCGGAGCCGTGAATTTTTGTACGCGTTCGAGTAGCTTTTTATTCATGAGATTCGTTTTATAAAGTGTTCTAAATCAGATGTTTTTCAACTTCTTCCGGAATTTTATCCGGCAAACTGGTAATACTAGGAGTCGGTTTTTTTCCGGCTCAGGTTGAATGTGGTATTAAAAACGTAGTCCCAAAACGGGTTGCTGACACCAAAACCGCGGTTGTTATATTGATAATGATGCAGCATGTGGTGTTGTTTGATGCGTTGCCAAAAAGGATGATTCCAGCGAAGGTGATGGATAGCATAGTGCATCAAATCGTAGCACAGGTAGCCGAGCAGGAAGCCCGCGAAAAATGGATATACATGCGGATAGCCCACCAAAGCCCGAAAGAAGGCAAAGAAAATGATCGCCAGCGGGATACTTACGCTGGGAGGCATCACCAGCCGAAGCCGGTCGTTGGGGTAATCGTGGTGTACGCCGTGCCATACGAAGTGCAGCCGCTCTCCCCATTTACCCGGCGGAATCCAGTGGAATAAAAAGCGGTGAAGCACATATTCTGTGAGCGTCCAGATAAAAAGGCCCGCCAAAAACCACCCTGCAATATTCAACAAACCACCCTCCGATCTCCAAAGGCACAAGGCTATGAGAGGAAGGTATATGACCAGGGGGGCGCTGAAATGCACTTTTGAAAGCGCTTCCATCCATCCGGCCCTGAACATCCGAATGGATTCGGTTGAGTTGGAAACGAATTTTTGTTTTTGTTCTTTATTTGCCATTGAATGAAGTCGTTTAAGTAAAACAACCACTTGAAGAAGGCCTGCGCCCAGTTGTTGCTGCCTTCAGCATACGCACAATCAGGCTTTTTTCAGGACTCAAATTTACCTTAACAATTCTGTTACAGGTGCTTCAGGTGTTGCAAAAATTCTTATCTCGTTTGTGGGAATAAATCGAATACGCAGATTCGGGAAGATTATCGGACAGTTTTCAGGGGTGCCAGGACGGCAGCAAAGGTAAGACACCGGAGCGAAGCTCGGTAGCAACAACGATTTTATTAAACAATCGTTTAAAAAAATTACAAAAGACTGATGATTTATGGCCCAAACCAGGTGGCCGGCACTGCTTTTAATTCACCCCCACCCTCAATCAAACTCGATGGTATCGCCTGTTTTAAAGGTTTTTTTCTCTCCGGATTCATCCATATCCGGTTTTCCCGCCGGTGTATCATCCCCGCCCGCATCTTCGCCGAACAGGCTTGCCTGTTGCGGCGCATGCGCGTCCGTCGATTTTGTTGTGACGCCTGCCGGTGCTTCGATTTCTTTCACGCCGCCGAGCAATTGGTCGCTCAGTTTGTTTCCTACTGCCTTCCAGCCTTTTACATCCATAAATTCGCCCAGCGACAGCTCGCCGGTCATGGGTTTGCCTTTGATCTTCAGGGTGTATTTGATGCGTGGATTGTCTTTCAGCGAAACGAACAGTAATTTGGACTTGGCGTGATCGGTCAGGTATGAATAACGCTCTTTCAATTTGGTCGTTTCAATACGGAAGCGCTTGACCATCGTCCAGCCTTTGTGGCCGTCGAAATGTACGCAACTGACCACAATATCCGGATCGAATTTGCAGAGATGCAATATCTCTTTCATTTCAAACCGCTGCTGAACATCGGTATCGGTGACCTCGTAAGAGCCGTCGTTGTACAACACAAAAATGCTGTCGCCGGTATCGAATTCGCCCAGCAGATGCCCGCGTTCCTGCGTATTAAGGCGTCCGGTGATGTCGTCAAACCATAGTTTTTGCGCACCGATGGTGCTTTTGCCCACCTCTTTCTGGCGAATTTGCTTTACCGGGTAGCGGGTGAGGATATTGCCCTGCGAATCGCGGCCCTTTATGGCCAGTTCGGCGAAATCGTAGTCGAATATCTTGATCTTGGCCGTCGATCCGGGGCTGAGCATTACATTCACCACTTCGCTTTCGCCGTTGGGATTGGCTGTGAAATACAGCATTTTGGAGCCCTTGGCGTCCGAGCCGAGCTGGTATTCCTTATCGCGGGTGATGGCCGTTACATTGAAGCGTTTCACATAGGTGCGGCCTGATTTTGCATCTATGTAAGCCATATTGTAGGTCGTTCGCTCGTCGTTTTTCTTCCAGACGGCTATGTAAACGATGTCTTTTCCGACGAATACTTTCTCGTCGATTTTCACGACTTTCATTACGCCGTCGCGGCGAAAAATAATGATATCGTCGATATCGGAGCAATCCTGCACGAACTCATCCTTTTTCAGGCCGGTGCCAAGAAAACCGTCGCTGCGATTCACATACAGTTTGGCGTTGTTGGCCACCACTGCCGTTGCCTGTATGGTATCAAACTGCGCGATTTCGGTGCGGCGCTCGCGACCTTTACCGTGTTTGGCCAGCAGATTCTCAAAATAGGCAATGGCATACTCCGTCAGATGCTCCAGGTGGTATTTGGCCTGTATGAGTTCTTCGCTCAGTTTTGCGATCTCTTCGTCTGCCTTGAAGGAATTGAATTTTGAAATACGTTTGATCCGTATTTCCGTGAGGCGTACGATATCGTCTTCCGTTACCTTGCGCAGCAACCTGATCTTTTTTGTTTCTTTATCGTAACCAGGCTCCCCGGGCGTGGTAACGTATTTTTTCAGACCCGCGTCGATGGTCGCTATAACCGCTTCCCAGGTTTCGCATTCCTCGATATCGCGGTAGATGCGCTTTTCTATAAATATTTTTTCCAGCGACGCGAAGTGGAGTTTTTCTTCCAGATCGTGCAAAAGAATCTCCAGTTCCTGCCGGAGCAGCTCTTTGGTATGTTCGGCAGAAAGGCGCAACAGTTCGTTTGCATCGGTGAACAGCGGCTTGTTGTTCACAATAACGCAGCAGTTGGGGCTGATGCTCACTTCGCAGCTGGTGAAGGCATACAGGGCATCTATTGTCACGTCGGGGCTGACGCCTGCCTGGAGTTCTATTTCGATGTCGATCTCGGCAGCTACCTTGTCCGTTACTTTTTTGATCTTGATCTGGCCTTTTTCATTGGCTTTCAGGATCGAATCGATCAGGTCGCCCGTGGTGACGCCGAAAGGAATTTCGGTGATTTGGAGCGTTTTTTTGTCGAGTTCCCGGATTCGGGCACGAACCCGGACCTTGCCCCCGCGGGCTCCTCCATTGTAATTCGAGGCATCGATGAGGCCGCCGGTAGGGAAATCGGGTATCAGGTCGGTTTTGCGGCCTTTCAGCACGGCTATGCAGCCTTTTACGATCTCGATGAAGTTGTGCGGCAGGATTTTGGTGCTCAAACCGACGGCAATGCCTTCCGCGCCCTGCGCTATAACGAGCGGAAATTT
>JAKOXM010000767.1 GCA_029781095.1 Bacteroidota bacterium
CCACAGGTGATTTCAGGCATTGGGATGCCGGGGTTCAGGCAGGCGCCGGTTATAATTTCAATATCAAAAAGTCGGTGCTTACGCTGGATGTTCGCTATGGCTACGGCCTGGTCAATATCTCCAAAGATATCGAACGTTATAACAGGATGCTCAACATAAGCCTCGTCCTTTCAAAACCGGGCAAAAAGAGTACAAAGGAAAAGCAGGGATAGATTTCTGCTTGTCTCGGACCTCCAAAAGAACAGGAAAATATATCCGCCTAAGTGGTTTGCCTAAAGCCGCTCCCCGCCCGATATAACGCCCCGGCCAAATTCTGTTTACCATTCAACAAATCCATAAGTATGAAAATTATCATTGTAGGTGCTTCGGGCACCATGGGCAGGTTTTTGTCCGATGCGCTTGAAAAGGAGCATGAAATTGTTCGGGCAGATCGCAATAGCACCGACATTAAGGTTGATATCACCTCGCCGGAAGCGATTGAAAACATGTACAAAAAGGCGGGCGCCTTTGACGCGTTGATCTGTACTGCCGGTCCTACCTATGTCGGACCCTGGAAAAACCTGACCGACAAGGAATTCCGCACTGGCGTGGAAGGCAAGATGATGGGACAAATTAACCTGGTGTTGATCGGCCAGCATTATATTAATCCCGGAGGATCGTTTACATTGATCACAGGTGAACTGACCCGCGAGCCGCAGAAGAATTTTGCCAATGCATCTGCGGCTAATGCGGCCGTGGAAGGGTTTGTCCGGGCGGCCGCAATTGAATTGGAGCGCGGCATTCGTATCAATGCGGTAAGTCCTACCGTAATCGAGAACTCGCCGCAATACTTCCCCTTTTTCCCGGGCGAAATACCGGCAACAATGAAACAACTGGAATACGGCTTCCGGAAAAGTGTTTTCGGCGCAAATACGGGTCAGGTGATCAAACTGCATTAAACCTTTGGAAATCTCCGCTAATCGGGGTGATTATCCTGCAAAGGTATAGTCACCCCGACAAAAGCCAGAACCGCTCTAAATTGGAACCCCGGGGCATCTCTTATTCAAAAGACGCCATTTCCTCAAAATCCTATCAGTGCATAACCACCATTCGCTTCCAGAAAACATCCCCTCCAACCCGCAGTTTTACAAAATACAGGCCGGCGGCAAATGCGGCCCCTTCCGCCGTTTCGATGCGGTTTTCGCCCGCCGGGAAGGGTTTTTCCGAAAAGATCACGCGTATGCTTTTACCCTGTGAATTGTACAGTTCAGCAGCGCAGAGGGCGGTGTTTTTCAGGGAAAATGCAAGGGTGAATTGACCCGGTGAAGGATTCGGGAAAACGGAAAAACCCGGACCGGAACCGACCGGGACTGTGTGGGCGCCGGTGGCGATCTCCCTGAGCAAATCCTGCAGGCAGGCGAATTTGTAGTTGCGGTGCGGGTTGTTTACGTCGTCGGTGAGGCCCCAGCAGCCGTAGCGGTTGTAACCGCTGGTCAGTGTAAACTGCATGGCAAGGGTGCCGCCCAACTGAATAAAAGCGTCGTCGAGGTTATAGCGCATTTCATCGCACATGCCTGCGCTGCGCTCGGCGAGAATGCGGTTGGCTATGTTGACCGTGCTGCCGCCGCCGTGGTCGGGACCGCCCTCGTACGACACAAAACCGCCCGGCAGGTTCCAGGCATTGGCCTTTGCGATCCATTGCGTGCGCCCGGCCTCGTTGACGCCCGCGTCGGTGATCTGGCCCGCGATGCCGGCGTGGCAGTCGCTTAATATTTTCGCGACGCTCTCGCCGCTTTGGGCGCCGCCGGAGAAGTAGGTCTGGCATCCGATGGCGTAGAGGTATTCCGAAGGTGGACCGAAATGGGTCTGGATGTATTGCAGCATCGGTTCGACCCACCATTTCAGCATGGGCTGGTGGCTGCACAGCAGCACCCGTACGCGTCCGTTCAGGGCGCCCGGGCCGAATACGGACCCGAATATCTGCGCCAGTTCCACCGTCCGCCGGGCATGGTTTTCCTGTTCGCCGATGCCCAGGGCTGCGGCCTGCGCCTGGTTGTACTGGCTTTGCTCGAAACCCGGCGCGGTGTTCCACACCTCGTTGCTGCTTTCCACATAAATGTTCAGATCGGGGTCGAGACCGTTTTTCAGCAGGGTGGCCAGTTGGGCAACATAATCCGCCGAGGCGGAATTCGGCACGTTTATCCAGGCATCCGTTTGGGTGCGGTTGGCCAGATCGATCACATGTTCCCAGCAGGCGCCGCTTTTTTTGCCGATGGTCGGCACGGCCGACTGCGAGGCATCCGTCGGGAGTTTGCGATCAGTCCATTCCGTCACGGCGGGGTAGGAGGGGCCGCTTCCGTTGACGCCGGTGAAAACCATGTACCGGATGGCCGAAAACCGGATCGAATCGAACAGGCTCAGGAGCGGGGGATAGAACAGCGTGCTATCGTCGTTATAGCCCGGGCGCAGCATTTTGAACTCCGTAAAGCCCGAATTCAACGGGTCGGAGGATGTTCGGCGCGTGTTGGCAATGTTGATCAGGAACAGCCCGTTGCTGCCCGGCGCCACCGCGAAATCGAAACGCGTGGTATTGGTCGCGGCGTCGTACTGGAGGTTCTGCACCGATCCGCCGGAAACGGCGCTTGCCTGTCCCTGCCCCCTGAACGAGCATTTCCAGATACCGCTCAGGTCGAGGCGGTACACCTCCGGGTCGTCGATGGCGCCCGCCCATTCCGCTACGGGGCGGAAGTCGGCGATGTACTGCGCATCCACTGTCGGCCAGCCGCTACCGTCCACCTGCGCGCTGCCGACGGGATTGCCGGTATTGAGGTTGTTCCAGCGGTAGTTCTCCCGGGCGAGATCGATGTAAGTGCCGCCGCGCTCGGGCAGACCGATGTTTACGCCGATCTGGGCCTGGAGGAGGAAGCAAGAAAGACAGAAGAAGGGGAGGAAGAAGCGTTTCATGTTTAAAAGCGGGCATTTTTTGGAAAAATATTCGGCTCTGCACAAGGTTATGCGTCACTTGCGGCGCCGTGCAGGAAGCGTGGGGACGCAGCCGTATGAGGCACAATTTATCCATATTCGGTAAAGCCGGAGCAGATTTTGGTTGGTTTTCTGAAAATGCTTTTGTCTTCCTGATGCGGTGTGGCGCGAGGCGAAAGAAATGGCGTTTGGCTGATCGCCCGGATGGGTATATCCATATTTGCCGTGCAAATGGGCGCTGCCGCAGTGGCTTATGATTGCACACGGGTGTTGTTGAATTGAGAAATTAACCCCTCAGCGCACAACCACCATCGGCAGTGTTCCGGTTAACGGTCATTCCATAGCGAAAACTCCGGCTGTCTACCAGGCGGCGTTATTATTGCCAGTTACAAGCAAGCCGGAAAGTTGAGACATGTACTGTCGGATCGTAAAAAGTGCGGCGAACGGACGGGCTAAAAAAAGTGCAAATCCGATGGCGATTTGCCTTTCAAATAATAACAAGCCTCCGCAGATAAAAAAAGGCCGCCGGCGACCAGGATACACATGCCATGTTTTGATGCGTAATCCAGACTGAAATCGATAGCGTCTTCTATTTTTTCATATTGAAAGACTTCCTTTTCGCCCGAGACGGCCCCGGTCACGGTATTGTACACTTCGGCAACCGGGGCGCCTTTGTGATAGGCACGCGTACATACGACAACGTCCGCGATTTCCAGCAACCCTTTGATAATAAATGCCACTTCCTTGTCGTAGGAAACGCCTAACACCTACAGGCAGGGTTCTTTTTTAATCCCTTTAAAAGAATGTACGACTTCCTTAATGGCGTCGGGGGTATGGCCGACATCGATATAT
>JAKOXM010000015.1 GCA_029781095.1 Bacteroidota bacterium
GGTTGATATTGGTCGGCCGCGGGAAGAAATAGAAATATTTGCTGTCCCAGATACAGATACCGGCGTCCTCCATCGCCATGTTGAGGTACGTGAACACCCTGGCTGCGCGAAGGGGACTCAGGTGTGCGTCGTGAATATAGGATTCCGCGATATAGTTCCAGTGACCGGGCGGGGTGTAGGTGCTGGTGCCGTCGTCCCAGCGGAATGCAATGTCTTTTTCCGTTTTTGAAGCGGATTTGCTGTAGTAAAGCACTTCGTCCAGTGCTTTTTGATAATCCGCTGTACCCACTGCCGGCGGCGGAGCAAGACGGTACGTGTTATATACATCACTGGAAGTGATCGTCCAGGGTTTGACGTGCCCGAAATTGGGCGCCAGCATGGGGCGCGCCGGGATCTCCATGCTTTTCCATATCTGGTTGCCGGTGGCCGTTTGGGCAGCCGTGATCGAATCCCAGACAGTCGGATTTCCGAGTACCGCGCCCATGCCGTCGCCTTTGGCGCGGCCGATGAAAATATTGGCGATTGCGCGGCCCAAAGAGTCGCCTGCCGCAAGATCGCTCGCAACGTTCACCCCCGCCCATATCCGGCTGTTTTTCTGGTCTTCCGCCTGTTTGGTAAGATATGCGGCTTCATTTGGAAACATAAAAGTCAGCAGGGTCCGCGAAAATCCTGCAAGCACAGCGTCTTCGGACGGATAGGCCGGTATGTTCTGAACCGGCAGATGCGTCGCAATGGAAGGATCGTAGGTGGATGGCGCCTTCCGGTCGTACTGGTATTTGTAGTGCCAGGCGGCGATCAGGGCGTCAAAACTTCCGGCGCTCAGGTATGCATACGCACGGACGGCATACGGCGGTGTTGACATGGGGAACAAGGGGTACTGGTCGGGCTTGGCGCCGCTCGGAAGCGGATAAGTGCCGTCGGCATTGGGTTTTGGGAAAATAAAGTATTTGGCTACCAGCCCCCGCGCGATCTCGTTCCACCGGATAATGCCGTTGGTCGACCAGCGGCTGATCGCATCCATCTGTTCGGCAGTAGGATTGGCACTGAGCGATTTGAGGGACGCCAGTTCTGCCAGGTATTCCGCCGAGCCGGGATCGGCAGGCGCAACTACGGGAATCTGCGTAGCAGACTGGAGGTAAACGGTTTTCCAGTTGCCGCCGTCCGCATCTTCGGCGGAGTAGGCGAACGCGTCAAAATCAGGGGCGGGCAATATATCTTTCTTGCACGATGCGATGGCAATCACGATGCAAGCAAGGGCTATTATTCTGATATTCATTTTTTTCATTTTATGATGGTGAGTGTTGCCGGGATTCCCGGTTTACAGGAATATGTCCGGTTTTAAGGTGTTCTCTGCGACGCAGGAGCAGGCGACATCTCCAAAATGATTCGAGCTTACACCTTTTTCGTGCCTCAAAAGATGTCAGCTCTTACAAGCCGGGAACCGCTGCGGGTGTCGATGCACGGGTCATTGTTTGCCCCAGACCGGGAACTGATAGTTTATTCCGATGTTGCCGAAAACGGATTGGCCCGCGTTCCTGCCGGACAGGGTATAGCCGCCCATGATGGTAAAATTGAGGCCGCCGTTATCTGACAGATAATAATCGAAGCGGCCGGTCAGGGTCGAGAAATCGGTGTTATTCGTCGGGAACCCGGGGTCCCAGGTGCGGATATCGCTGCCCCCGAGCGTGTTGTAGGAATTGAAATCGACTTCCGCCAGTATCCTTTTGTCGCTGTAGCCGAGGGCCGCCACCCAGTCGAGCACGTCATCCACGCGCACCTCGTTGCTGTAATAAGCCGTCCCCTGGTCGAAATAGAAATCCCGGTGGATGCTGGAAATGTTGGAGCGGTAGGTGTAATTGGCCTTGGCGCCCACGTAGAACCCTTTGTCGATCTGATAACCGACCAATTGGCGGTACGACAGGTTGGTGGTCCCGCTTCCGAGGTTCAGGGGAGCAAAATCAACAAGGTACTTGCTGACGGGCGTCGAAAAACCAATGTTCCCGCCCAAAACAAGTTTGCCGGAACCCAGCCTGATCTCGGCATACTTGCCTTTCAAATTCAGGGAAATATCCTGCAGTCCGTTTTGACCCTTCAGGGTTCCCTGGCTTGCGGCAGTAATCATGTAGGGCAGTTGAACGATAAAATTCAGGCGATCGAGGATGCCCAGGTTGCACCCGACCCCGATTTGCCGTCGGCTTACCGTGCCGACATTGCCGTTTTCCCGGATGGTCGTGCCTTCCCAGTATTTGCTCCAGGAATTGAAGGAAAAATTCACCCCCGCACAAATGCTTCCTTTCGGGACAAACTGAAGATCAGTCGGCGTCTGGGCAAACAGAGAAAACGACAGCAGCAAAAGTGCCGCGCATAAGTTGATTTTTTGCATGTGAGATTTTAGTTCGAAATGAAGCCGCAAATTGGGGTGCGCGCTTCTTCTCACCGCTTAGAAACGGATTAGAAATTCCTTATAAACACCTTAGAATTATCCGTTCTTTTGCCACCCGGCCTGCCCGCACTACGTCAGAGAGGATGGCGTTGGAAAAGGTAAAGTCACAAACCAAATATGTAGAAATATGGTCGTCAAAATTGCAGAAGGGTCGCTTGAAACGAAATTCGGGCACTACAAGGAATACCTCTATTACGACGGACAAAGAGAAACGATCGCCCTGGTCCTGGGCGATGTAAAAGATCGGGAATCCGTTTTGTGTCGCGTTCATTCCGCGTGCATTGCGGGCCACGTCTTTAACAGCGTCGAATGCGATTGCAGGGAACAGATGGAACGCTCGCAGCGATTGATCGAGGAGGCAGGGAAAGGCATCATCATCTGGCTCGATCAGGAGGGCAAGGCAAACGGCCATTTCGCCCTGTTGAAAAGCAAGGAATACAAGAAAAAGGGCATGCCCCAGGCAGACGCCTATGAGGCCGTGGGCTTCAAAAGAGATGCGCGGGATTTTGCACGGGCGGCAGAGATACTCTCCGACCTGGGCGTCTTATCCATTACCATGCTGACAAACAACCCGGATAAAACAAATACGCTGACGCAACACGGAACAATCGTAACGGGGACGGTCGCGCTGTTTTAGTGATGAGCGATGAGTGATGAGTGATGAGTCAGGTATCAAAAGCAAAGATTTGCGGGAGCCTGATTGCCGGCGTAGGTACAGAGTTATTAGTCTACCTGTTGGTCTGGATATTTGACCACGCGGCTATACATTTAGAGAGGGTGTTTACAAAACTGTTTCAGTTCCCCTTTTTCACCCCCGACCCATGAAGGGGAGTACACCATAAAAATCTAAATAATTGTTTTGTTTTCAACGAATTAAGAATTTAAAAAATGTCCCCCCCTTCATGGGTCGGGGGGTGAAAGCAGAAAGCAGACACAGATTCTAAACACCCTCGATTTCTGCCTGGCGACCACCCGCAGCCATTTTTAAAGCCTCCTGAAACCATATCTGCGGAATCCGCGGGAAAAACAATCCCCGTAAAAATCTTCGCATTCCCGGGCCCCTTTTGTTGCTTTGCTCCGCAAACGAACAAAGCGTTTCATGACCAACTTACTCCCCCGTGCGCTGCTGCTGGCGGCCTTTGCAACGCCCTTTGCAGCGGTCGCGCAAAACACCGAAATATTTCCGCCCAACCCCGTCAGGCGCGACATCGAGGCCCGCCCCATCGACGGCAACCTGAAAGTGGACGGCCGTCTCGACGAGGCATTCTGGCAGAAAGCCCGCCCCGTCGCGGATTTCATCCAGGTAGAACCCGTGCAGGGAGAGGCCGCCGACCAGCAGACGGAAATCCGGGTGCTGTACAACCGGCAATACCTGTATTTCGGCGTGTTTTCCCGGGATTCGCTGGGCAAAAAAGCGCTGCGCGCCGTCGATTTCAAGCGCGATTTCGACCCGCGGCAGCACGACCTCGTCAGTCTGTCGTTCGACTGCTTCCGCGACGGGCGCAACGCGATGGTCTTCGCCGTCAATCCCTATGGCGTGCAGCGCGACTTGCTGTCCTTCGACGACGTGTTCTACGACGTGGACTGGGACGGCCTGTGGCGCGTGCGCACCTCGCGCACGGACTCGGGCTGGGTGGCCGAGATCGCCATTCCCTGGCAGACGTTCCGCTACCCGAAGTCGGCGGATACGCTGCAGCAATGGGGCTTCAACCTGTATCGCAACCGCCGCTCTACCAACGAGATCACGTCCTTTTCGCCCTTTCCCCGCGCCTTCACAGCCACGCGCATGGATTACGCAGGTCTGCTCCGCAACCTGCAACCGCCGCCGCCGCGCCCCAACATCCGCCTGCAGCCTTATGTCCTCTACTCCTACGACCGCTTCCGCACACCCGATACCGGCGCGAAGTCGGATGAAAACCACTTCAAACCCGGCGGCGACGTAAAATGGGTCATCAACACGAATACCGTGCTCGACCTGACGGCAAATACCGACTTCGCGCAGGCCGACGCCGACCGGCAGGTGAACAATGTGTCGCGCTTCTCGGTGTTTTTTCCCGAACGCCGGCAGTTTTTTCTCGAAAACGCCTCGTTGTTCGGCTTTAACGTCGGCCCGGCCACCGACGGCTCGGGCGGCTCCATGCGCATCCAGCCTTTTTTCAGCCGTACGATCGGCCTCGACGACGCCGGGCGGCCCATTCCCATCG
>JAKOXM010000031.1 GCA_029781095.1 Bacteroidota bacterium
ATCCGTGAAAAAAAAGGTTTTACCTACAACATATATTCCACCCTCGACGCTTACCTGCACGACGGCTGTTTTTACATCGCAACGGAAGTGAACAGCGGGTCGACGCGGGCGACTATCAGGGAAATTTTCGCTGAAATGAAAAAACTGCGCGAAGAACCCGTGAGCGAGGATGAACTGAGCATGGTACGCAATTACCTGCTCGGCATGTTGTTGAATGGACTGGACGGGCCGATGAATACATCCGATGTTGTGCGCAGCCTCGTTGTGGAAGGGCTTTCAGAGGCAGAATTCGTCGCGCTTGCCGAAACAATCAGGTATATTACGCCGGCACAATTACAATCGTTGGCCGAGCGTTATTTGCAGCCCGAAGATTTTTGGGTTGTCACAGTTGGGTAAAACAAAATTTTAAGATTTTCGTATCGCGAAAATTCACCAAAAACCTGCGTAGTTTTGCGCGATTTTTGAATAAAGCACCAAGCTTCCTTCACTTTCAAACAGACTGTAAAGTTGAACTTCTTTAAATTTTTTAAGCAAGAATTGGCAGTTGACCTTGGCACGGCCAATACACTCATCATGGTCGATGACCAGGTAGTAGTTGATGAGCCTTCCATTGTAGCTATGAACCGCCGTACGGGCGAGACGATAGCAGTCGGTCACCGGGCCATGCAGATGCATGAAAAGACCCATGAAAACATCAAAACGGTTCGACCGCTCAAAGATGGTGTAATAGCCGATTTCCAGGCAGCCGAGGCGATGATAGAAAGCATGATCAAAATGGTTGGCCGGAAAAACAGTTTTTTCAGCCATCTTAAAATGGTAATCTGTATCCCCAGCGGCATTACGGAAGTGGAAAAAAGAGCGGTTTTCGATTCTGCCGATCACGTTGACAGCAAAGAAACCTATCTTATCCACGAGCCGATGGCTGCTGCCCTCGGTATCGGCCTCAATATCGAAGAACCGGTGGGCAATATGATCATTGATATCGGTGGCGGTACAACGGAAATTGCCGTCATTGCCTTGTCGGGCATTGTTTGCGACCAGTCGATCCGCATCGCCGGCGACGAACTCACCAACGACATCATGAACTACATGAAGCGTGAGCACAACATCCTGATCGGTGAACGAACGGCGGAACAGGTCAAGATACACGTCGGATCGGCGTTGCATGAACTGGAGAACCCGCCCGGCGATTATGCCGTGAATGGGCGTGACCTTATGACCGGCATTCCCAAGCAGATCAAGATCAGCTACCAGGAAGTAGCATACGCGCTCGATAAAAGCGTCAGCAAGATTGAAGACGCCGTATTGAAAGCGCTCGAACTGACACCTCCCGAGCTGGCATCGGATATTTACAAGACCGGTTTGTACCTGACTGGCGGCGGCGCGCTTTTGCGCGGGCTCGACAAGCGCCTGGAGCAGAAGACCAAACTTTCCGTACACGTTGCCGACGACCCGCTTCGGGCTGTTGTGCGCGGCACGGGCATGGCACTGCGTGGCACGCACCAGTTCTCTTTCCTGATCGATCGTAAAAGTGTTTAATCTGTCGTGACGATGCATGACAACGGCTTCTTCGCTGTCATGCATCGTCCAACTATTTCCATCCTTCCCGAAAATGGGCAAACTCCTCCAACTTCTCACCCGAAACGGCGGGTTTATGACCTTCCTGCTGGTGGAGCTTTTTTCTTTTTACATTATCCTCCAATACAACGACCGGCAAAACGCTATTTTCACACACACGATGGGGCTGGTCGGTGGAAATGTTCTGAACAAGCGCAATCAGTGGGTTGAATACGCGCACCTGAAAGAAATTTCCGACAGCCTGATGGAAGAGAATGCCCGGCTCAGGACGCGGCTGGCGGATGCGAAACATATTCAGGTTCCCTATCGCGACACCTTTTTTATACGCGACCTGGATACACTGACCCGCACGGATTCGCTCCGGCTCCTGATGGTCAGACCCCAGTACGAATTTATATCGAGCCGCGTCATCGGAAACTCGATCAGCGGAGCAAACAACTGGCTGATTCTAAACCGGGGAAGTACGGATGGCGTGGAACCCGGCATGGGCGTAGTGAGCAAAAACGGCGTGGTGGGTATTGTGCGCCACGTAACCGCTCATTTTTCAATGGTTATGTCGGCGCTTCACCGGCAAACGAGGATTTCGGTTTTGGTTCAGCGCGTAGACGAGAAAGGAGCGCCCATCGAGGAAGCCGGAAATGTTTTTGCCAGCCGGTCAAACCAGCCCTCCAAATCACTGGGTTCACTCATTTGGGAGGGCGGCGACCCGACCATTATGACGCTTAAATTCGTTCAGAGGCATTTTAAAGTAAAAGAAAACGATCTGGTTGTAACAAGCGGCTATTCGCAGATATTTCCCAAAGACATCGTTGTGGGGCGGGTAATAGCCCCTCCGGTACAGGACCCCGAGAATCTGGACTTCTGGATCATCAAGGTGCAGCTTAATCAGGATATGGCTACTTTGAGCGACGTAAACGTGGTCAAGGATATTTTTTACAGTGAACTGGACAGCCTGAATCAGAAAGCAAAAAATGAATAACAGCATATTTCCGAGTATCTGGCGATTTATTGGATTGGTGGCCGTGCAGGCACTTTTACTGCAACAGGCCGGCGCCGCGATCGGCTCTTACTTTAATGTATTGCTGTATCCCTTGTTTATTCTGTTCCTGCCGATTCTGATGCCTACTCCCTACGTGGTGCTGCTGGGCTTTGCAATCGGTCTGATGGTCGATTTCTTCTACGGCACAATCGGTATTCATGCCAGTGCAGGCGCCTTTTCCGGATTTGCCCGTTCCATTATTCTGGCAGCTTACAAGCCCAAAGGCGGTTTTACGGGAAAGGAACCAATACCCGCTCCCGCATATTTCGGGTGGCAATGGTTTTTTCAGGTATCGGCATTTTTCTTTATTGCCCACCTGTTCTGGTACTTTTCCGTGAATGCTTTCACGTTTGTCTATTTCACTACCATTACGTTAAAAACGCTTGCAAGCTGGGGGCTAACCATGATATTTGTGGTACTTTACGGCATATTGTTCAACCCCAAAAATTAGAGGATCAATTTTGGAAGGACCTCCTTCCCGGCGCATATTTCAGTTTGTCAAATTATGAATATTTCGGCACAAAGACAGCGCAATATCCAGCTCGTATTCCTCGTGTGTGCGGCTCTGCTCATATTGAAAGTAGCGCATTTGCAGCTGCTCGACGATTCTTTCCGCCGGAGGGCTGACGCCACCACCATTGACAAACTGACTGTATATCCCCCGCGCGGCCTCATTTATGATCGCCGTGGCAGATTGATCGTGAACAACGAAGCGATGTACGACCTGATGGTCACATACAATCAGGTTGATTTCAAGAACATGAATATCCCTAAATTCTGTGCCTTGCTTCAAATCAGCGAGGAGGAATTTTATCTCCGGCTTAAAAAAGACTGGAGAAGCGGGAAATATTCACGCTCGGTGCCTTTCGTGTTCGACAAAAAACTGTCCATTGAAAAATATGCACTGCTCCAGGAAAGCCTGTATGAATTTCCGGGCTTTTTCGTGCAGGTGCGCAACATCAGGGGCTATCCTTATCACGCCGGCGCCCACGTGCTCGGCTACATCAACGAAGTGGACCCGCGCGACATCGAGCGGGGCAATGGCGTATACCAATCGGGCGACTATATCGGCGCAGCAGGCCTGGAATCAGAATATGAATCGTACCTGCGCGGAGAAAAGGGTACCATCTCTCTGCTGAAGGACAACCTGGGTCGCATTGAGGGAAAATACATGAATGGCGCGTTCGATACGGCTGCTGTTCCGGGTCATGACCTGATTTCTGCCATCGACATTGATCTGCAAACGTACGGGGAGTACCTGATGCAGAACAAAACGGGAAGTATCGTGGCCATCGAACCGAAGACTGGCCAGATACTTTGTATGATCAGTGCGCCGACCTATGATCCCAACCTGCTCGCCATGACACAGGGGCGGGGCGCTATATTCAGCCAGTTGCTCACCGATACGCTGAAGCCTTTTTTCGACCGGACGGTGATGGCGAAATACCCGCCGGGGTCTATTTTTAAAACGGTTGTTTCACTCGTCGGCCTGCAGGAAGGAACACTGAATCCGGACCACGGCATCAGTTGCAACGGCGGGTATTTTTATGCCGGCCGGCTGTATAAATGTCACCACCATGCTTCGGTCAGCAATGTAGTGGATGCTATCGCAAACTCCTGCAACACGTACTTTTTTACCGAGTTTCGCAATGAAATAGACAAGTTCGGCTTTTCCAATTCTCAGCAGGGGCTGGATATGTTTACGGAATATTGTCGCCAATTTGGCCTTGGAAGGTCTCTGGGTATCGATTATCCGAACGAGAGCTCGGGCAATATTGCCTCTACGGCATATTACGACAAGATTTATCCCAAAAACCTCGGTGGCTGGCGTTCTCCTACCATCATGTCTGTTGGGATCGGTCAGGGTGAAACCCAGCTGACAACCCTGCAAATGGCCAACCTGGCCGCATGTATCGCCAATGGCGGTTACTGGTTCCCGCCTCACCTTGCGAAAGAATTCCGGGATAACACGCCGATCCCGCACATTTTTTATGAGAAACAGGAGGTAAAGATCGACCCCCGCTATTTTGCCATGGTTCGGGAA
>JAKOXM010000041.1 GCA_029781095.1 Bacteroidota bacterium
GTTTTTATATTGCCGTTACGAAAGGGATCGGAGAGACGGAAATTCTGGAACTTCACTATTAGAAACCGGTTGGGTCAAAAATCCGCCTTTTTTGCTTCCGGCAGTATAACGCAAACAACTTTACAGAGGGTCCCGGATTTTTTGGGGGATCTGAAAAACGTCTTTTTCGTTTGTTTTTCCTTTTTTCAGCCTCGTAGTCACCGCTATGCTCCTGAAAAAACGGACAAAAAAGTCAAAAAATCCGTCTTTTCATGTCCCGTCAAAAATTCCCGGACCTGCTCTTAAAAACCAACAGGCGGTTATGTATGTTTAACCGTACTTTTTACATAATCATATTGATCATATGCACGACTACGCTCCACCTTCCTCCAAAGTTTCATTTCGCAGCATACCCGGCGACCCTATTCAGGTGCAAATGCACACCCTTTCCAACGGTCTTCGCCTGTTCCTGACCGTCAATAAAGACGAGCCGCGCGTATACACCGAAATTGCGGTACGGGCCGGGAGCAAACACGACCCGGCCGATACCACCGGGCTTGCGCATTACTTCGAACACATGATGTTCAAAGGCACCGACCGCCTCGGCAGCCTCGACTGGCCCAGGGAAAAGGTCCTGCTCGACCGTATAGAACAAAAATTTGAAGAGCATCGGGCAGAACAGGACCCATTGAAAAAGAAAACCCTGTACGCCGAAATTGACCGCCTGTCCTTCGAAGCCGCGAAATATGCCGCTGCCAATGAATATGACAAACTTGTGAGCGCTATTGGTGCAAAAGGCACCAACGCCTACACCTGGGTGGAGCAAACCGTCTATGTCAATGATATCCCTTCGAATGAACTGGAGCGCTGGTTTGCGCTGGAAAGCGAACGGTTCAGGCGTCCCATCCTCCGCTTGTTCCACACGGAGCTGGAAACGGTATTCGAAGAATACAACATCAGCCAGGACAAGGACTTCCGCAAAACCATGAAGGCGATGCAGGAAACCCTCACTCCCACGCATCCTTACGGCACCCAGACTACGCTCGGGCGCGGGGAAGACCTGAAAAGTCCTTCCCAAACAAATATCTACCGCTTTTTTGACCGTTACTACGTACCGAACAACCTGGCTATCGTTCTTTCGGGCGATTTCGATCCGGAGCAGGCCGTAGCGCTGGCAGAGCGGCACTTCGGGCATTACGAGGCCAGACCCGTCCCGCGCTTTCATTTCGATCCGCAGCCCGAATTGCAGGCGCGTGTGCGGCGCGATGTATATGGCAACGAAGCCTCCTGGCTTGAAATGGGCTGGCGTTTTCCCGGCGCTTCCTCGCCGGAAGCCGAATTGTTGCCGCTTATTGCCAATGTTCTCTACAACCACCAGGCCGGTTTGTTCGATCTGAACATTACACAAAAGCAAACCCTTCTCGAAGCGTACGCATATCCGCGTGTGTATGAGGACTTTTCCAGCCTGCTGCTTTATGCCAAACCGCGCGAAGGGCAGTCGCTGGATGAAGTGGAAAAACTGCTTTGGGAACAGGTTGAAAACCTGCGAAACGGCCATTTTGAAGACTGGCTTCCGGGAGCCGTGGTGAAAGACCTTAAATTGTCGGAGATCAAGTCTTTCGAAAAAAATACAGGCCGTGCAGGAGCACTCACCAATGCGTTTGTACTCGGTATTGACTGGTCCGATATGGTGGAACGCTGGGAAAAACTGGAAAAAATCACAAAAGCAGATGTTGTTGCATTCGCTCAAAAACACCTGAGGCCGGATAATTACGTCGTCGTTTTCAAGCATCACGGCGAAGATGACTCCGTGATGAAAGTGGACAAACCGCCCATTACGCCTGTAGAGGTGAACCGCGCCGATATGTCGGAGTTTGCGCAGGCGTTTTTACAGACCGAAGCCCCGGAAATAGCGCCGCAATTCGTTGATTTTAAAAAGGCTATAAAGAAATCTTCTATTTCGGGCAATCTGAAACTGCGCTCGGTGCGGGAGCCCGGCGGCCAGCTTTTCCGGCTTTATTACACCTTTGAAATGGGCAGGTTGAGCGACCGGCGGCTTGCATTGCTGGCTTCTTATCTGCCTTATCTCGGCACCAGCCGTTTTACTGCAACGGAAGTAAAACAGGCATTTTACAGGCTCGGCGTAAACTTTTCAGCCAGTTGCCAGGACGAACGGTTCAACATATCCCTCAGCGGCCTGGAGGAGTCCTTCGAGGAAGCCGTACACCTGATGGAAGAAGTTTTGACGCATGCCCGTGCGGATGCGGGCGCCTTGCAAAACCTGATTGAAGACATCCTGCTTCGAAGAGCGAACGATAAAAAAGACAAACGGACCATTCTGACAAAGGCCATGGCCAGTTATGCCAAGTACGGCCCCCTATCGCCTTATTCGGACAAACTGTCCAGGGAACAATTGCTCGCCATTCACCCGGAGGAATTGACGGACCTTTTGCACCATCTGCGAAAATTTGAACACGAGATATTTTACTGTGGCGCGAAAACGGCCGGCTCCGTTGCAGGCATTTTAAAGAAACAACACCTGCACGCATCAGCCAAAGAACACAAACTGAAAAAGCCGCTTCCTGCCAAAAAGTACCCTGAACTCAGCGTACGAAAAGACAAGGTGTACTTTGTGCATTACCCGATGGTACAGGTTGAACTAATGCTGCTTTCAAAAGGAACACCGAGGTTCAGCCTCGAAGAATTTGTGTTTTCCGAGTGGTACAACCAGTATTTCGGCTACGGACTCTCTTCTATTGTATTCCAGGAAATACGCGAATCGAAAGCACTGGCCTATTCGGCATACGCATACGCGGCCAACCCCTCGAGGAAAAACCGCGCCCATTTTCTGCAGGCATATGTCGGCACCCAGCCTGACAAACTTCGCGAGGCGGTGGAAGCATTTGAAGATATCCTGGAAAATATGCCCGTTTCCCTTTCACAAATGGAAAACGCGCGCCAAAGCGTGCTGAAACAGATTGCAGCCGGACGGATTACCAAGTCGGAACTCTACTGGACCTGGCGCGCCAATCGCGAACGGGGCTTCCCCAACCGCGACCTGCGGACGGATGTCTACCAAACCCTTGAACACGCGAACGCCGCTGATCTGATACATTACCAGCAGCAGCATGTGAAAGGCCGGCATTATACATGGCTCGTTTTGGGTGACCGTCAACACGTTGATTTTAAATATCTTCGGAAAATCGGGAACGTCCGGGAACTGACGATGGAGGAAGTGTTCGGGTATTGACCGAATGCGTCACACCTTGTCCTGCTTTCTGATTTTCCGCATCAAATAGTTCACGCTTACCATCACGATCAGGCCGATCAGGTAGGAGGCGATGAACAACAGCCAGCCGTAATCGTCCTTGCTGACGGCCTCTCTTTTGGCTGCCAGTCCCCAAAGGTTTACGATTCCTTTTTTGACGAAAAACCTCGAGACCAGCGTGGATGCCGACAAACCGGCCAGGTATCCCACCGCGAGGTTGGTTGCCTCGCCGATGATAAAATTAGTGAATTTTGACATAAGCCCGCTTAATGGTTCAGTGCCGAAAGGTAGAGACATTCGGCGTTCACCTGAACAAAAAATGGAGCAGCCGCACGGCTGCTCCACCATTATTTTAATGCTCACATTTATTTGACCTCTTCCTGTGTCCGGGTGACGGCGACTGTTCTCACATCGGGGCAGGAGGCGCAGGGTTTGGCACTACGTTTTTCACCGCCGGAATGGATTTGAGGTAAGCGAAAATGGCACGTATATCCTCATCCTTGATTTGCCTGTAGTTTTGCCAGGGCATTGGCGGCAGCAGCATCCGGGAGTTGTCCATACCCTTTGACTTCCCTTCGGTCAGCGCTTTTTTGAAATTTTCAAACGTCCAGTTACCAAGACCCGTATCATCCGGGGTCAGGTTGGCGGCATAATTAACGCCCCAGGGGCCGACGCCGACGGTCAGGTCCGAAGCAAACAGCACCCATTCACCCGAAAAGGCTTTTTTAGGATCGGGAAAAGGTGGAAGTTTTTCGTCTGCCGGATGCCCGGATAAAAGGCGGGCAGCATCGGGGACCGGGCCGTTGTCCGTCATCACCTTGGGTGTATGGCAGTCATTGCAACCCATAATTCCTACAAGGTACTGTCCGCGTTGCACCTGGTCGGCCTCCGGGACTGGAGCCGGGGTCGGGGTTGTTTGCCGGTCAGGCTGTTGGTCCTGGGAAGCATTACAGGAAAGTAGAATGGCAAGCATTGCCGGCAATGGAATGGATCTGATTGTCATAAATATCTGAGATTTCTGTTTTTCATCCGGAAAATGCCCGTCCCAAATCTGTTACCGCCTGTATATCCGGCAATTCAAATGTAAACGGCGCGGCAAATGTAAACATACTGTTTGAAAAATATCCGGCTTGCTCTCGAAACGACCTCCCTCCCATATTGTACCCTGAAACACCAGTTTCGCAGCCGTTGTACAGCGAAACACCAGTTTCGCAGCCAGATAGCGAAACTGGTGTTTCGCCGTACAATTACAAAAAACGGGGCAGCCGTGTGGCTGCCCCGTCGTTATTCTGAAAATCTGCCGGCAGAAATTTTTCAGAACCATCAAAAACCAACAATCATCTGATGTCTATTCTGATCACCTTGTCTGAATCATCTTCTTCGTAGCCGCATCCGTTGCGGTTTCGAGTTTGTAGTACATCACACCCGCGGTTTCAAGCAGCGCATGGTCAATCGCGATGGCGTTGTAGCCCTTGCCGAACTGACCTTTCTGTGTGAACAGCATGCGGCCCGTTTCGTCGTAAACCGTCAGCGTTGCTTCCGTTGCCTCAGGCAGGTGGAAACCGATCAGCGTCTTGTTCACAAACGGGTTCGGCTGGTTCTGGTACAATTCGAAGCCTACGCCGGCGATCACTGCACCACCCTGGCCGTTGAAGCGGAACGCTACGTCCATGCGGTTGTTCGACTGGCTGTATGCTTCCGCACGCGTGATCCGGCTCGATACGCCCAGCATCTCGCTGAGTTTGCCCGATTTCTTCGCGCGGAATGTCACCGTGAATTCTCCGGCGCCGTCGATCGAAGTCGTCAGGGCATCATCGAACACCCCGAAGTTCTCGCGTTTCACGCCGTCGTTCTCAACGATGTCCGCTACTTCCAGACCCGCCAGGTTCATCGTGAACTGGAAGCCCTGTACTTTCTCGGCTCCCTTGAATGTCACGTCGAATACCTCGCCGGCTTTCACCATGCGATCCTGTACGTCGAACAGCAAGGTGCTCGCTGTACGATCGTCCGTGCTCATGAACGTGTTGGCGATTGCCGTACCGTTCACGTCACCGATCTTGACACCCACGAAGTTGTCGGCCAGGTGATCCACCTGTGTATTCGCCACACTCTTCGTTTCGGGGAATTGCGTCGCAAACGGATTGTTCGGTTGCGGGAACGTGAAGTCCTTGTCCACAAAACGCCATGACGTGTTGTTCGGCAACTCGCTGTAGATACCCAGGATCAGTTTCCGGATTTCCACGATGTCGAACGTCGTGATCGAGTTGGACTTGTTGGCGTCCGCTGCGATCATTTTGTACGGGCTGTTCAAGGGCTCAAGGCCGAGGATATGTTTCGAGATCAACACCAGGTCATACGTCGATACGCCATTGAGCGGGTTGTCGTCTTTCGTCGGTGTTACCGTGTAATCCGCTCCCAGCGGCACCGCATCCGGAAATACATACATACCCTGGTTGTCGCTCGTCGCAAACTTGCTGATCGCGCCTGCCTGCAAATTCACATTCGCATCGGCTACACCGTCGTTCGTCTCCGTCGTCAGCGCGCCCGCTACCGTCAGGTTGTTCGGATCGTTCGGTACGCAGTTGTTGTTGTTATCCTGTACATCTACCGAGGTCTGGCAGAAGTCGGCGTTGCCGGCCAGATCCTGTGCCCACAATTCCACCAACTGTGATCCCAACTCGGCGCACGTGAACGTCACGTTCGTGATCGGGTTGCCCTGCGCGTCTACAGGGAAACCGTTGCCGGTGCCTGCCTTGCGGATCGCAAATTTCAACTGGTTAGGACCCGAGGTGTACGGCGTCGGAGGCGTGCAGTTGTCTTCTGCATACTGCAGGAAGTCCGTTGCCCACAACTGTACCATCTGCGTCGGCATGATGTTCACACTCAGGCCGTTGATACATACAACCGTCGGCGCTTTGCAGTCTTTCACTACAAATGTGTATTCGCAGTACGTCTCATTGCCGCAGCCGTCCGTGATCGTCCATTTGATCTTGTGAGTGCCGTATGGCAACTGCGGCGGAATGCCCGCCAGACCCAACTGGTTGTTCGGCGTCGGCATCTGTGCAAACGTCTTCCATTGTACCGATGCCGTGCGTGCATTGCCGCTCACGCTCTGGTGGTTCGCCCAGCGGTAGATCTCGTTCGGCTGTACCGGGCGGCCGTCGAATACCTGCGGTACACCGCCTGAGTAGTTCGCGTTGCCAGCGTTGTTGAAGTTAACCGTGCCCGGGGCCGGCGTGTTGTTGCTGTTGATAACCGTCTCCATCGTGCCGTCGCCATTCAGGTCAAGGAACAACAGGTACGAGATATTTACATTCGAGCCCGAGCAGGAGTCCGTGGCTGTGATCGTCAGCGCTGCATCGCCTTCGCAAAGGTCATGCTGGCCGACAACCGGATCCCACCAGTACGACTGGTTCCACAGAAGCGGGTCGTTCACCGTTACGTCGCAGTATTCTACCGGGGAAGCCGGGCAATTCACAGCGATCGGTTTCTCCGTATCGATGATCTTGATGATCTGCTTGTAAACATAGCAGTTCGCGTTCGGATCATAGTAGACCGAGTAGTTCGTCTGCGCTGCGCCAGGGGTGATCGACACGATCGTCGGGTTCCATGGCGATGGCGTTCCCGGCGCCGATACGATCGGGCCCGGCAGGTTCTGCGGGCTGTTCGACGTCGCGTTCGGGTTCGGGTTCGGTACAATCACGCAACTGCCGTCCGGGTTGTACGTACACCAGTTGATGATCTTCCACGTGCGCTCGATCTTGTAACATGCGTCCGGTACGACCGTGAACACCGCATCTTCGTACGATACGCCAAGCAATTCGCAGTCTTTGCCGTAGAATACCGGCTCGCCGTAGTTGCCCGTGCCGTCGCATTTCGTGACGATAACATCGTTCGGGAACTTCACGAAGTAGTCCTGTTTGTAGTTGACAAAGATCCGCTGCGTGCACTGTGTGCTGTTGCCTGCGCAGTCGTATGCCTTGAACGTGCGGGTAATCGTACCGCGGTTGCAAAGCGTGTCGAACAGGCTGTAACTCCGCGATTCAGTAATCGTATCCAGGCAGCAATTGTCTACCGACGTCGCCTTGCCGTATGCCCAGAGGCTCGGATCGAACGATTCGCAACTGACCGTCACGTTGGCCGGTGCATTGCATGTCGGTTTGATCTTGTCTTCCACCAGCACCTGAACCATGCAGTCGTTGTAGTTGCCATGGCAGTCATATGCCCGGAATACTACCGTGACTGTATCGCCAATGTCGGTGCAGCAGAATTCTACATTCGGGCCAAAGTCGTCCGGAACACCGTCGCAGGTACCGTTCATACGGCGCACTTCGAAGTGATCCAGGCAGCAGTTGTCGTAACTGCCGTCGTCAAACGTGATGGCGTCCACCAGCGATTTGCCGCTTGCGCCCAGTGCCACCTTGGTGTCTTTATCGCAAGCTACTGCCGGCGGCTGGTCATCAACGACGTTCACCGTAATGGTGACGTTCGTAACGTTGCCGCATTCGTCTTCCACGTAGTATTTGATCTGGTGCTGACCCACACTCAGGCCCGGTGCAGGCAGCAAGCCGCCGTTTTGCACGATACCGATTGGCGTGGTGATCTTAACCTGTACCACTTCATTGCATACACCGTCGATGATTGCCACAGGCAGCGGACCGGCCGAGATGCACTGGCCGTTATACTGGCCGTTCGTGCTGATCACATACCATCCGTGCTGCGCATCGTAATTGAAGTTCGAGAAATCGATCGTCGGCGGCACATCGTGAATCTTGATATATTGCACGTGTGTGATGCTGATCGGCGAACTGGTACCTGTGCACCAGTCTGTGATCTTCCATGTACGGATGATCTTGTAACTGCCGGGGCATACTGCCGCTTCTTCGTCGGTGTAACCTACCGACAAGCCGCAGGAACCGCTGCCGTTTGTCGTGATCGGCGTGCCGCCCACTGTCGGCCAGCCCGTTACAGGCGGCTCGAGTGTTGCCGGCAACGCGTTACAGTTGTATTCCACGTCATCCGGGAAGTCTACCTGTGTCGTTTTGCCGCGCAGTTTGTCTATCACCTGTACACAAGATGATGCGTTACCCCAGATATCCGTTGCCACCCAGGTGCGGTAAATCCGCGTGAACACATCGGCATTCTCTGCACAGGAATATTGTACGTAGTCGTCCTGGTGCGTAACATTCACCGAGGAGCAATCTTCCCATGTCGGCTGGCCCGTCAGGGTCAGATCGTCTTCGTCCTTCGTACACAGGATCGAGATATCATCCGGGCAGGTGATGACCGGAGGCAGTTTGTCTTCTATTTTAATATTACCCCAGCATACGTTGCCACCCAGCAGGTGCACCACGCGATATGCATAGATCTTGCCGATGTCGGCAGCCGTAATAATCGCAGGTACCCAGGGGCCGTTGCCGTAAGGAGGTACTTTGTCTATCTCTACTTTGTAATCATCGTAGCAGAAGTACGTGCCTTCCAGAACATCGTCAGGCAGTATTTCTTCTTCGCAGTCGGCATCCAGCGATACGTGCAGCAAGTCATTGCACACAATCGTCGCCGGGGTGCCCACGATATTCACGAATTTCATGATCATTTGCTGGCAACCAGGGTCGGCAAGAGCCTCGGCCTCGCTACCGCTTACCACCTGACCGTTTACAACGATAAACGGAGTGGCAGTGCCTGCATCGAAGGTGGCCGTCACCTTGAACGAGCCTACGCCGAGCAGTGCAGCATTGAATGTATTGGTCGCAACACCATTGACCGTGATCGATGTCACAATGCCGGAGGCGCCGTAGTTTTCACCCACCGTAATCACAAACGGAGGCGTCGAGAGGCAGAACGGATCGTCCAGGTTGGTGAAGATCGGCGTCGGGTAGTAGCACTTGTTCGATATCGTCAGTGCCTGGCCCGCAGCGTTCTTCACTGTCACCGTGTAACCAATACCTTCCACGTGGATGCCTTTGAGCGTGTAGTACACCATCTCGTCGGCTTCGTCGATTTGTCCGTCGCCGTCGTTGTCGATGCCATCAGCGCTTCCCATAACCAGTTGTGTGCCTATCGGCAAACCAGTCGGGGCTGCCGGAGGTGCAGGACTGTTCGGAGAGTACAGGCCCTGATTCGACGTCAGCGTCCAGATTTGACCTGCGAGGGCATGTATCTGGATCACTTCGTAGAACTGGCCGTTGTCGAGCGTGGTGGCGTTGTTCAGGCACTGGCATTTTACAGAATGTGCCAGGTCATATTCCGGTACGCACTTGCCGATACCTTCCACAACCGTCACGACTGCCGTGCAGGTGCTCGAGTTGCCGCAGGGATCCGTTACCGTGAGCGTCACGTTGTTCGGGCCCAGCTGGTTGCAGCCAAACGTATTCGGCGTCGCCGTGTACGTGAGGAACTGCGGTGCAGCACAGTTGTCCGTAGAGCCGTTGTTGATGTCTGCGCCGGTGATTGTCGCTACACCGAACTTGTCGAGCGTTACCGTGATGTTTTTGCACTTGGCAACCGGAGGCGTGGTGTCTACAACCGTGATCTTCTGCGTATGTACCAGCATGTTGCCGGCCAGGTCGGTGACCTTCCAGGTCCGCGTGATCGTGTAGCTATAGAAGCAGCACTGCGCCTGGTTGGTGCATTGGGTGCTTGTTTCTGTAAACGTGATTACCAGGTCTTGCGGCGCCGTGCAGTTGTCATGAACGTCGTTGTTCGTCAGCGGCGAACAAATCAACTGGTTGCCGTTGCCGTGGTATACACAATTCGTCGGGATACCGTCGCACTGTACCGTGATGTCGTTCGGCATCGTGATGTCAGCGTCGAACTCGGGGTTCTGCGTATCGACTACCAGTACCTGGAAGCTGCAGATATTCGTGTTGCCATGAATATCGGTTGCCGTATAGGTGATCGTGATCGGGTTTTGCGATACGTTGATGATCGTACCACTCGCCGGACCGCCCGTTTGCAGGATCGACAAAATGTCGCAGTTATCTTCCGCAACTGGGATAGCCCAGTTCACTTTTGCAGAACATTTGTCCACATCGTTGCCCACCATTACCATGGTCGTCGGGCAGTTTACAAATTCAGGCTTCTGCGTATCCGTTACCACCACCGTGATGGAACAGGTGGCCGTGTTGCCGGCCTTGTCTTTCACCGTCCACAGGATCGTCGTCGAGCCTACCGGGAAGGTAGCGCCTGCCAGCGTCCAGGGGTTCGGTGCCGTTACGTAGTTATGCGTAATTGTCGCACCGGGGCAGTTGTCGGCAAATGCCGGATCGAGCGCTCCGCTCAACATCGTTTTCGAACACTGGTCAACATCGTTGACAAATTGTGTGGCGTTCGCTGTCGGGCAGGTGATCGTCGGAATCTGTGTATCATTCACCGTTACTTTGCTCGAGCAGGTAACCATGTTGCCGCTGGCGTCCGTCACTTTCCAGATGACGATCGTCAGACCAACCGGGAATTCTGCACCGGCAAGGCTCGGCGAGTTGTTATAGTTATTCGTAATCGTCGCACCCGGGCAGTTGTCGGAGAAGAAGGACGGATCAAACTCCGTACCTACCACCGTATAGGAACACTGGTCCGTGTTGTTCGAGCGAACGATGTTTACGATGCTTGTGCAGTCGATGATCGGATTCTCGTGGTCTTCCACTTCTACGTCGAAGGAGCAGTTGGCAGCGTTTCCGCTGGCATCCACCGCTACATAAGTCACAGTAGAGGTGCCTTTGTTGAATACCGTACCGCTCGCGTCGTTAGAACCCGAGGTCTCCGTAGCGCCCGTGATCGTATATGTGATCGTCAGCGGGCAGTTATCGTGTGCGTATTGAAGTGCAATGCCATTGACGATCGCCGTGCATACACCCGGGTCCGTGATCGTTTCCACGCCGTTCGGGCAGGTTATCACCGGAGATTCCAGGTCGTACACAGATACATATGTATGGCAGGTGTCTACGTTGCCGTGAACATCAACCACTTTCAGTACGACCAGCAGCGGACCGTTGGTGATCGCAATATCATCGCAGGAGAAGTATACTGACTGGCCAAAAGCACCGCCACGGCTGATATCCGTGCTGTCCAATGGGCCACAATTATCCCAGCTGTCATTGTTCACATTCGCTACGGTCAGTTGAGCCTGGCCGTCGCCGTCCAGGACAACATCGATCTGGGGACCCTGGCAGCGTGCTACCGGCGGTTCGTTGTCTGTTACAACATAGGTTACAGAGCAGGTTGCCGTATTGCCGGCAGCGTCTGTTACCATCCAGATAACCGTCGTGGAGCCTACCGCCAGCGAAGTGCCGCCGAGCGTGTTGTTTCCGGTCAGGCTATTTGTCAGTACCAGCGGGCCGCAGTTGTCCGAATACGTCGGGTTCAGGTTGAAGCCCGGTACGAAGTAGTAGCAGTAGCCGGGTGTATTGTTCAGCGCCGTCGGTATCTCCGAACAATCGATCGTCGGATTCTCGTCGTCGTGCAGCGTCAGTTTGACTTTGCAGGTTTCTACGTTGCCGTGAACATCTGTCACTGTGATCGTTACGAAGATCATGTCGCCATGTGCTGCACCGAAGTTGCTGCCCGCTGCCGGGCTTTGGGTGATGCTGGCAATAGCGCAGTTATCCGTTGCAACCACTTCCGGTACCAAATTCGGCACCATGCCCGAGCAATCGCCCGTGCCGTTGGTGCTCGTATTCACGAAGCGATCAGGCGGGCAGGTCGTGATGACGGGTTTTTCTATATCCCGAACCGTCACGTTGAACGTGCAGGTCGTCATATTGCCCGCATCGTCCGTTACCTTGAAGCTAACCAGCGTCGTGGCAACATTGAAGAACTCACCGCTGTTCGGGCCGGCCAACTGGGTCAGCGTGTAGCCCGGGCAGTTGTCGCCGAAGTACGGGAATGAGTAGGTCACGTATGCACCGCACAGGCCGGCATCATTGTCAACCGTTGTGTTGGCAGGGCAGGTAATTGTCGGCAGTACCGGATCCTGCACCGTTATCTTGAACGAACACGTCGCGCTGTTGCCCGATGCATCCGTAACACGCCATGTCTCGGTATAAATGCCGCCGTATTCGCGATAGCTCAGGGCGCCTCCCAGACCGCTGATCAGGTCTGTTTCAGGATTCGGACAGTTATCCGTTCCGACAGGCGGATGGTAGCGCATGGTTACGCCGCAGGGGCCGCTGTTCAGTACCGTAGCATTTGCCGGTGGCACGCCGCCGTCGCCGCCCAGTACGATCTGGTCGTCTATGTTTACTGTCATGTCCGTCGGGCAGGTGATAACCGGGAGTTCCGTGTCATTCACCGTCACTTTGAACAGACACTCGGCAAAGTCGTTGCTGGCCTGGTCGACATAACGCCATACCACCGTCGTCATCCCTACCGGGAAGGTCGATCCGGAAGGCAGGCCTTCAACCAGATAGCCAGTCAGGTCGCTGCCGTCGCAGTTGTCTTCAAACAACACCGTGTAATCGACGTCTGCGCCGCAAACACCGGGGTCGTTGTTGACAACTATGTCTGCCGGGCATTCCTGAACCGTCGGATCGTCATTGTCGATCACAACTACCGTTACCGTGCATACTGACGTGTTGCCGAAACCATCTTCGGCCGTCCAGGTGACTTTGTGCAGGCCGAGATCGAACACGGCATCATACAGTGTATAGTCGAGGTAATGCGTTGTGAGGCTATGTGTCAATGATACCGTTCCCTGGCAGTTGTCCGTCACCGTAGCATCCAGGTAATTACCAAATACGCGGTGCGTGCAGCCTTCGTTCGTCTCTACGTACTGAAGGCCCAGCGGGCATTCGATATCGGGCTTCTCGCGATCCTGAATCGTGATCGTGAAGCGGCAGGTCGCCGTATTGCCGTTGCCGTCCGTCGCCGTATATACAATGGTATGTGGCGAATCGTTGATCGAGAAGTAAGAACCCGGAGCAAGGCCGCTGGTTTGAGCAACCGTCTCTCCGCAGTCGTCTTCCGCTACCGGAGCCAGCCAGAATACGGCAGCGCCGCATTTGCTGGGATCGTTGTTCAGTGTTACGTCATCCGGGCAGTTTTCAAATACCGGCGGAACATTGTCCACAACCGTGTATGTAACCGAGCAGGTTGCCGTATTACCGGCAGCATCCGTGATCGTCCATACTACCGTGGTATTGCCAACCGGCAGTACAGCGCCTTCCAGCGTGTGCTCGTTCGGAGCCATCAGGAAGTTGTGCTTCCGCGTCGAACCCTGGCAATTGTCTGAAAACTGCGGGCCTGTATTGTCATCGACACCCACTTTATGGCCGCAAAGCGGCGGGGTAACCGTAAAGTTCTTTTTAATGCTGTTGCACTGAATTGTCGGCGGCTCGTTGTCTTGCAGCGTTACCGTCGAGGTACAGGAACTGGTATTGCCTGCGGCGTCGGTCACAACGAACTTGACCGTTTCCACAGCACCGTGTACATAACCGAAGGTGCTGCCTGCAGCGGGTATCTGGGTTACACCCGAAACACCGCAGTTGTCAGTCGATACCAAATCGCCCGTCATATCGGGAACGGCG
Source organism: Bacteroidota bacterium (assembly GCA_029781095.1). Classification (GTDB taxonomy): domain Bacteria; phylum Bacteroidota; class Bacteroidia; order Chitinophagales; family Saprospiraceae; genus M3007. The sequence continues at coordinate 13,768 of JAKOXM010000041.1, forward strand.
CCGGAACAGTCGCCGGGGCCATTGCTCGAGGTTGTCGCATACACGGGGTTCGGGCAGTGGTTGATGAACGGACGCTCACGGTCTTCTACCGTTACCGAGAACGTGCAGTCCGTCGAATTGCCCATATCATCCGTCACACGGAACGATACCCAGGTTGTGCCGGTCGGGAATTCCTGGCCGCTGGCAGGACCTGACAATTGCGTCAGGGTGTAGCCGGGGCAGTTGTCGCCAAAGTACGGATAGGAATAGGATACCGCCGCGTCGCATTCAGCCACGTCGGTCGTAACCGTCGTGTTCGAAGGGCATGTGATCGTCGGTACAACCGGATCTTTTACTTCAATCGTGAACGAGCAGGAAGAAATGTTTCCGCTTTCGTCGATCACGTTATAGGTCTCGACATAAATGCCGCCGTACTCATAGTAATGCGAACCGGGACCAAAACCGGCCTGCAGGACGGTCAGCGGGTTCGGGCAATTGTCTTCGCCGATCGGAGCCGTGTAAGACAGTGTTACGCCGCAGGGGCCCGAAGCACGAAGCATCGGATTCGCCAAGGGAGAACCGCCGATGCCGCCGCTGATGCTGCCGCCGATATTTACAATCATGCTGGAAGGGCAGTAGATCACCGGATCCTGCGTGTCGTTCACCGTTACGGTAAACAGGCATTCCGCAAAGTCATTGCTGGCGGCGTCAACATAGCGCCATACTACCGTCGTCGTGCCGACCGGGAAAGTTGCTCCCGAAGGCAGGCCTTCGATCAGGGTGCCTGTCAGATGGTTGCCGTCGCAGTTGTCATTAAACCATACGTCGTAGCTCACGGGTGCGCCGCAAACGTTCGGCTGGTTGATCTTCACGATGTCTGCCGGGCATTCTGCAACCGTCGGGTCGTCGTCGTCCGTTACCGTGACGATATATTTGCAGGTACGTGTATTATTGGCGGCGTCTTTTGCCGTCCAGGTTACAAACGTATTTCCTTTCGGGAATACGGCGCCTTGCAAGGTGCCGCTGTCGTTGTAGTCATTTTTAAGGTAAGTCACCGCGCAGTTGTCCGAAGCCGTGGCATTCAGACCCGTGCCGGGCATTGTGAACGAACAGTTGCCCAGGTTCGTACCGAAGTTCTGGAATCCGCTTGGGCACTGAATGTCGGGCAATTGCATGTCGCGGATCGTAACGTCCCATGAACAAATCGTCATGTTACCGGAAGGATCTTTAGCGCGGTAGGTTACGGTTTCGGTACCGACCGGGAAGAACCCGCCCGGAGCAGGGCCGCCAATCTGGTCAACGATTACGCCGCAGTCATCATGCGCAATCGGGTCGAGCCAGAATACCTTGGCGCCGCATTTGTCCACATCGTTGTTCAGCGTCACGTCATCCGGGCAGTTTACAAATACCGGCTTCACGTTGTCGGTTACAGTGTATGTCACCGAGCAGGTGCGCGTATTGCCGCCTGCATCCGTGATCGTCCATACTACCGTGGTATTGCCTACCGGCAGGATAGCACCTTCAAGGGTGTGATCGCTGGGCGCCGATACATAGTTGTGCGTCCGTTTGGCGCCCTGGCAGTTGTCGGTAAACGAAGGATTCGTGCCGTCGCCACCGCTTACCAAATGGCCGCAGATCGGAGACGTTACATAAAAGTCCGTGTTTACGTTGCAGTCGATGGACGGTTTTTCGTCGTCCTGGAGCGTCACCTTCGACTGGCAGGAACTCGTATTTCCGTTGTTGTCCGTTACCGTGAAGGTTACCGTCTGCTCTGCGCCGTGGGTAAATCCGAACGGCGTGTTGGCAGCAGGGCTTTGCGTTACACTTGCTACGCCGCAGTTATCGGTAGCTACCAGATCGCCCGTCATGTTCGGAACATAGCCCGAGCAATCGCCCGTGCCATTGCTCGACGTATTGGCATACACCGGGTTCGGGCAGTGGTTGATGAACGGACGCTCGCGGTCTTCTACCGTTACGGTAAATGTGCAGATCGTCGAGTTGCCCGCGGCATCTGTTACTTTGAACGATACCGAGGTCGTTCCCAGCTGGAACTCCTGGCCGCTTGCCGGGCCCGAGAGTTGCGTCAGCGTATAACCCGGGCAGTTGTCGCCGAAGTACGGGAACGCATAACTCACGGCGGCATCGCATTCGGCGACATCCGTCGTGACCGTGGTGTTGGCAGGGCAGGTGATCGTAGGCGATACCGGGTCTTTCACCGTCACCGTAAACGAACACCAGGCAGAATTACCTGCGTTGTCCACCACATTATAAGCTTCGGTGTAAATACCACCGTATTCATAATAGTTGGGGCCGCCGCCAAGACCGCTGGTCAGCGTCGTCACCACGCCGGCGCAGTTGTCTGTGCCGACCGGAGGCGTGTAAGCAAGGCTCACACCGCAAGGGCCCGATGATACCAGAACAGGGTTTGCAGCAGGTGCGCCGCCGTTGCCGCCGCTCAGGCTGCCGTCCACTTCCACAACGATGTTGGAAGGACAGCTGATCTTGGGTTTTTCGTCGTCCCGTACCGTAACGGTAAAGTTGCAGACGGCGGGTCCGTTGCCGGAAGGATCGAAATACCACCATTCAACAACCGTCGAGCCGACGTTGAAGAAATCGCCGGGAGCGCCGCCCTGCATCAGCATGCCGGGCTGGTAAGCGCCGCCGCAATTGTCGTTGAAGCGCGGAAGGGCGTAATTTACTTCTGCACCGCAGTCGCCATGATCGTTCGATACCGTTTTGTCCGAAGGGCAGGAAGCCACTTTCGGGGCGTCGTTGTCGATCACAATCACTGCAAACGTGCAGGTGGCCGTGTTGCCCGACCAGTCTTCCGCTTTCCAGGTCACCACGATCGGCAGCGGGCCAACGGGGAATACGGCGCCATTCAGCGTACCGGTGCCCGTATAGTCGTTGCGAACGTAGTCGAGCCCGCAGTTCTCGGTCACGCTGGCATTCAGGTAAGTACCCGTCAGCGTATTTGAACAGTTGCCGTTATTGGTCTCCAGGTACTGGATACCGGCAGGGCATTCGATATCCGGCAATTGCATGTCGCGTACCGTTACCTTGAAGGCACATACGGCAGTCTGGCCGTAGTCGTCGTCCGCTACATATTTAATATTGTGTACGCCTACCGGGAAGAATGAACCGGATGTTTTGCCGTCCAGGGGTAATGTCTGGTAAATATTTACCATGAAAGGAGAGCAATTATCCGATGCAGACGGTGGCTGCCAGTTGACATTGGCGCCGCACTTGTCCACATCATTGTTGACGGTCATGTCAACAGGGCAGGAAATGAAGAACGGGGGCGTTACGTCTTTTACCGTCAGTTTGAAAGTTTCCTGGCCGGCACAGAATCCGGAGCCGGTTGCCGTGACGGTTATATAATATATGTCTTCTACCGTTGTTGTCGTGAAGGACGGGATCTCGGGATCCGCGCCGGAAGCCGAGCCATTGGCAAGTCCTGCGCCTGCGCCGCCGGTCCAGGAATAATGGAAGTTGTTACCCAGCGGCAATGCGCTCAGTTCGATTGCACTGGTCGGCTGGCCGGGGCATACCGTGATATCGGGCAGGGCCGTGATATTGATGGCGCTTCCACCGGATACGGTTATGGTTATGGTTTCCCAATCGGAACAACCTTTGTCGTCTTTTACTTCGTAGCTCAAAATGATCGTGCCGGCTCCGCTGGCGCTTACATGTGCGTTTTGCGAATTCGAACCCGTCAGGCTCACACCGCTGGCGCTGCCGCCTGTGTGTGTCCATTTATGAAATACATATACGCCGGAGCCGCCGGAAGGATTTCCATACAGATCCACCTCCGTACCGGGGCAGGCCGTCATGGAGGATGCCGATGGGCTGGCTGCTACAGAAGGATAGATACCCAATGGCACAGGGCCGGTCAGCCAGCAGCCGGACGGGGCAACGATACGGGCGTATACAAAAGAAAGCGGCCCGGTAGCATTGTAGGATGCTGCCTGGCCGGAAGAGAAGCGGCTAACGTCGTTGTTGGCGTTCGCCTGCGTGGCATAATAATAAACGGTGTACACACCGCCGCCGTTAATGATCGGGGTTACTTCAGCGGTCAGGTTATAATTAGCCGTGTAACCGCCGGAAGTGGTCGAACACTTCCATTGCGTGGTTACGTGTGCCGAGGGCGTAGGGTTTGTTGTTACGGTTACCGTTTTGGCCGACGTGCAGCCTCCACTGGCGGTTACCGTATACTTCAGGGTGATGGTGCCGAGACCCAGACCCGGAGACGTTTTGAAAGTCACTGTAGCCGTATTGGCATTCACCAGGTTGTTTGCGTCGGTAGCCCCGGTGCCATCTGCATTGATGATCGTCCACGCGTGCGTAAACGGTGCGGAACCGGAAGGGGTTGCGGTGAACATCACCATATTCGGGCCTCCGAAGGTAGTCCCCTGATCGATGCAAACATTTTGCGATGCAGGGCTGACGCTGACGCTGGCACTGCAAGGAGGGGTGTTGTCTCCATCAAACGGCGAATTCCCTGCCCAAGCCGAAGGAGCTACAAGACAGAGACAAAGCCAAAGGGCGGAGGAAGTAATACTGCTGTTTGAAAACAGGGAGTAAACTTTTCTCATGAGATAATTAAGTTTGGTTGATTAGACGCCGAAGCGAGTGGAAATCTCTAGTGGTTAATCGATTACTGTTCTGTGTTCTTCCAAAATATACGGGAAACCGGTTCGTATCTGCTTAAAATTCAATTAGTCAGACCTGATTTTCGCAAGAAGCGGCATCAAAACTGACTGCTTTATCACTGCACGGAGGCACATAAATGTGTCTGCCGCTTTATATAGGAGCACGATGCCTTGTCGGAAATTTGAACCAACGCAGCTCGCGGGCATACGGAAACCATGATGGGCAACATGCACAAAGAGCCTTCAAGAAAGCGTTTGCTTGCCCAAATCGGAAAAGGGAACTTGTATGGAGAGAAGAAAAACCGGCGCGGGAAATCGCCTGAATTTAGAGCCGGACGCAGGAATTGTCCGGGCAAACTTCGCTCACGAGATTACTAAGTTTACTGCGGATTAAAAAAGTAAAGGATTTACAGGGCAAATGTAGAAAATGATATTGCCAATCTCCAAATCCCACGTATTAAAGTTTAATTTTTTTAACTGTGATTTATTGGATGGCAGGTATTTCGGCAGATTCAGGCTTTTTCGGAATTTTGCGGCGTTATGAAACATGAAGGCCTCGCAGGTCGCAGAAAAGCCTCAAACACCTATGCTAATTATAACAAATATTATGCCGAAAAGGCAAGTATTGGTCCGGATTTTGCCCGATCAAAAGGCAAAATCCGGATAAGTAAAACCAAACATCACACTATCAGGCAATTTTATTGCATGCAGAAGCGCAACGATTTCGCAAATCCGAAAATGGCAACTCCGGGCATTCCAGCCTTGGCGCGTTTCTTCTTTGCGGCTTCGCGTGAAAAATGTCCGTCAGCGTAGCCAAACATTTCACACTCCCGACATGAACACCCGCACCACAAGCCGCAATGCGCCCCGATTGCCCGGGCCCGGCAATTCCGAATTGTCATTTTCCAAAAAGGGTCTAAGCGAAGAAAAACTGCTGTTTTTATACGAACAACTCGTCAAACCGCGCCTCATCGAGGAAAAAATGCTCAACCTGCTCCGCCAGGGACGCATTTCCAAATGGTTTTCGGGCATCGGCCAGGAGGCCATTTCAGTCGGCGCCGCCTGCGCGCTGCTGCCCGACGAGGTGATCTTCACCATGCACCGCAACCTGGGCGTGTTCACGGCGCGCGACATGCCGCTCGACCGGCTGTTCTGTCAGTGGCAGGGCAAACGCCTCGGCTATACCAAGGGCCGCGACCGCTCCTTCCATTTCGGCGCCATGGAACACCACATCGTGGGCATGATCTCGCACCTCGGGCCGCAACTCTCGCTCGCGGCCGGTGTCGCCATGGCGCACAAACAAAGAAAGGAAGGGCGGGTGTCGCTGGCCTTTACCGGCGAAGGCGCTACCAGCCAGGGTGAATTCCACGAAGCGCTCAACGTGGCCTCGGTGTGGAAACTCCCTGTTATCTTTCTGATCGAAAACAACGGATACGGCCTGAGCACCCGGCCCTCCGAGCAATACGCCTGCGAAAGTCTGATCGACCGCGCCAAAGGTTACGGCATGCGCGGATTGAGCATCGACGGCAATAATATAATAGAGGTGTACGCCACCATCAAAAAACTGGCAGAAGAAATGCGGCAAAACCCCGAACCCGTGCTGCTCGAATGCCTGACTTTCCGGATGCGCGGCCACGAAGAAGCCAGCGGCACGAAGTACGTGCCCAAAGAACTCATGGACGCCTGGGCGAAAAAAGACCCCATTGAAAACTACGAACGCTGGCTGATGGCAGCGGGTGTGCTGAGCGAAGCGCAGAAAAAAGAGATACACGACCGCTACAAAAAAGATATCCTGCAGGCCGTCGAGGTCATGTTCAACGAACCCGAACCCGTGCCCGATACCGAAGAGGAACTTCGCGACGTGTATGCGCCCGCGCCCGCAGCCGTTGCGCCCGCAGCGCCGGAACGCGATCTGCGTTTCATCGACGCCATCACGGAGGGCCTGCGCGAGTCCATGCTGCGCCACCCCGAACTCGTGCTCATGGGTCAGGACATTGCCGACTATGGCGGCGTGTTCAAGATCACGCAGGGGTTTTTGGAACAGTTCGGCAGAGACCGCGTGCGCAACACACCTCTTTGCGAGAGCGCCATTGTGGGCATCGGGCTGGGTCTGAGCCTCAAAGGCATCAAAAGCATGGTAGAGATGCAGTTTGCCGACTTCGTCACCTGCGGCTTCAACCAGATCGTGAACAACCTCGCCAAACTGCACTGGCGCTGGGGGCAAACGGCGGACATGGTGATACGGATGCCCGCGGGCGGCGGCACCGGAGCCGGGCCTTTTCATTCGCAGTCTAATGAAGCGTGGTTCACCCACGTTCCGGGACTTAAAGTCGTGTACCCCTCCACACCCCGCGACGCCAAAGGGCTGCTGATCGCTTCTTTTGACGACCCCAACCCCGTGATGTTCTTCGAACACAAGGCGCTGTACCGCAGCGAAAGCGGCCCCGTGCCCGACGGCTATTACACCGT
>JAKOXM010000061.1 GCA_029781095.1 Bacteroidota bacterium
GGCGCCGGTATCGGTCTGTCGCTTAGCCTCGAACTGGCGAAGCTTTTGGGCGGAACGCTCACGGCAGAAAGCCGGCCGGGCGAAGGAAGCGTATTTACCGTGGAATTGCCGCTGCGGATATGTCCACCCGGTACGGCCGGTATGGCCGAAAAGGCCGGGCAAACTTTTATGATGGTTGAAAGTGCGGGCAATTCCGTCGAAAAGGAGCAATACCCTGAGGAAGGAACAGCCGATATTCTCATTGTGGAAGACCATGCGGATATGCAAAACTTTCTGCGGACAGGACTTGCTCCGTATTACCGGGTTACCGTCGCGGGCAACGGGCAGGAGGCGTGCAGCCGGCTGGAAAATGCCGGAAAACTGCCCGATCTCATCCTTTCCGACCTTATGATGCCGGTCATGGACGGTTACCAGTTGCTCGAAACCATCCGGAAACATCCGGTCTGGCGGACGATACCGGTCATTGTGCTGACGGCCCGGACCGGCAGGGACGATCGACTGAGGGCATTTCACATTGGGGTCGACGATTATTTGCTAAAACCGTTCGGGCTGGAAGAGCTGCTGGTCCACGTAGAAAACGCCCTGCGTAACCATGCTGCACGCATGGAATGGGCGTTGCTGAAGGAACAGCAATCCGGGAACATACCGTCAAATGCCACAAAAACTGCGCTGCCGGAAGTGCCTGGCGATTATTGGCTGGAACAGGTAACCCGGCTGATCCGGAATGACTTCGGTAACAGCCAGTTCAATATAGATCATCTGGCAGAAATGCTGGGGATGAAACGAACCGCTTTTTACCAGCGGATACGCCAGGAATCCGGCATGTCGGCCAACCAGTTTATCCAGGAAGTGCGTCTGCTGAATGCCCGCGAACTCCTCGAAACAAAACAGGCCCGTTCGGTCCGGGAGGCGGCCAAGGCGGTTGGATTTCGCTCGACAGACTATTTTTCCCGTCTGTTTCGCCAGCGTTTCGGCAAATCACCGGCAGAGTATATTTGATTTGTACAATTTTCAGGTTAGTTTGTACGATTTTCATGCCGGGGTTTAACCATCCACCCTTTTATCTGCACGATTTTTGCCATGGATTAACATGGTCTGCGTCCTCGTCCGATTATCCCGGAATTCGGGAAGGGGAAAATGTATGGACGCCCCGGTTTATTCAGACACACCCTGAAAGGTCAATTTTACGTAATCCGTAATAATCTCATGAGCGAAGCTGGCATCTGAATACATGCCTTTGTCCGTTCCGAAACATTTACTACCCGGAACCGGTCATTCTTCCTCAGCACATTTTACCATCCTTGATTTTCCGATTTGGCATTTGCGCAAAAATGCTGGAGGCATCTCTTTTTGTGCGTCCCGGAGCAGAAAGTTGATAGGGGTTGATGAAGGTTGAGAGGGTTGGGAGGTTTAGAGGCCAACCGGTGCGCCGGCTGCCATAGTGGAGCCAGGTTGATAAGGGTTGAGAGCGTTTAAAAGGTTTAGAGGGTATTCAACCAAGTTTGGCACACCTCACGAAGTGATTGACTTTAAGCATATAAATTCAAGTGTGCCACGTTTATTTAGGAATCGCGGCAAACTCAACCCCCTCAAACCTCTAATCCCCCTTAATTTTTTTAATCCCATCTCATAAAAGTTTAATTCGTTTCCCGCATGATAACACACCTACTCAAGTGTGTACACATATCCAATGTTATTGCCGTTTTCCCGTCGGCACGATTGAACGCTCTATGCAATTCATGCATGGGCGGATTCGCACAGCGCTGTAGCGTTGCGGCCACTTTCTTCTGTAAAATTTCCAGAGTGCTATCTATAAACCGTTCTCCGTCCGATGTGTCGGGGTGCGGTTTTTTGGTTCTTGGCGTAATAAATACCAAAATGATGAAAAGTATCTACCCTGCTAGCTCCTTTGAAAAAAGGCAATCTATTCTTTATCAATTAGCTATTACTGTCAGCATGGCGTTGTTGTCGCTTTCCGGCGCACAGGCGCAGTGTAACCTGCTGAACGAGAATTTTGATGCAAATCCTGTGTTGGCTGCGACCAATACGGATGGCGCCTGGTACCCTGACCGTTACCCGCCGGCGGCGTTTGTTTCCGATGTTGTCAGCGGAGAAAATGCGCTGAAAATATCCATCAGCGCAGCGGATGGAGCGCAACTACGCCCCGGTGGTTACAGCGGGCAATTTTATAATACACAAGGCCGCAAATTCAACCAGTGCGGCAAATGCATCACCGTCGCAAAAGCCGACCTGTACATTCCGGCAGACTGGGCGACCAATTTCCGCAGGTCGGATATGTGGGCAACTGCTTTTAACGTTGCTGACGCGGTGGCTGCCTATCCTATTATCGGTTTTAGAAACGTCACCGGGTCCAACCCCAACCTGGCATATTGGGACGGTGCCGCCTGGGTAGAATTGGGCGCTCCTGCCGCTTACGATACATGGTACACTCTGGAATTCAGAATTGTCGGCGCTAATATTGAATACTATATTGATAATGTATTGGTGGGTACTGTGGCCGCTGCCGGAGCAGTTTATTGTGGCGATATTATCATGCAGGCTTATAATTTTAATGATAATACACTAGGCGCTTCCTACGATCCGGGTCCGAATAATTCCTACGATGCATTTTGGGATAATCTGATGACTACGGGGACCGGCGGTAATGTGGTAACGAATATCAATACCGGCGAGACATTTTGTACGATAAAAGGCGCTATAAACGACCCGCAGACCTTGCCGGGCCACACGATTGAAGTAGGTCCCGGGACGTACAACGAGAATGTACTGGTGAACAAAAATAACCTGACAATTCGCTCGACGGGCGGCAAGGGTGTGACTACGATTCAGGGCACGTATGCCGGCGGCAACAACGCCACGGTAGCCATCGCCGGCGGCACCAACGGCGTAACCTTGGGCCAATCGGGCAAAGGCTTTACTATCATAGGTTTCGACGGCACGGGCGCAATTGAAGCGGCGGCGGTTTACCTGCTGGGCGCGCACACCGATATTACGATCGAAGGCAACGAGATACGGGCACAGGGTGATCACGGTTTGTTATCGAACTTCAATGCAGCGATCGACAACATCGTCATCAATGACAACATGTTCACGGGGCAGACCTTCCTTGGCGCCGAGCCGGGCGGTTGCGGATTTGCCACACAGTTCAACCCCGGCAACAACGTGCCGCGGCAGTTGGTAACGATGGGCGGCGGCGCCGGCGTGACCAATTCGAAAAACGTGACGTTCACGAACAACATGGTGACGGGCACTGCAGGCGGATTCAATTCCACAGATGGTTGCGAGCAGGGCAACTATCTGGTCACCATAGATGTAATAGGCGCGACTATCAAAAGTAATATTTTCAATGGCACCACGACGCGCTTTGCGGGCAGTTTGCGCGCGCGCGGCAAGGTGACCTCGGTGGCTTGCAATACGTTCCGAAGTGGTGGTTTGGGAGCAAGCACTACCCACGTTGACTTTGGCTCGGTCAACCCGTTGACGGGCGCCTACCCGGGCAATCTGGCAGGCGTAGCTTCCGGCAATGGCTTTCCGGACGGAGGCGCGTATCTGACACCGAACAATGCGGCTTCCTATGTTATTTATCTGAGTGTTGCACAGGCCACTGCCGCTGCAGGATTAATTGGCGCAGGTCAGACAGCCATCGCAGCATCTGCGTCGCTCAATTGTCCGGTGACAAATATAAATACGGGTGAAGTATTTCCATCCCTCCAGGCTGCTGTCAATGATGCCGGAACGCTGGATGGCCATACCATCGAAATAGCGCCGGGTGATTACACCGAAGCCGGGCAAATTGTGATTAACAAAGACCTGACGATCACCGGCACCGGTTCGGATTGCGGCGATGTCACACTCCGTCCCGATGCAAACACCGGCAACTCTGGTGATGCGCGTGGCTGGTGGCTGGTGCAGCCGGGTAAAGAATTGAATCTCAACAAATTGACTCTTGACGGAGCAGGATTCTTGGTGTATCAGGCCATTCGCGACAAGGGTTTTGGCGACTTCGACCAAATCTGTTTTAAAAATATAAAATATAACGAAAGCGGCCCTGACTATTCGGGTATTGCAGTCGCCGCTTTCGGTGCTGCCGCAGGCAGTAATGTAAATATTACCAACAGCACCTTTGAGGAGATCGGCAGGGTAGGGGTGTTGTATTTCGGTACGGGTGTAGATGGTTCCACTTTTAGTGGCAATACTTACACCGGCAAAGGCGCGGGCAACTGGCTCGACTATGCGCTGGATATCTCGGCGGGCGCCGTGGTGACTGTAACGGACAATACGGTTACTAGCAATAAAGGTGTTGCATCTTCAGACGGTTCCACTTCTGCCGGTATTTTGGCAACCACCTTGTTTGGAGCAGGCACATCGGCTTCCATCACAGGAAACATCCTGACGGACAATACCACCGGCATTTCAGTGGGCTTTGACGGTACTGATGCAAGCACAGTAGTGGCTAACAACAACGATCTGAGCAATAATGCCAGTTTCGGCGTCTCTAATACGAATCCGTCCAATGTGGTGGATGCGACACTCAACTGGTGGGGTGATGCGGCAGGCCCCGGGGCTGTCGGCCCTGGCAGCGGCAGCCCGGTTACATCGGGTGTCACCTATTGTCCCTGGCTGGATGCAGCACCTCCCGGAGGAGTCGCTTCAGCGCCTCCGGTCAAGAATATTGACACCGGCGAAGAGTTTTGCTCGATACAGGAGGCAATCGACGACCCGCAGACCCTGGCAGGTCATACCATCGAGGTCAGCCCCGGTACTTATTACGAGAACGTACTGGTGAACAAAAACAACCTGACGATCCGCTCGACGGGCGGCAAGGGTGTGACTACGATTCAGGGCACATATGCCGGCGGCAACAACGCCACGGTAGCCATCGCCAACGGCACCAACGGCGTGACCTTCGGCCAATCAGGCAAGGGCTTCACGATCATCGGTTTCGACGGCACGGGCGCAATTGAAGCGGCGGCGGTTTACCTGCTGGGCGCGCACACCGATATCACGATCGAAGGCAACGAGATACGGGCGCAGGGCGATCACGGTTTGTTGTCGAACTTCAATGCTTCGATCGATAATATCGTCATCAATGACAACATGTTCACGGGTCAGACCTTCCTTGGCGCCGAGCCAGGCGGTTGCGGATTTGCCACACAGTTCAACCCCGGCAACAACGTACCGCGTCAGTTGGTGACGATGGGCGGTGGCGCCGGCGTGACCAATTCGAAGAACGTGACGTTCACGAACAATATGGTGACCGGCACTGCGGGTGGATTCAATTCCACGGATGGTTGCGAACAGGGGAACAACCTGGTGACCATTGATGTAGTAGGCGGAAACATCAAATACAACAGTTTCAACGGCACCACGACGCGCGGTGCGGCGAGTTTGCGCGCACGCGGCAAGGCGACCTCGGTTGCCTGCAACACGTTTGAAAGCGATAATTTGTGTGCAACCTGCACACATGTTTTCTTCGGTTCTGCCAACCCGCTGACGGGTGCGACGCCGAATTCGATGGGCGGCGTGCTTGCCCTGAGCACCTACCCCGACGGCGCAGCGATCCTGACGCCAAATAACGCGGCATCCTATATTGTATTCAAAGACGCGGCACAGGCCACGGCAGCAGCAGGTGTTATCGGCGCAGGACAAACGGCAGTGGAACTACCGCTGACATGCCCGGCGAATTTCAGCGTATGTGAAGGCGTGACGCCGTTTGCTTTGACGGGCGGCAGCCCATCGGGCGGTACATACAGCGGAACGGGTGTTACCGGCGGTATATTCGATCCGGCAGCGGCAGGCGTAGGCACACACACCATAACGTACACATTTACAGACGGTGCGAGTTGCACGGTGAGTTGCACATTCGATATCACGGTAACATCGTTCCCGATAACGAACATCAACACCCTGGAGACCTTCTGCACGATACAGGCTGCGATCGACGACCCGCAGACCCTGCCGGGCCATACGATAGAAGTAGGTCCCGGAACGTACAACGAGAACGTGCTGGTGAACAAAAACAACCTGACGATCCGCTCGACGGGCGGCAAAGGTGTGACAACGATCCAGGGCACGTATGCCGGCGGCAACAACGCCACGGTAGCCATCGCCGGCGGCACCAACGGCGTGACCTTCGGCCAATCGGGCAAGGGCTTCACGATCATCGGTTTCGACGGCACGGGCGCAATTGAAGCGGCGGCGGTTTACCTGCTGGGCGCGCATACCGATATCACGATCGAAGGCAACGAGATACGGGCGCAGGGCGACCACGGCTTGTTGTCGAACTTCAATGCTGCGATCGACAATATCGTCATCAATGACAACATGTTCACGGGCCAGACTTTCCTTGGCGCCGAACCCGGTGGCTGCGGATTTGCCACACAGTTCAACCCCGGCAACAACGTACCGCGTCAGTTGGTTACGATGGGCGGCGGCTCCGGCGTGACCAATTCGAAGAACGTGACGTTCACGAACAACATGGTGACCGGCACTGCGGGTGGATTCAATTCCACGGATGGTTGCGAACAGGGGAACAACCTGGTGACCATTGACGTAGTAGGCGGAAACATCAAATACAACAGTTTCAACGGCACCACGACGCGCGGGGCGGCGAGTTTGCGCGCACGCGGCAAGGCGACCTCGGTTGCCTGCAACACGTTTGAAAGTGATAATTTGTGTGCAACCTGCACGCATGTATTCTTCGGTTCTGCCAACCCGCTGACGGGTGCGACGCCGAACTCGATGGGCGGCGTGCTTGCCCTGAGCACCTACCCCGACGGCGCAGCGATCCTGACACCGAACAATGCGGCATCCTATATTGTATTCAAAGACGCGGCACAGGCAACGGCAGCAGCAGGCGCCATCGGCGCAGGACAAACGGCAGTGGAACTTCCGCTGACATGC
>JAKOXM010000065.1 GCA_029781095.1 Bacteroidota bacterium
GTATACAGTTTCCGGCGATTGCTCGATGACTCCTGGCCCAAGCCCGGCTCCTGGATTTTTAAAGACCGTGTTGCAAAGGACTCGGTATTCGTGGCGGAGAACGACAGTGTTTTCGTTTTGCGCCTTGCTTCCCCTTTCCAACCCATGCTCCAGATACTGACGATGCAATACGCGAGCATCGTTCCGAAGGAAGCCTGCGAATATTACGGCAGGGAATTCAGACGGCATCCCGTTGGAACGGGGCCTTTCCGGCTTAAAATATGGGCTGAACATCAGGCGCTTGTACTTGTGAAAAACGAAAACTATTTTGAAAAGGACAGTGCAGGGACGAGGTTGCCTTATCTCGATGCGGTGAAAACCACTTTTATCGGCGACCGGAAAACGGCCTTCCTGGAATTTAAAAAAGGCAACCTTGACTATTTTTTTGGCCTGGAAAGTTCATATATAAACGAATTGCTGACAACTGACGGCGAGTTGCAGCCCGCATTGAACGACAGGTTTTATTTTTTGAAAAACCCGTATTTGAATAGCGAATACCTCGGGATTCGGCTGGATAGCCTGACTGAAAATGCCGCGATCAATCCCCTGCAGCAAAAAAAAATCCGTCAGGCGCTCAATTTTGGCTTTGATCGCGCCCAAATGCTGCGAGCGCTTCGCAACAACGTCGGACGCCCGGCTACTTCCGGGTTTACACCCCGCGGGCTGCCTTCCTTTGACGACAAGACTGTGGTTGGTTATCGCTACGACCCTGCATTTGCTTCGCGCCTGCTGGCAGAGGCAGGTTTTCCGAAAGGTAAAAACCTGCCCGAAATCACCCTCCTGTGCAGTCCGGATTACCTCGATATCTGCACTTTTATAACGCGACAGTGGGAAGACATCGGGATAAAAGTAAAAATAGAAATGACCGAGACGGCATTGCTGCGCGAGCGTATGCGGAGAGGGCAGGCGCCCTTTTTCAGAGCCTCCTGGATCGCGGATTACCCGGACGCAGAAAGTTTTTTTACCTGTTTTTATTCGAAAAACGGCGCTCCGCCGAATTACACCCGGTTCAGGAATGCAGATTTTGACAGGCTTTATGAATCTTCGCTGGGTGAAACGAATACCGCGCGCCGCTATGCCATATACCGGGAACTGGAGAAAATTCTCATCGACGAAGCGCCGGTCGTATTCCTTTTTTACGATGAAACAGCCCAGTTTGCTGCAAAAAATATCACGGGATTGCCACGGAATGCCATAAACCTGTTGTCACTGAAAAGAGTCCGCAAGTAACGCCAACCTCCGGTTGGCATCCTGTAACGCCAACCTCTGGTTGGCATTTTGTAAAACCGACCTCCGGTTGGCATTTTGTAACGCCAACCTCCGGTTGGCATCCTGTAAACAAAGCCAACCGGAGGTTGGCGTCACCTGGAGTGCCAGCCGGATGCTGGCGTTACCGCAACAAGGTAACATCCCCTTTCGCAGTCAGTTTCTGCTGGCTGCCTTCGCGAATGGCTTCATATTCCACCCGCCACCCGTAAACATCCGAGGGAGCGTCCTTGCCATTGACCTTTCCGTCCCATGCCTTGTCAGGGTCCCGGGTTTCAAATACCTTTTGTCCCCACCGGTTAAATACGATGAAATGCGTTGTGAGTACAGGGCAGAAGAAAAGTGGCTTGTAAGTGTCGTTCACGCCATCGCCGTTGGGTGTGAACGCATTGGGAAAAGCATCGGGACGGGTGCCGACTTCTATTTTTTTCGAGAATTTCTTCAGATCGCAAACGCCGTTCGTCCCCTGCCTCGTAATAAAAAAGGTGCCGGCGTTCGGGTAACAAATTCTGCCGGGCTGGGTGGAATCGGGTATCCCTCCCGGTGTCAGAATGCTATCAATTACGCCGCCTGTATTGCCGACAAGGGTGATGTCGATGCATTCGCCGGGGCATATACTGGTATCGGAGACGGAAAAACTGAGGTCGACCGGCGTACATACGTCGCGCATGGCCGGCATGACATCGGAACCGACAACCAGATCGTTGAGCGGAACGAAACCTGCCTGGGTGCCGGGTGTAAAAATTTCCATTTCAGGCGAAACGTCCTTGATTGCCAGACTGACCGAAGCCGGACAGCATTCTGTGCCGGGCATGAGACCCTCGGGGCCGACATGGGCCATATAAATGTCTTCGTCACCGTTTCTGACGGCAGAACCGGCGGCGACAAATCCATCCGCGACCGGTATCACCTTTCGAAAAATGGCCCGTTCGCCACCGGTCTTGTATTCGTATTTCCAGAGTAAGTTTCCGTTTTGTGCGATTTTCATCAGTATGGCGGGACTACCGATACTATTATCAAGTTTGGCTGCGGAAATAACGAATTGATCACCCGGAATTGCCACGACATCAATGGCCGCAATATCAAGATCGGGCAATTCATACGTGCGCGACCATTTTACATCTCCGGCGCTTGTCACGCGGGTCAGCCATATTTTATCGTATTCAAAAAGGGGACTGACCGTATGACCGGCCAGTAACAAGTCGCTGCTGCCACTGAACGGCGCTACTCCGGCGAATTCTTCTGTTATATTACCCGTTCTGTACCGTCGGGCCCAAAGTATCGAACCATTCGGGCCGATCTTGGCCAGAAGACCGTCGGGGTTGAGGTCTGTATCGGCCGAATACCCGGCACAATAGATAAATCCCTGGTCGTCTTCCCAGCATTTTTCAATCTCGTCGTCACCTGAGTCGCCAAAATTGGCCACCCACACGACATTGCCGTTTTCGTCTATTTTCACGGCAAGAGCGTTCAGGAAAGAGGTGGGAACAGCATTTCCGGTAAGCAGATAGCCGCCGGAGGCAAGCGGGAGAATTTTTTTAAATTCAGAGTTGAATGAAGCCGTTTTACTCCACAACACCTCACCGGCGCCCGAAATTTTCATCCATGCGCCCACGGTGACCGTTGAATTGTTGGTCATCTTGTTGAATGCCACCAAAAAATTGCCATCTGAGGTTCTCCGGATATCCCGTGCAATGGTGAGTCCGTTGTCTTCAAATTGTTTTGACCACAAAACGCCGCCTTGTGCCGTGGTCTTCAGAATCCATGTTTTTTCAAAACCCGCCGGGCCGTAACGGCCTGCCAGCAGGATGTCGCCATTGGGCGATACTTCCGCCGCATACCCCCTGTCTGAAAAACCGAGATCGTATGTTCGTTGGGAATAGTTCTGCCCCTGCAGCAGCGATGTCGAAAAACAAAGAAGCAAAAGAGCTGTCAGTAATCGTAGTTGTGTCATATCTTGAATGGTTTTTGCAAAAACAGGACGCACTGCGAATAACTCCGGGTTTTTAACGCTCTATTGTTGCCACCGGCTGCTGCGAAAGCAGGTTATGATAGGTCACAAGCAGTCGTTCGCCCACTTCCCTGTTATCATAGTGCTCCCGGCAAAATGCCTGCGCCCGGCACCCCAGTTTCTCCAGCCCGGCCCCCTGATCGAAGCACCAGCGTATTGCCTTTGCAAAATCGGCAGGTGTATCGGCGAGCAGGCACTCGCTGTTGTGGCGGGCATCGATACCTTCCATGCCCACGCTTGTTGACAGCACAACCTTTCCGCAAGCCATCCCTTCCAGTATTTTGGCGCGCATACCGCCGCCCGATAACAATGGTACCACCATAACGGAGTGGCGATTCAGAAAGTTGGGTGCACTGGGCACTTCCCCGTGAAAAAAGACGCGATCCATTTTCAATTGCTGGAGCCACCGGGGAGCGGTGCGACCGGCAATGTGAAAACTGAGTTTCGGAAATTCCGGCGCAAGCAGCGGGGCCCACACCTCTTCCAGAAACCACTTTAGACCTTCCTGGTTGGGCATCCAGTCGAGAGAGCCTATAAAAGACAGGCTGAGTGGCCGGTTAAAACTGGAATAATCGGCCTGGTAATCGCGGCAATCGAGGCCAATCGGCGTTACCGTAGTCGGCCGGGTGAGGCCAAGTTGCTGAAACTGAATCATATCGCGATTGCTGATACCGATCACCAGGTCGTATTCATTGAGGTGTTCGATTTCATATTGCTTCAGGCGTGGCGTTATTTTTTTGAGGTACCATTTTTTCAGAGGGTTGGAATTTTCCGCCACACGTTCCCAGATTTCATGCTCCACATTATGCGCCCGCAATGCAATCAGCGCGGCGGAATACTTTCTGATCACCGGGATAAACGGCGTGAGGTACAATGACTCCAGCTGAATCACGTCAAAATGCCGGCTCTGGAGTATTTCGGCCAGTTTATCTGCGTATGTTGCGTCCGAAAAACGCTCGACGTGGTAGGATTTGTCGGTAAGCAAATTTAAAAAAGCCGGTAATGGGCGGATCCGGTTGTCTACATAAACGGTATGAATTTCGGCATAGTGGTCAAAATCGGCGGGTAACATGGCGGTATCGAACCAATGCTTGCTCGTATTCATGGAAAGCAGGGTGACTTCACTGCCCAGTTCGGCAAGCGCTTTGGCAAGATAGGTACTCGCAATAGCGGCGCCATCTTTCAGGGGCCACGGAAATTTGTTGCAAAGTTGCAGAATTCGCATATTCGAACCTTTTTTCAGACATTTGCCGCATGGTACTCAAAGCCAACAATATTCATAAATCATACGGCACGCTGGAAATACTGAAAGGTGTCAACCTGGAGATCCAACGCGGCGAGATCGTCAGTATTGTCGGTAAATCCGGGGCCGGCAAAAGTACGCTGCTTCATATTCTCGGCACGCTCGATTCTACCGACCAGGGCGATTTAAATATTCGCGATACACGAATTAAATCCCTGAATGCCAGACAATTAGCAGCATTTAGAAACCGGTATATCGGTTTTGTATTTCAGTTTCACCATTTATTGCCCGAGTTTACCGCGCTGGAAAATGTTTGCATACCGGGCTTTATTCAAAAAAAGCCGGCAGGCGAAGTGAAAAAGCGCGCGGAAGAATTACTGAACTACCTCGGACTTTCGAATCGCCTGTCACACAAACCGACGGAACTCAGCGGCGGCGAACAACAACGCGTTGCCGTTGCCAGGGCTTTGATTAACCAGCCGGATATCATCTTTGCCGACGAGCCGACGGGCAATCTGGACAGCATGGCTTCTCAGGATTTGCACCGACTGATTCGTCAATTGCGCGATGACTATGGCCAGGCCTTTGTCATTGTTACACACAATAAAGAACTTGCCGAACTTTCTGACCGTTGTCTGGAAATGAAAGACGGCCTTTTGATTTAATTGTTGATTGTGAGAAAACTCGAACTTTCAACGTTTCAAGCATTGAAACGTCCATGCGCCTGATTCTGCTGCCTCTGTTACTGTTAATTATTTCCGGGTGCGCATCCCCCGGAAAACCGAACACCGAGTCTCAACCGGTTAAATTTGCTGCCCGGCCCAAAAATATCATCCTGTTGATCGGAGACGGCATGGCATTGTCCCAGGCTTCGGCCGGTATTTACTGGATTGGAGTCGGCAAAACTTCATTCGAGCGTTTTCCGGTGGTTGGCTTCCACAAAAGTCACTCTTCCAATGACCTTGTCACCGATTCGGCAGCCGGAGCGACAGCTTTTTCCTGCGGACAAAAAACGACAAATGGTACAATCGGGATGTTACAACCGGGCAACAGACCTTGCCGGACCATTCTGGAAGACCTTGACTCCATCGGATTTGCCACGGGAATGGTGGTTACCTGTTCCGCACCGCACGCTACTCCGGCTTCCTTTATTGCTCACCGCGAAATCAGGGCGTTCACGGAGGATATCGCGCTCGACTACCTTAAAACAAACCTCGATTGTTTTATCGGCGGCGGCGAACATTATTTTAATGACCGCCCCGACCACCTCAACCTCGAAGATTCGCTCAAAAAAAACGGTTATGTTATCCGTCGCGGTACCTCCCTGCGCGGGTTGCCGCTGGACGGATCGGCCCCCTTTATGCTTTTTACGGCTGACCGGGAACCGCCGACCGCTTCCGCTGACAGGCATTACCTGCCCGTTGCGACACGTGCCGTTTGCGAATACCTGCAAAAACGGAGCGACAAGGGATTTTTCCTGATGGTTGAAGGCAGCCAGATCGACTGGGCCTGCCATGCAAATGACCGCAACTGGTTGCGGGCCGAGTTAACGGATTTTGACAAAACAATCAAACAGGCGCTCGATTTTGCGGCATCCAATGGCGAAACACTGGTGATCGTTACCGGCGACCACGAATGCGGCGGGCTCGCCCTTACGGAAGGGCAGTCGCGCCGTGAATTCAAACCGGTTTTCGCAGCGCGGCTACATACGGCCGCGCTCGTCCCGGTATATGCGTACGGCCCGCTCGCCGAACGGTTTTCCGGCATATACGATAACACAGAGATTTACAGTAAAATGTGGTCGACACTGGGGATCAGATAATTGCACGATTGTCACTTTTTTGCATCCTCGCCTGCAATTTTTGTATGTACCTTTGCGGCGCTCCCGGCACATAAACACAATCTAAATTCGACAAAATTGCCACTCATTAAATCTATTTCCGGCTTTCGAGGCACCATTGGTGGCCGACCGGGTGAAAATCTGACCCCGCAGGATATCGTGGAGTGTACCGCCGCATTCGCGCAGTGGGTAATCAGTACTTCGGGCAAGAACAAAGTGGTGATCGGCCGCGACGGGCGCATTTCAGGTGAAATTGTATCCGCTTTGGTAGTCAATACGCTGCGCGCAATGGGTATTTCGGTCGTTGATTTGGGTCTGAGTACCACCCCGACCGTAGAAATGGCCGTTCCGGACGAGAATGCAGGCGGAGGGATTATTATTACGGCCAGCCATAACCCCAAAGAATGGAACGCGCTGAAGTTACTAAACGAAAAAGGCGAATTTATCAGTGGCGCCGACGGAGAAAAAGTATTGGGGTTGATCAAAGAAAAAAATGTCCGGTATGCGCCGGTTGACAAACTGGGAGATTACCGGACCGATAATACATACCTGGAAAAACATGTTAAAAAAATTATCGCTCTTTCACTGGTAGACGTGGAAGCGATCAAGGCAAAACAGTTCAGGGTGGTCGTCGATGCCGTCAATTCCACGGGGGCGCTTTCCGTGCCGCTGCTGCTTGAAGCGCTTGGTTGCCAGGTGACGATTCTGAACGGGGAGGTAAATGGTCATTTTGCCCATAACCCCGAACCCCTGAAAGAACATCTCGGACAGTTGTCTACGGAAGTGCGGATGCAAAAGGCGAATCTCGGTATTGCCGTCGACCCGGATGTGGACCGTCTGGTGTTTATGTGCGAAGACGGGGATTTGTTCGGCGAAGAATACACACTTGTCGCTGTCGCGGATTATGTACTGTCCCGGCGCCCCGGCAACACCGTCTCAAACCTGTCCAGTACCCGTGCCTTGCGGGATGTAACAAACAAATATGGAGGCAATTACTACGCCGCCGCTGTGGGAGAAGTAAATGTGGTAGAAAAAATGAAGGAAGTCAATGCAGTTATCGGCGGGGAAGGCAACGGTGGCGTCATACTGCCCGAGCTGCATTACGGACGAGATGCCCTGGTGGGTATTGCCTTGTTTCTCACGCATTTATCCAAATGCGGGAAGCAGATTTCAACGCTTCGCAAAACGTATCCGGATTACCAGATGGCCAAAACAAAGCTGGACAGGACCCCGGATATCGACCTGAATAAAATATTTACCGCTTTGCGGGAGAAATACCGCAACGAACAAATTAATACGGAAGACGGCCTGAAGATCGATTTTGACAGCGGATGGGTGCATCTCCGCCCGTCCAATACAGAACCGATCATTCGGGTATACTCGGAAAGCAACTCGATCGTAGTTGCTGAAAATCTGGCAAAAAAGATCATACAGGATATTCAGTCCCTGCGCTGACCCCGACGGACGCCTTTTGTGAACAAATAAGACCAAACCTTGCCATGTTACGCGTCTATTTCGACAATGCTGCCACCACCCCCATTTCAGAAGAAGTTATCGATGCCATGCTGCCCGTTTTGCGCGGACAATTCGGCAATCCATCCAGTATTCACGCCGAGGGCCGAAGCGTTCGGGCCCTGCTCGAAAGCGCCCGCAAGACGGTAGCGCAATGTATCGGCGCCAGCACGGCGGAAATATTTTTCACCTCCGGCGGTACCGAAAGCAACAACATGGCGATCAAGTGCGCAGTGCGTGACCTTGGCGTCCGGCGCATTATCAGCAGCCCGACGGAGCATCACTGCGGACTGCACACGATAGAAGCCGCGCAAAAACATGACGGCGTGGAAGTGGTTTGGCTGCCCGTCGACCATCTTGGCCACGTGGATTTGCATGCTCTCGAACAAGCGCTTGCTGAAAGCGCGGGCATCAAAACGCTTGTATCGCTGATGCACGCCAATAACGAGATTGGTTCCATGACCGATATTGACCGGGTTTCCCGGCTGTGCAGGCAATACGGCGCTTTGTTTCATACGGATACAGTTCAAACGATCGGTCATTTCCCCGTCAACGTACAACAAACGCCGGTCAATTTTCTTTCCGGCGCAGCACATAAATTCCACGGTCCCAAGGGAGTAGGCTTTATTTACATCAATCCGGAATCGCCGATAAAACCCTTTATCGACGGCGGTGCCCAGGAACGCAATATGCGCGGCGGTACGGAAAACGTATACGGCATAGTCGGTTTGGCAAAAGCCCTCGAACTTGCTATCGCCGAGATGGAAACGCGCACAGCCCACATTCTCGAAGTGCGGAATTATATGAAAGAACGGATGCTGGAGACCTTTGACGGCATTTCATTCAATGGTGACCAGGAAGGCAATTGTCTCTATACGGTATTGAATGTATCGTTTCCGCCCTCGCCCAAAAACGAGCTCCTTTTATTGAGCCTCGATATAGCAGGTGTAAGCGCTTCCGGCGGAAGTGCCTGTTCGAGCGGAGCCGAAAAAGGCAGTCATGTACTGGAAGCCATCGGCGCTGAACCGGACCGCAAGAGCATTCGCTTTTCGTTTTCTCACTATAATACGAAATCGGAAGTCGACTTTGTTATCGATAAGATGAAGGCGATATTACCGCAGCCAGCGATGATCGAAAGCATGGCCGCGAAATAGACGGGTTGTCCGTTTATAATTCCAATCATCCCTGTATATGATGCGACTTTTCCTGTTGTTTTTACTCACATGGAGTGTTTCTCCGGCATTTGGCCAGAAAATGCTGTTACTGGAACGCGCCAATCGAGCACGGACCACAAAAATGTACATTGGCGACCCCCTTCATTACCGGATCGCAGGAAAGGAAAATTATTGGTACGAACGTACAATTACCGATATGTTGCCGGAATCGAACATGTTGTTGCTCGATAACTTCCCTGTCAGACTGGGCGAGATCAGCCAAATTAAAGTTCGCAGAAAGCCCATTATCAGGATTACAGGCGGAGCGCTGTTTGCATTTGGGGCAACCTTGTCACTTGCAACCACTGTAGCCGCCTTGTACCGCGACAAGGAAACCAATTACGGGGCCTTGTACGCGACCGCTGCCGGTTCGCTTGGTATCGGGTACCTGCTCAATACCAAGCGAACGCTGAAACTGGGCGAAAAACACCGCCTTCGGGTGATCGAGATCAAATTCCAGCCGCCTCCGACGGGACATTAAAACTTGCCTTTCATCGCAGCTTTATAGACGGCTTTTGCGACTTTCCTGACCACGGATTTGTCCAGCGCCCCTGGGATGACATATTCCCGGTGAGGGTCTTTGACACAGGATGCAATGGCATGTGCGGCTGCCAGTTTCATCTCCATCGTAATTCGCGGCGCACGTGCATCCAGCGCTCCGCGAAAGATGCCTGGAAATCCAAGCACGTTATTCACCTGGTTGGGCATGTCGCTGCGACCGGTGCCGACAATCGCCGCACCGCCTTTATACGCTTCCTCAGGCATGATCTCGGGCGTAGGATTGGCAAGCGCAAACACAATTGCATCCTTTGCCATTGTTCTGATATGGGCCTGTGTGAGCAGGTTTGCCTGGCTGACTCCGATAAAAACATCCGCATCATGAAGGGCGTCAAACACATTGCCGGTCACACCCGCCTTGTTTGAATATTGCAGGGCCTCGATTTTGTATTCGTTGAGATCGGTCCTTCCGGCATGAATGATGCCATGACGGTCGCACAGAATGACCTGCCCGACCTTTATTTTGGGCCGTTTTACCCCGAAACCGCTCAGTAATTTTGCGATGGCTATCCCAGCTGCTCCCGCTCCGTTTATCACAACCTTCATCTCCCCGAGTTTTTTATTCACAACCCTGGATGCATTGATCAGGCCCGCCAGCACCACCACCGCCGTGCCATGCTGATCGTCGTGAAAAACGGGTATTCCCAAATCCTGAAGATGTTCTTCAACTATAAAACAATGTGGAGCGGAAATATCCTCCAGGTTAATGCCGCCGAAAACAGGCGCTATGTTGCGCACCGTACGAATGATCTCTTCGGCATCTTGTGACGCCACGCATATCGGAAATGCGTCGATACCGGCAAATTTTTTGAATAACATCGATTTGCCTTCCATCACGGGAATGGCGGCCTCTGCGCCGATATTGCCCAGCCCCAAAACGGCTGAACCGTCGCTGACAACAGCCACGGTATTCCCTTTGTTGGTATAGATGTAAACCTTTTCCCGTTCGGCGGCAATTGCTTCGCAGGGAGCCGCGACACCGGGTGAATAGACCGTTGAAAGGTCATCCTGGGTATTAACTGGAAATTTTAAGCGGACACTTATTTTACCCTTGTGCTTTTCATGAAGTTCGAGTGACGCTTTCGTGAAATCTTTTACTGGCATAATTATTTGGCTGGCTTGATTGAACGCAAAAGAAGGGGCGAATGTAGGTCTAAAATCATTCGACTTTTTCCGTCCTTGCGAGCAAAATTCCATTATGATGAAAAATCGGATTTTGAGGCGCTTTGTTACAGGCTTTTTACTGCTTTTTCTGTTTTATTTAGCCGTGGTTTTTGTGCACGGGTGGTATTCCGACTGGCAACCGCCGGAAGGCCCGAGCCCTTTGCCCCTTAGCCGCGCTGCTGCAAATCCGGTAATAACCGATAGCATAATAAGTCTGGCTACCTGGAACGTCGGCTATGGCGGACTGGGCGCCGAATCTGATTTTTTCTATGATGATTCGGGTATTTGGTACTCCGGCAGCAGTATGATACGATCTCCCAGGGCACTTGTGGAGAAAAACCTGCAAGGCGCGGTTGATTTTTTAAAAACGACCAAAGCGGATTTTTTCCTCTTGCAGGAAGTAGACCTTGAATCCGACCGCAGCTATAGAATCCGGCAATTCGATGCCTACGAAGATGCCTTGCCCGGTTTTGCCGCCACATTTGCCGAAAATTATAAATGCGACCGCGTTCCGATCCCGTTGCTGGAGCCCTGGCATACCTATGGCAGGGTTTTGTCGGGACTTGGCACCCTGAGCCGTTATCAGCCGTCTGAATCGACACGGTATCAGCTTCCGGGCAAATATCCCATGCCTGACAGGATGTTCCAGCTCGATCGATGTGCAGCCTTGCACCGCTTTCCGACGGCTCGCGGGAAAGATCTTGTTGTAATCAACCTGCACAACGCTGCATACGATCCCGGTGATAAAATCAAAGCAATTCAGTTGCCCTATCTGCGCGATTTGGCGCTGAAAGAATACGAAAAGGGCAACTATGTGGTGCTGGGTGGCGACTGGAACCAATGCCCACCCAATTTCCGGTTCGATTCCTTTATGCCCGGTAACACCCAGGGCTACCTGCAAGGCAATATACCGACCGGTTTTTTCCCTGACGACTGGGTCTACGCCTATGACCCCTCGACGCCTACCAACCGCAAATCCCGAGACCCTTACCGGAAAGGCGAAACCTTTGAAACCCTGATCGATTTTTTCCTGGTATCTCCCAACATAAGGGTCAGGGCGGTGAAAGGCATAGCTCAGGGTTTTAAATTTTCGGATCACCAGCCGGTGTGGCTGGAAATAGAGATTCAGTAGTCGTCCGGCTTACTGAATTTAAAGAAAACACCTTCTAGGAAGAGGCCGAATCGGCTGAACGAACGCTCAGACTCCCTGTATTGCGCGGACAGAAGTCGCAAGGCATGGCTCAGGTTTTTTTTAATTCTGCCGCCCAGCGTAAACAATCCGGAACAAAACGATCCCGGAAACGCCGGGAAATTCGGGTTTTCCGGCAGTTCCGTCAAATGAACCAGTTTTTCATGCCTGAAACCCGTCTGACCGGCGAGCGAGACCCAGTCTTCCGGGTAAGGAATTTGTTCGACGGCCTGAGGCATTCCGAACAACCGCACGCATTCCCGGTTGATCGTATCCATTGTCTCGGGAGAAACATGCTTGCGCCACAAGGATTCATTGAGCAAAAAAACGCCCCGGTTTTTTAGCACCCGGTACACTTCAAAAAATACCGCCCGGATTTCCGCCTCCGGCAAATATGCCAATACCGACTCCGCATATACGACGTCGAAAGTGTCGTCCGGGAAGGGCAGGGCGCCCTCTGAATTTGCCATGAACAGGTTAATTCTGTTCAATCGGCAAAATCTCAGCCGTTTTGCGGCAACCTGCATCATTATCTCCGACTTTTCGACGCCGAATAATTCACATTCAGGTCTTCTGCCCGCGACATCCACCAGGGTTTGACCTGTTCCGAATCCCAATTCCAGAATTTTTTCTCCCGGCACTTCTCCGATTTCGTTTAACAGCAAGCCCGTACCACGCCGCCCCCTGGCATGAAGGTATGGTGTGTGGGTTTGCGCGTAGAAATCGAGTATATCGGGCATGGCTGGAATCCGTTTTGAAAACCCGAAAGGTAATATGCTTCAGGGACACAATGGAAAACCCGCGTATCACAACAAATGGGAAATGATAGGCGGGAAGGCCCAGTTTTTCCTTTACAGCGCTATCTTTGCGCCTTCATTTTTCAGACTCAGCAATTTTCATCCTTCCCGACTCCTATGCAACTTCGTTCCGCGCTCGTTTCCGTATACTCAAAAGACGGACTCGAGCCCATTATCCGCCGTTTACATGAACTGGGCGTCCATTTGTACAGCACGGGCGGCACCCAGTCGTATATACAAAAACTGGGCATCCCCGTGACGTCCGTTGAATCGCTTACCGGCTACCCAAGCATTCTCGATGGCCGCGTGAAGACATTGCACCCTGCCGTTTTCGGCGGCCTGCTTGCGCGCAGGGAGCCCGAGCACCTGGCTCAATTGGAAGAATACAACATCCCCGAGATCGATTGTGTGATCGTCGACCTGTATCCTTTCGAGGAAACAGTGGCTGCGACCAACGACCCGGCAGAGATCATTGAAAAAATCGACATCGGCGGCGTTTCGCTGATCCGGGCAGGAGCCAAAAACTGGAAAGACGTGGTGGTAGTGGCAAGCAAGGATGAGTACAAGATGTTTCTGGACTTGTTAAACGACCAGGAGGGAGAATTTTCAGCCTACAATTGCCGTGAATTCGCACGGCGTGCCTTTAAGGTCACTTCAAATTACGATGTAGCCATCTTTAACTGGTTCAACGAAGGCACGGCGGATATTTCTTTCAAATATTCCATTCACAGGTCGGATATCCTGCGTGACGGTGAAAACCCCCACCAGGCAGGCGTTTTCTTCGGCGATTTTGAAAAGGTTTTTGACAAACTGAGCGGGAAAGCCATTTCCTACAACAACCTTGTGGATATCGATGCGGCTGTGCAGCTCATGCGCGAATTTCAGCTCGGAAAGCCGGCTTTTGCCATTCTGAAGCACACCAATGCCTGTGGCGTGGCCCGCCGCCATACCGTTCTGGAGGCCTGGCAGGCTGCCCTGGCCTGCGACACGACTTCGGCCTTCGGAGGCGTATTTATCACCAATGCAAAAATTGACCTGGCTACTGCGCAGGACATCAATAAATTATTTTACGAGGTGCTCATCGCGCCGGATTTCGATCCGGATGCCCTGGAACTTTTGAAAAAGAAGGAGCAACGTATTTTGCTGAAAGTCAAGACTTTTGAAGTGTCAAAACGCGCTTTCCGAAGCCTTCTCAATGGTGTGGTAGAGCAGGATGCCGATCTGAAAACCGAAACGGAAGCAGATCTGAAAACGGTCACGGAGCGACCACCCACACCAAAGGAGGTGGGCGAATTGCTTTTTGCTGCCAAGTGCTGCAAACACCTGAAATCCAACGCGATTGCACTCATAAAAGAGCGCCAGTTGATCGGAATGGGTTGCGGACAGCCCAGCCGTGTCGACGCCCTGAAACAGGCAATAGCCAAGGCAAAATCCTTTGGTTTTGACCTGAATGGCGCCGTCATGGCATCCGATGCGTTTTTCCCCTTTCCCGATTGTGTGGAAATTGCGCACGAGGCGGGTATCACGGCGGTCATTCAACCCGGCGGCTCGGTCAAAGATCACGATTCGATCGACGCCTGTAACAGATACGGAATGGCCATGGTAATGACGGGGTTCAGGCATTTCAAACATTAGAAAAAGTAAACGCAGGAGTATGACCGGCAAAAAGGGCGTTTCGCCAAAGATCAGGGCCAGGGCATTTGAAATACAGCGTATCCTTGATAAACTCTATCCGGAAACGCCCATCCCTCTACAGCATGAAGACGCCTTCACCCTGCTCGTGGCCGTCGTGCTCTCCGCGCAATGCACCGACGAACGTGTCAACCAGATCACACCCATCCTTTTTGCCCGCGCCGACAACCCGGCTGATATGGCCCGATTGCCCGTCGAAGAAATCCGCGAGATCATAAAGCCCTGCGGCTTGTCGCCCGCCAAATCAAAGGCAATCAGCGGCTTGTCCAAAATAATTATGGAAAAGCACGGAGGAAAGGTGCCGGAAAGTTTTGAAGAACTGGAAGCGCTGCCGGGGGTCGGGCACAAAACGGCCTCCGTAGTGATGTCCCAGGCATTCGGCCACCCTGCATTTCCCGTCGATACGCATATCCACCGCCTTGCGGCGCGATGGGGATTGAGTTCCGGTAAAAATGTGGAGCAGACAGAACGCGACCTGAAAGAATTGTTTCCGGAGGACTCCTGGAACAAATTGCATCTCCAGATCATCTATTTCGGACGACAATTCTGCATGGCACGCGGTCATAAGCCGGAAATATGCCCTGTTTGCTCTCTATATGGAGTTGACAAGGTGTGATCGGTAATAAAAATGGATATTGCAAAAATCTTATTTTCCTGCGCATCTCCGTTTGGCTGCCTCCACAATATTCCTTGTGAATTCGATTTCAGGGTAGATTGCCTGATATTCCGGCCTTTCCAGGTTTAGGTCCAGCGATTTTTCAACGTCATCGAACTGGCCCCGGCTGATGGCCAGTTCGTAATTGAACAAATTTTCACGCTGAAACTGCCGAAAAGCGACGAGGTGGGTCTCTTTGGGTTTCAGTTTGATGTAGGCAAAACAAAGCAGCACGGCGACGACTGTGCCTGCAAATCCGGAAATCATCAGCATTTTGAACCCGAAACCGCCTTTTTGGAGCCTGAGGGATTCGTAGTCGTGTTCCAGGCGGGTATTCATTTCGCGAAGTTCTTTGTGCTGATCGTACAAGGCCGACCACTCGTCTTTGTATTGCTGAACCGTTCGATCAGCTTCCGTAATATTGCGCTCAAGCGCTTCAATGCGTTTTTTTTGCTCGGCGATCAACCGTTCGAGGTTTTCGTTGTTGGTAGGGCCAGGTTCCATTTTTAGTCGTTTTTGTACGGTAAAAGTAAGTTCAAACAAATGAAAGTAGATATTTTAGCCATTGGTATTCACCCGGATGACGTGGAATTGAGCGCTTCCGGAACCCTGTTGCGGCATGCCGCCCTGGGCAAAACCTTCGGTTTGCTGGATCTGAGCCGGGGAGAACTGGGCACGCGGGGGACCCCCGAAATACGGGCCCGCGAAGCAGCGGATTCCTGCAGAATTCTGGGGGCATCCTTCCGGGAAACCCTCGATATACCGGACGGTTTGTTCGTGCCGGAGCCGGAAAACTGGATCAAGATCATTCGCGTCCTGCGCGAGTACACGCCTGCGGTTGTGTTGTGCAATGCGCCCGACGACCGGCATCCGGATCATGGACGGGCGGCGAAAATGGTACTTGATGCCTGTTTTTATTCGGGCCTGCAAAAAATTGAAACTTTTAATAAAGACGGTGTGAAACAAAATAAATGGAGACCCGCGGCCGTCTACCACTATATACAAGACAAACAGCTTACGCCGGATTTCATTGTCGACATAACACCATACTTTCATCGAAAAATGGAAGCGATCATGTCATTTCGCTCCCAATTTTACGACCCGAACGACAACGCGCCAGACACACCCATTTCCGGCAAGGATTTTCTGGAGTTTATGGAAGCAAAAGCGAGGGTGTTTGGGCGACCGGTACAGGCAAAATATGCGGAAGGGTTCATTTTTTCACGTACGCCGGGCGTAAATGATTTATTTGATCTCTCATAGCGAGGCGGCTTGTTTATGTAGCGCAACGAGCCTATGTTTGTAGGAAAATCAACTCATATGAAACGATTTGTTCCCGTTTTTTTGCTGGCGGTATCCGCCGCGTTCCTTTCCGGCTGCAGCGCCGAAAAAAAGTTTGCCAATCGCCTTACAGGCCAATGGCAAATCGCTAGATACGATGTGAATGATGCGCGCATTTCGGCCCAGGCTTTTACGAGCCTCGGCACCATTACCTTTCATAAAAATCACAAGGGTGAAGTGGATATCAAAGACATCTTCACGCAAAGCCGCCGGACCGGTGTTCGGCAGATAGAATGGTCTAATACAGCCAATTCCGTTACGATACGAGGCGAGGACCCCGAACTGGCGAAAGCATGGATCGTAGTCACCAATAAAAAAAGCACCCAGCTCTGGAAATCGACAGACGGTTTTAACCGAATTCAGGAGATAGAACTAAAACGTTGAATATCATTTACTTAATCATTTTTAACCATCTAAATCATTTTTTACCAATGAAGAAGCTGTTAACCTCTTCCATTGCGGCCGCACTTTTGCTGTCGTTCGTCGCTACGTCCAGCGCACAGGTGCGTTTTGGCGTAAAAGCCGGTCTTAATCTGGCCAATATCTCTTTCAGTAACCTCCCCGCCGAGGCAGGGATTACTACCAGCATGATACCCACCTTTATGGTTGGCGGCCAGGTTGAATTCGACTTTGCCGAAAATCTCGGTCTCGGTGTCGGCCTCCAACTGCAGGGCAAGGGCGCCAAAAATAAAAGCGACTTTTTGGGCCAAACCGTTGAAACCACGGTAACTCCGATGTACCTGCAGGTGCCTGTTATGTTGCAGTATCGCAACAACGGCTTTTTCGCAGGCGTAGGTCCCTACGTGGGCTTCGGACTGTTTGGCAAAAACAAGACCACAGGCGCCGACAGCCAGGATCTCAAATTCGGCAGTACTATCGACGATGATTTTTCGGCGCTGGACTTCGGTGCGGGTGTTGAAGTCGGTTATGAATTCGGCAGTCTGCGTGCTACGGCGTCCTATAATCTGGGCCTCGCAAATGCACTGCCCAAAGACGCGGTATCAGGCTCTGATCTGAAAGCCCGGCACAATGTGATCGGTATCGGACTGGCATACCTTTTTGGCGGCGAATAGAAGCACAAAGACGGTATCGTTTTGATAAGCCGTCCGGAAGAGCAATGCTCTTTCGGACGGCTTTTTTGTAATTCTGCACACTTATACGCTGAAAATGCACGATTGTTAGATTTCGTCCGAACTGTCGCGGAATCATTGCGACCTTACTCCTGAAATCAAAACCATTTTATATCAAAACTAAAACCACTCAACATGAAAAAGTTTTCTTCCTTTTTAATACTGTTAGCCCTCCTGATGAGCGCCGCTACCAGTGTTTCCGGACAGGTTCGTTTCGGCGTCAAGGCCGGTCTCAACCTTGCCAATATCTCCGGCGACATTACCGATACTAAAATGAACCCTACTTTCATGGTAGGCGGTCAGGCCGAGTTTGGCCTGAGTGACGCACTTGGACTCGGCGTTGGCCTGCAGCTGCATGGCAAAGGGTTTAAAATTGACCTGGACGGCGAGAACGCAACTTCATCGCCTTTGTATATTCAGGTGCCGGTGTACCTGATGTACCGCAACAGCGGCTTTTTCGGCGGCGTCGGCCCGTATGTCGGGTTCGGCGTAGGCGGCAAAAGCAAATTTAGCGGCGAAAGCCAGAGCATTTCGTTCGGCAGTACTGTGGACGACGATTTCAGTTCGCTCGATTTTGGCGCAGGGCTGGAACTGGGTTATGAATTCGGCAGTCTTCGCGCTTCTGCATCTTACAATCTCGGTTTGAGTAATGTAATACCGAAAGATGCAGCTAGTGGATTCGATATTTCGGCAAGACACAACGTAATCGGCATTGCGCTGGCGTACCTGTTCGGCGGCGAATAAGCCATCCTGACGAAAAATGAAAAGGCCGCTCCGGTAGTACGGATGCGGCCTTTCATTTATTACCGGCGTTCGTCCGGTTTAACGTTCCCTTATTCAGGCTTAACTTTTCCTTTTAAAAAAAGCAACTGAATCTTGAACTCTCTTTAATCGAATACCTGATTCCACTTGCCGAAGAAATTTATTTACGCACCCTGATCTTTTAACAAAATTCCATTTTTATGAAAAGGCAACTTCCCTTTTTCAGCGCACTTGCTATCTTGCTTGTTTTCGGAACCACTTCTTCGGCACAGGTAAAATTCGGCGTCAAGGCCGGTCTCAATCTTGCCAATATCAGCGCTGATAATGAATTACTTGGCGGAACAAGCCCGAAAATGCTCCCGTCCTTTCACGCCGGCTTTCTGGCAGAATTTGGTATCAGCGAAAACCTTGGAGTCGGAGCTGGCCTCCAGATAAGCGGCAAAGGCTTCAAAGTTTCAGAATCCGACGGGGGCGACAAGTATGAAGTTACTTCCAGGCCTTTGTATTTGCAGGTGCCTGTTTCGCTTAACTACACCAACAACGGATTTTTTGCAGGCGTAGGCCCCTATATCGGCTTCGGTATCGGTGGTAAAAACAAGGAATCCTTAAACGGTGATTCTGCCAAGACCGACATCAATTTCGGCGATGGCTCTGGCTCGAGTGACGACACGTATGCACCCCTTGATTATGGTATCGGGCTGGAACTTGGCTACTTGATCAGTGGAAACATACGCCTTTCGGCGTCATATAATTTTGGCCTCGCAAATGCATTGCCCAAAGAATACAGGGAAGATGAATTTGGGAAGTA
This sequence comes from Bacteroidota bacterium, assembly GCA_029781095.1. Classification (GTDB taxonomy): domain Bacteria; phylum Bacteroidota; class Bacteroidia; order Chitinophagales; family Saprospiraceae; genus M3007. The sequence continues at coordinate 19,222 of JAKOXM010000065.1, forward strand.
CAAGATCAACCATAAAGTGATAGGTATTTCTGCAACGTACCTTTTCGGAGCGCAATAAGATTCCGTTTTGAACCTGACAGGATTTGCAAAATTACAGGATAAAATGCCCGTTTTGG
>JAKOXM010000105.1 GCA_029781095.1 Bacteroidota bacterium
CAACAGAAACCCGGCCGGCACACCGGCCATTCCTCGGTTTTACTGCCTACCGGGTGGTCGCTTACTCCCGCAGGCCGCTCCCTTCCGCTGGGCGATCTGCCGCTGAACATGGTCGTTTCACCCGATAAAAAGTACCTGGCGGTTACCAACAACGGCCAGAGCAGGCACTCGCTGCAGCTGATCAACGCCAGGAAAGGGCGCTTGCTTCACTCGTTTGAAATTCCCATTGCATGGCTCGGCCTGGCGTTTGGCGATGACTCCCGAACGCTTTATGTTTCGGGCGGTAACAGCAACAACATCCTGCGCTATGACATTAAAAACCGGCAACTTGTGCTGCGCGATACGATAAATCTCGGCAAACCCTGGCCCAACCGCATTTCCCCGGCCGGGATGTGCACCGACGACCGCCGCGGATTGCTCTACGTCGTTACCAAAGAGAACAACAGCCTCTACGTGATCGATACGCGCACGAAATCAATTGTGTACCGCGATGTTTTCGGCAAGGAACTTTACACCTGCGCACTTTCACCCGACCGGAAAAAACTTTACGTCACCCATTGGGGAGGAAACGAACTCGTGGTTTGGGATACCGATACGCGAAAAACGATCGCGCGCATACCTGTCGGAGATAACCCCAACGACCTCATAATCAATAATAACGGGACGTTGGCATACGTTGCCTGCGCCGACGACAACTCGGTGAGCGTGGTGGATTTGAGCCAAAACAAAGTGCTGGAAACGCTCGTCGCCACACTTTACCCCGACGCGCCCACGGGTTCTACCTCGAACAGCGTTGCCCTTTCGCCCGATGAAAAAACGCTGTACGTGGCAAACGCCGACAACAACTGCCTTGCCGTATTCGACGTATCCGAGGCCGGCCGGAGTCATTCACTGGGTTTTATTCCGACCGGTTGGTACCCGACCTGCGTGCGCACAAACGGCGAGTCGGTTTTCGTCGCCAACGGCAAGGGCTTTTCTTCTTTTCCCAACCCGAACGGCCCCAATCCGCTTGGCAGAAAATACAAAGTCAATTACCAAAAAGGCGAGGAAGAGGAGCAATACATAGGAGGACTCATGAAAGGCACCATGAGTATCGTGCGTGTTCCGGACGCCCAAAAACTGGCCGCATATACGCGGCAAGTGTATCAAAACTCTCCCTACACCAAAGAACGCGAGAAAATGGCCGAGGGAGAGCCCGGAAACCCCATACCGCAAAAAGTGGGCGACGCCTCTCCCATCAAATACGTGTTTTACATCATCAAGGAAAACCGGACCTACGACCAGGTGCTGGGCGATATGCCGGAAGGGAACGGCGACAACGACCTTTGCCTTTTCCCGGAAAAAATAACGCCCAACCAGCATGCACTTTCCCGCGAATTCGTACTCCTCGACAATTTTTATGTCAGCGCCGAAGTCAGCGCCGACGGCCACAACTGGAGCACGGCGGCCTATGCCAATGATTTTACGGAAAAAACGTGGGTCACGAGCTACGGCGGGCGCGGCGGAGAATATGTTTATGAAGGTCAGAACCCCCTGGCCTGGCCCAAAGGAGGATTTATATGGGACCACTGCCGGCGCGCGGGTATCAGCTACCGCACCTACGGCGAGTTCGCAGACGACTACAAGGCCAATATCCCGGCCATTGAAGGGCATTTCTGCCCGTACTACACCTCATGGGACACCCGGGTGAAAGACACCACACGGGTAACGCAATGGGCGCAGGAGTTCGACTCGCTGGTAGCGGCAAATGCACTGCCTCACCTGAATACGCTGCGGCTGATCAATGACCATACCGAGGGGCTTCACAAAGGCAGTCCCACGCCGTTTGCCATGGTGGCCGACAACGACCTGGCAGTCGGCCAGTTCATCGAGCACCTTTCCAATAGTCCGGTCTGGAAAGAATCAGCCGTATTCATACTCGAGGATGACGCTCAAAACGGCGCCGATCACGTTGACGCCCACCGGTCTATCGCATTCGTGATCAGCCCTTATGTGAAAAGGAAATATGTGGATCACACGATGTATTCCACCAACTCGATGCTTCGCACAATGGAACTTATTCTTGGCCTGCCGCCCATGAGCCAGCACGACGCGGCGGCTACGCCCATGTGGCGGTGTTTTACGAAAAATGCCGACCTGACGCCATATAAGGCATTGCCATCCAATGTTTACCTGGACGATCGGAATGCCGCTATCGACAACGACCTCCAACGCCGTTCTGATGCCTTCGATTTTACGGCTGAAGACCGCGTTCCGGACCTGGAATTCAACGAAGTGCTGTGGAAAATTGTGAAAGGCGAGGATTCCGAGATGCCGGCGCCGCGGCGGGTGGCATTCTTGCGTTATGAGAAAGAAGAGGCCGGAGAAGAGGATGACGATTGATCCTGCCCAAAGACAATGAAAAAGCCCGGCAGCAAAATGCTGCCGGGCTTTATTATTTTCAAAGAATTGAAAGTCAATTCTTTAAGTTTAAAATTATTGAAGACTACCCGGGCGTTACGCTTTCACGGCGCCTCTTGCCTTTTCGATAACCGCTTTCGAAACGCTTTCCGGTGCAGGCGCATAATGGCTGAATTCCATTGTCGAAGAAGCACGGCCCGAGGTCAGGGTACGGAGCGAGGTCACGTATCCGAACATTTCGGCGAGCGGAACTTCCGCCTGGATGGCAACAGCGCCGCCCATACGCGGCTCCTGGCCTTTCGGCATGCCGCGACGGCGGTTGAGGTCGCCGATAACCGGACCGACGTATTCTTCCGGCGTGATTACTTCCAGTTTCATCATGGGTTCCATGATCTGCGGCTTGGTCGCAGGCGCCGCGGCGCGGAAGCCTTCTTTTGCACAAAGTTCGAAGGCAATCGGCTTCGAGTCGACAGCGTGCATGCCGCCGTCCGTTACCCGGACTTTCATCGAATCGATGTTGTAACCGGCAAGGATACCGTTGCTCATCATCTGGGTGAAACCGTCCATGATGGGCTTCTGATAGTTCTTGTCGATGGCGCCACCGACGATACCCCATTCGAACTGAAGTTTTTTCTTGCCGCTCTTGAAGTCGTCGCTTTGCAGGAACTCTTCGTCGGCCGGGCCGAGGGTGAATTCCATGTCGGCAAACAGACCCGAACCACCGGTTTGCTTTTTCAGGCGTTCGCGGTGTTCCGTCGTTTTGGTCAAAGCCTCTTTGTAGTTTACTTGCGGCGCGCCCTGGTTGCATTCAACCTTAAACTCGCGGCGAAGGCGGTCTACAATGATCTCAAGGTGCAACTCACCCATGCCGGAGATAACCGTCTGGTTGGTGTCTTCATCGTAGCGGACGCGGAAAGTCGGATCTTCTTCGGCGAGTTTGGCAAGCGCCATGCCGAGTTTGTCCAGGTCTTTTTGCGTTTTAGGCTCCACGGCCAGACCGATTACCGGCTCGGGGAATACCATGCTTTCCAGTACGATGGGGTGTGCCACGTCGCACAGGGTGTCGCCGGTACGAATATCTTTAAAGCCTACGGCAGCGGCGATATCGCCGGCTTCCACAGCATCGATCGGATTTTGCTTGTTGGCGTGCATCTGGTACAGGCGGCTGATACGCTCCTTCTCACCCGAGCGGGTGTTCAGGACGTAGGATCCCGCGTCCAGTTTGCCGGCATACACGCGTATGAAACAGAGGCGGCCCACAAAGGGGTCGGTAGCGATCTTGAATGCCAGTGCCGTGAATGGCTCCGTTATTGCCGGTTTGCGCTCAACCTCTTTTTCCGTTTTCGGGTCGAGGCCTTTTACGGCTTCGATATCGATCGGTGCGGGGAGGTAGTAGCAGGCAGCGTCGAGACAAGCCTGTACGCCTTTGTTTTTGAAGGCCGATCCGCACATGACCGGGGTCATTTTCAGGTCGCATACGGCGGCACGTACTGCGGCGCGCATTTCTGCCACGGTGATGCTGTCCGGATCGTCGAAGAATTTTTCCATCAGATTGTCATCGTAGGAAGCGACTTCCTCGATGAGAATCTGGCGCTGTTCTGCAACGGCATCTTTCAAATCGTCGGGGATCGGCACCACATCGTAGGTCATGCCCTGGTCGCTTTCGTTCCAGATGATGGCCTGGTTGGTCACGAGATCCACTACACCTTTGAAGTTGTGTTCCGATCCGATCGGCACCTGGAGAGGCACCGCATTCGAGCCCAATTTGGCCTTCATATCCTTCACGACCATCATAAAGTCGGAGCCGGCGCGGTCCATTTTATTAACGAATGCGATACGCGGCACTTTATAGTTGTCGGCGAGACGCCAGTTGGTCTCGGATTGCGGCTCAACGCCGTCAACGGCCGAAAACAGGAACACGAGGCCATCGAGGACGCGGAGGGAGCGGTTCACTTCCACCGTAAAGTCGACGTGACCCGGCGTGTCGATGATATTGAAATCAAATTTTTGGCCTTCTACTGACCAGGCGCATTTGGTTGCGGCTGAAGTAATGGTGATACCACGCTCTTGCTCCTGCTCCATCCAGTCCATGGTAGCAGCGCCTTCGTGCACTTCGCCAATTTTATGTGTGACGCCGGTATAGAATAGAGCACGCTCCGTAAAGGTGGTTTTGCCGGCATCGATGTGGGCGGCGATACCGATATTTCGCGTAAACCGGAGGTCCGTTGCCATGATTCAGTAAAGTTTTTAAAAAAGCCTGTCCGGTAAAAGCCGGATCCGGCGGGTGAATGAATAGTTTTTTTAAAATAATTATATTCAGACGTAAAATCAGAACAAAGTATCGCGGAAGGCGCAAAAAATGTCTGTCGGCTGAAAGGTAATTTGGGATAATGCTATTTGGCTATTTAAATGTTCGGAAAAACAAAAGCGTGTTTCGATATTTCCATCCTCATTAAAAAGCCAATACCGCCGAAAATTGTCCCCGCCAGAAAATCCGGGCGGGGTCAATTTCGACGGTAGGAATCTGACTGCGCTGCCGGGCTTTACGCTCTGAAATGAGCAAAAGCGCGGTTCGCCTCTGCCATTTTGTGCGTGTCTTCGCGCTTTTTAACGGCGCTTCCTTCTCCCTTGCTTGCGGCAATGACTTCTGCGGCCAGTTTCTCGGCCATGCCTTTGCCGCTACGGGCGCGTGCAAACCGGATCATCCATTTCATACCGATGGAGATTTTCCGGTTGGCCGGCAACTCTGTCGGAATCTGGAAGGTGGCGCCACCGATACGGCGGCTGCGAACTTCCACTTGGGGCATGACGTTGTTCAACGCTTTTTTCCAGACTTGCAACTCGTCCTCGTTGGTGCGGCTTTTCACGATATCAAGTGCATCGTAGAAAATACCAAATGCAACGCTCTTCTTGCCTTCCCACATCAGGTTGTTGACGAAACGAGTAACCATCGTGTCGCTGTAACGCGGATCGGGAGCCAATACTCGAGGTTTCGGTTTGTGCTTACGCATTTTTTAGTGTGCTTATGAATTAATATGCAAATGTGCCGATTGAGAGAAAACGACTATCGTGCGCCTGGCACATCAGAACATTTACTCCTTGGCACATTAAAGTTTATTTCTTCGGACGCTTGGTGCCGTAACGGCTGCGACTTTGCTTGCGGTTGACTACGCCTGCGGTGTCGAGCGCGCCGCGCACGATGGTGTAGCGTACTCCCGGAAGGTCTTTTACACGACCACCGCGTACCAGTACGATGGAGTGCTCCTGAAGGTTGTGGCCTTCACCGGGAATATAGGCGATCACCTCGATGCTGTTGGTAAGGCGCACTTTGGCAACTTTACGCAGAGCAGAGTTCGGCTTTTTAGGCGTGGTTGTGTACACGCGGGTGCAAACGCCCCGACGTTGCGGGCAAGCGTTCAGCGCGCGGCTTTTACTTTTGTATTCAACTTTCTCGCGACTCTTCCGTACAAGCTGATTAATGGTAGGCATACCGTCTGTTTACTAAAATTTGTTGTAACTCGTTCAAAATCAATGGAAAATAAGCCCGGAAAGCCAGGCTTTTCCAAAAGCGAACGCAAAGGTAACTTAAGAAGCGATAATTTTCCAAGAAGTGATTCAAATTTTCTCTGCGATTCGTACAAAGTATGTTCGTGCGAACGGTCTCAGAAAAAATCTTTCAGGTTGGTGCCGATGCCAAGATGAAACACGCCGCCCGCCAGGTGATATGCGGCATACCCCATATCGATCCGGAAACGTTTGACTTTAATACCGATTCCGCCGGAGAAACCCGCAAGACTTCGGTAGTTGCGCACGGAGAGCTCTTTTTTGCGCAGGTGATCGTAGGCGAAACGGATTTGGAAGACTTCGTTGCGTCCCAGCAGGAACTCGCCATTGAATGTCAGGTGACGAAAAAAGTTGTCCACGCCGTTGTTGCCCTTGCCGGACGACGTCTGCGAACCGCCGATCTGCAATATATCGTCTTCCTTCAGATTCGGATCGTTGTAACGGATATTCCACTGATGCAGGTGGTGGGCAACCACACCCAAACGGAATGGCAAATATTTCAGCCGTTTGCTGACGCCGATCTGCAGGTCGAAAGGAATATCCTCCTTTATGTTATTGTAGGCGGAAAGCTGCGCGCCCGCATTGCGCACCACAACCGCCACCGCAAAGCGGCTGGCCGTATCGGCATACATCAGGCCGGCATCGGCTGCGAGTACGGAGGCTTTATATACATCCAGCGTGGAAAGGCCGAGGCGTACGTTCAATCCCAATGACAATCGATCGGACAGCGCACGGGCGCCGCCCAGCGTAAATGCCGTTTCAGAAGCCGCTACCTTGCCGGTGATATTGCCGAATTCGTCAGCCTGCTTGATATCGCCGTAATTCATGTATTGAAGCCCGGCCTGGAAGGTGAAGCCGAGTTTGGGCACATTTTGGGCATAGGCAACGTAGCCATGCTGAATATCGCTGAGAAAAAAATTATGCTGGAATATCAAGCGGCCATCCATCAGGGGGTTCAGCGCTGCGGGATTGGTGGCGGCGAATGAAAGGTCGTCGTCTTTTACGGCAATTTGGGCTCCCAGGGCCGTGATACGCGCCGACGGCGACAGTGTCATAAACCGGAATACCTCCTGGCCACCGGTCACCTGCCCGCAGGCCGTTTGTAATTGACAGCCGGCGGCAAGAAGCAAGGCAAAGCCCGTTTTTCGTAAAGTTGTGTTCATTATCCTATGGTTATGCGTATGTTTAAAATGGTCCGGAGGAGCCGTGAGTCGTTTGGGGCGGTATTATGACCGTTGAAAATCTGAAAGCATCCCGTGGGGTCATTTTTGTTTTTTCTGCCATTTTGTAAGGCATATGCCGTCTTTACAATCGGCAATGCGAATAAGCTGGCCGTTTTCATCGTATTGTTTTAATTCCCCCTGCTCCGCCGTGCCGTCTTTCCCGGGCGCATAGGTCCCTTCTGTCTGCAGAACGCCGGTCTCGTAGAATTCCTGGAAGGGGCCGTTTTCCTCGTTGTCTTTCATCGTGTATTTTTCTTTCAAAACGCCATTCGGGTAATAAGCCAGACTCAGTCCCTGCATCGTTCCGTTCACGAACTCCTGCTCGATCAATAAATTCCCGTTTTCATTGTATTTCAGGTATTTACCATGAAAAATGCCGTTTTGGTAGTGTTCGACACTTTCCACATGGCCATTCTTGTAGAAAAACTTGCGTTCGCCGTCGAGCGAGTCGTGTACGTAGTGCGCTTCTTCCGCCAATGCTCCTTCGGGATAAAAGCGCTGATACAATCCTTCTTTCGCAAAATCCTGCTTGTTCCGCTGCCAGCGCTCCAGCCGGCCTTCCGCGTCGCGGCTTTCCACGGTTTCAAGGTTATTTTCCGTACAGAATGCATGAAGCAATACGAACAGCCCTCCGGCCAGAATGATAAAAACAGTTGACTTTTGCATGGAAACGTGTTTTAACCCTGCAAACGCAAAGGTTGACGACAAAAGTCTTACTTGGGCTGCCTGAGTTGGGAAAAAAGTAGCGGTTTGCAAACTGCTGTCGCCGTTTACCAGGCGTTCAGTACTTCAGGTTGCTCTTTATACAGGTCCTTGACGACCGCTACCAGCCAATCGCCGCCAAAAGTGACGGTATGATGGTGAGAAAAATAAATGACCCAATCCAGCCCGGCATCGAATACGACGCCTTCGTATACCCCCTTGAACATATCTTTTGAAGATATCTCGAATAGTCCTTCTTCGCAGTCGAGCAGATACAAGGGTGTGGTCAGCCGTTCCTTGATGCGGTCGGCTATGAGTTGGGTCTTGTCATCGGACATGCCGTTGAGGAAAACCACCTGAGACGGCGACGCGTCCGTGAGCGGATTCCAGAAACTGGAGTCAAAATTCCATTTTTCCTTTAAAACATTGCGCAGGCGGACGGCATCTTCGCCCCGGACTCGCCGGGGAGCGCCGCCGTTCGGCACAATTTCGGGCTGCAGCGGATCGCCCGGGAAAAGCAACGGAAGTTCGCCGGCGATGGTACGGGCCGATTTTTCAACGACACGAAAAAGGGAGCGCAGGTATTCGGGCACGTTCGGGTCGATCGGGATCTGAACCTGTTTTTCGCGGCGGCCAATGTGGATGTCGAGCAAAAATTTGACCGGAGCGGCGGCGGCAATGTTTTCTGCGGTTTCCAGCGCCAGGTCTGAATTGAAAATGGTATAATAATAAAGGTAGTTACCCGAAAATCGCTCGTTCCCGCGCGGAATACCGTTGCAAGTCTTTTCGAATGCATCCCGGACCGGGTCGAGGTAGGAGGCCGTAAGATCGTCGTGCCAGGGAGCGCCGGAAGGGTACCCGGTCCAGCGCCGCATCTGGAAATGCAGGGTAAGCACTTCGACTTCCTGCGGGGCCGGCTTGTGGTAACCTTTGGCTTGCCAAAGCGTACCCGCATCGCGCAGTGCCGTGTTTGCGTCTGTCCCTGAAGGTAAAGGCCCCGTTTCAGTGTGCTCGGGTAACAGGCCGCAACATCCCGTCTCCGTGCGAAGTGTTCCTTCGGACAGGGCCGTCAGCCTGACATAGTACCAACGGGTTTCGCGTTTTTGATAAAGGATTAAGCGATATGCGTTCACGGGGAAAAAGTAATGGATTTTAGTTATCAGGGGTTAATACATTAATTTACGAGAAAAGTTCGTGCCAGTATTTTTAAACAATAACCGAACGGCCTCCCCGGGTTGTCGGGGAGGCCGTTCGGCTGTGTTTATTTCAGCCCGGCATTCTCCGATATGTTCAATTTACGATGATCTGATCGGTATAAACCTTGTCACCCTGAACTATCTGAACGAGGATGGTTCCTTTAGCGTATTCCGACAGATCGAACTGCTGGCTGTAGTCGCCGTTGAAGGCATTGAGTTCCTCGCGGAATAACTGCCGCCCGGCCAGATCGAAGAGGGAAACGATGGTCGGGACGGGGTCGCTTTTGAACTCAACGGATACCTGGCCCTGGGTCGGGTTGGGGTACGTGCGAAACGACTGCAGTTTCAGGCTGCGATCTTGCGAAGCGGGCTGGTTTTCCGGAGTTGTGTTCACCTGCGGGGCATCTCCGTCGGCGCCGCGCCGGATCGTAATGATATGGCGCTCGCGCAGGCGCTGGCGTTCGTCGTCGCTCCAGTTCCAGATAAAGAACTTCCGGCTGCTGTTGTCGCCACCCTCATCCGTATCGCCGATCTGTATACGGCTGGAATTGTCGCGGCAGGCTTTGAGCGTTGCTGTTATTGTGAGCGTTTTATCGTCGCGGATGTAATCCACGCTGACCTTGTCGCCGACTTTATATTTGGCGATTTCGTTCCACAGGTCGCTGTGCCCCTGTACCCGTTGCCCATTCACGGCAGTAATCAGGTCGCCTTTTTCCATATCGGCTTCCCGCGCGGCGCTTTCCTCCGTAAAACTGCTGATCTGGGCGCCTTTCTTTTCATTGAGCGTAACGGCGCCTGTATATACGCCGAGACAGGCTTCTTTTTCGCTTACGTTGATATCGAGGTTGTCGAGATTCAGGTTTCCGATGTTCCAGTTATTCCAGTCCCATGATTTTTGCTCGCCGAGCGTTGCTTCTGTCACGTTGCGTTTGCCGTCCCGTTCGTAGGTTATCTTTACCTTGTCGCCGGGTTTGGTATATGCCATGAAGTCGGTGATATCCTCAAAATCGGCGATCTCGGTGTCGTTGAGCAGGAGGATCACGTCGCCATCGAGTAGTCCGGCCTTCTCGGATGGCGAATTTTTGGTAATACTTACTGCAACTCCCGGGGTATCGCCATTGTCGTCTTCATCGGACACACCCAAAAAGCCTTTGGGCTCGTTTTTCTCACAGGCAACCTCGTTTCGGGTCGTAATGACAGCCTCCGTCGTGGCTTCTTTTCCGTTGCGGCTGTAAGTGATTTTTACCTTGTCGCCGGGTTTGACGAGGTTCATAAATTTCGTGAGATCGCTCCAGCGGTCTGTCTTTTGGTCGTTGATCTTCAATATTTTATCGTTATCGCGCAGACCGGCTTTATCGGCAGCCGAGCCACGCACAACGTCCACCACGAGCCCCGGTTCGCCGGATTTTTCATCGGAGTCTTCTTCGACGCCGAGGAACGCCTTTTTGCTGCTGCGGGAGACGGCAACCTCCTCATTCTCATCATAATTATAGTTGTAATTTTCGCCATCTTCGTCGTCAGCACCCGGCATGCGTTTCACGATGACCGTTCGTTCGTCTTCATTGCCGGATTCCACGCGGACTTCCACCCGGGTATTGTCGTTGCGGTTTTCTTCGATGTATTTATCAATGTCGAAGTTTTCGGCAGATTTTCCTTTTTTAACGATGATTTCGGTGGTTTCGGAGCCATCCTGATCAACAGAGCGTTTGGTGATGGTGATCTTTTTTTCGTTGGCAGGAGAAGGTGAGTTGTTGTGTTGGGCGTAAAGCGGTTCGATGATCCAGGGCATCAGAACGAACGCGGCGGAGAGGATGGTACCGAATGTTTTCATAACCAGGAAAGTTGTTTTTGTCGTGAGAGGAGGTTTTGTGTAACAAGCCGTAAAACCCAGACGGCCGTTTCGAGGGGAAAGTTACTACGAAATTTTTCGTACTTAAAAGTATTCCATTAAATTTTAGCGTTGTCTTAACAATCGCGTCCAAAGACAATGCTGCCTGCCCGAAGTTGCGCAGGTCGGCTGCATCATCTAAAATTTTTCGACGTGAAGCAGGCCTGCAGGAGTCGAACGCGGGTTTTCGCGGAAAAAGCAGGATGTCGCCTATCGTACAATTTTAACAAATTTGCCGAACCGTACCCGTTTCACATACTTCAATTCAGTGGGCAGACGTTAAAGCATCACACGCCCGCCAAACCAAAACATTATCCCCCTTTCGGAACATCATCTAATCACACGAACCACTGACCGACTTTATGGCAAGTGCTAACTACAAAATTCTGTTGGTAGAAGACGACCAAAACTTTGGCGACGTTCTACGCTCCTATCTCGAAATGCACGACTACGACGTTACGTTGGCGACGGACGGCGTGCTCGGACTGGAGGCTTTTAAGAAAAGCAATTACGATCTCTGCGTATTCGACGTGATGATGCCGCGTAAAGACGGTTTCACGCTCGCCCGCGAAATTCGTGAGCGAAACCAGGAAGTGCCGATCATCTTCCTGACCGCCAAAACCATGAAGGACGACGTCCTGCAGGGTTTCAAAATCGGCGCCGACGATTATATTTCGAAGCCGTTCAATTCTGAAGAACTGCTGTATCGCATTCAGGCGGTACTCAAGCGCTTTCACAAAAATGCCGATCCGCGCGACGAACAGCGTGAATTTATCATCGGCAAGTACCATTTCAACTATCCGGTCCGGATACTGACCTTTACCGAACCCAAACCCGGCGACGAAAGTCAGTGGAAACTCAGTCCGAAAGAAGCGGAATTGCTCAAGTTGTTTTGCAAATACATGAATGACGTGATGCCGCGTTCGGAGGCGCTCAACAAGATATGGCATGAAGACAATTACTTCACGGCCCGTTCTATGGACGTTTTTGTCACCAAACTGCGCAAATACCTCGCGAAAGACGCGGCTATCGAAATAGTCAATATCCACGGGAACGGTTTCCAGTTGCTCGTGAAAGATATGGCAGGTGGAACGGCCTGACCGTTCTCCGATCAAAGTGCTTATCCATAAGAGCCCGTACGCCAAATTCCCCCCCCCGGCAGTGCGGGCTCGTTGTTTTTATTGCCGGGATTGCTTCATTGCCACATTGTTTTATTGCTTCATTGCAGTCCTGCTCCTCTTTCTGGCTTTTTTACCGGCTGTTTTATCGTCGCATGGTACAAACAGAAAAAGAAAAGTAATACTGGATTTACTTTTGCACCCACCCGCAGCCAAAGAAAGCAACCATACAGCAATGAAGCCATGACGCTCCAACGACTTTTTCAGAAATACACGGGCCTGTTGCGCAACCTGAAGGCCGTTTACGTACTGAACAACCTGCTGAATGCCGGCAGGTTGAAGCAAAACCGCCCGCTTTACAGGCGCTACGGTTTGCGCAAAAGCATTTTTAGTCCGCTGGGGAGCCGGGATTTCCGGGTACACGATGCCGATATCCCCTGGGTCGATCAGCCCGATGCAGCAGAGAAATTGAATCAAAATTCAGAATATCAATCTTTTAGCGAAGATTTAAAAAAGAAAATCGAACGCTTTCTGACTGATGGCTACATGATACTGGAAAACTTCTTCCCTGAAGAAGAAACCGAAGCGCTCAACCTCGAAGTGGAATCCCAGTTAAAAGCCGGAAAAACGGCGTACAACTACACGGGCCGGAAAATTTTCAATTTTTTTGAAAACAGCGCCCTTGCCGACCGGCGTTTTTTCCGAAACCCCGAATTGCTGCACCTGTTGTCATTTTTACTGGGAAAAAAAGTGATTCCTTTTCAATCCCTGAATTTCACGCTCGGCAGCGAACAGCGGGCGCATTCCGACTCCATTCACATGACCACCGAACCGCCCGGTTATCTCATTGCGACCTGGATAGCGCTTGAAGATTGTACGCCGGACAACGGTCCCCTGTTTTACTACCCCGGCAGTCACCGCCTGCCTTATGTGACCACCGGGGATTATGACTCGGGCAATACGGCGCTGACCATAGGCGACAACAGTAATCGCCGGTATGAAGATAAAATTGAGGAGATCATTCGGCAGCACAAGCTTCAAAAGCAGGCCTTTATTGCCAAACGCGGCGACGTCCTGATCTGGCATGCCAACCTCCTTCATGGCGGCAGCCCCATACTGAAACCCGGCGCCACGCGCCGCAGTATGGTGTGCCATTATTTTGCCGAAGGCGTGATCTGTTACCATGAGATGTCGCAGCGGCCCGCTCTGCTGCCCAAACAGGGCATCATTTAGGGTGTAATTGTCCGGCCAGATTTCTTTTCGACATTTTGTAACCCGGAAAAGCATCCTCGACCAACCAACTTAAACTTTACTGCGTCAATACCATAGTAGGTTTCCGGCACGTTTTTGGCGGGAATCGGCTTAAAGGTTCAGGCGGACGGTAATATTTGGCCGTTCCTGCCTACTTTTGCGGCCTTGTCATTGGAAAGAAATCCAGATTTATCCTAATGACCGATTGATTATTAAGGGTTTAGACCCACTCTACACTATTCTGACATGAAGCAAATACGACTTTGGGCGCTCTTGGGCGGACTTGTACTGACAAGTCAGGTTTCTTTCGGGCAAATGCGCGGCTTTGAAGTAGGCGGCTGGCTCGGCGCTTCCAATTACTTTGGCGATCTGAACACCAACTGGCGACTAAATCGCGCCCATTTGTCGGGCGGAGTCGGCGCCCGCTACAATTTTAACGATCGCCTGAGTTTCAGACTCGGGGCGACCGTAGGCGAAATAAGCGCGTACGACTCCGATTCCAGGAATGTTTACGAGCAACGCCGCAACCTGTCATTCAAAAGCATCCTGATCGATGGCACCGGACAACTCGAATTCAATTTTATGCCGTATGTCCATGGCCACCGGGATTACTTCTTCTCGCCCTATGTCTTTCTGGGCATTTCCGTTTACCATTACAACCCCCGCGCCAAGCTGGACGGCAAGTCGTATAACCTGCGGCAATATGGCACGGAAGGTCAGTTCAGGGGAGAGGAATACAATACCACACAAGGTGCAATCGCTTATGGTTTGGGGTTCAAAGTGGATCTCTCCTATCGCTGGAGCCTGAATTTCGAGCTCGGCGGACGCAAACTATTTACAGATTATCTGGACGATGTGAGCGGCGTATACGCTGATGTCCGCGACATCCGGGCGCAACGCGGCGATATCGGAGCTGAATTGGCCGATCGTTCTTTGGAACCAAAGATCGGACTTCCGGGACGCCAGCGCGGCAACGGCAAGAATAACGACATGTACGCTTTTCTCACGGTCGGTGTGATGTACTATTTCGGCGAAATCCATTGCCCGGAATTTTTACGCTAGGGAAGAGCCGCGACCCTGAAAGCACAGAAAACCAAAGAGTTATCCGGTTTACATACCATTTCTGCGTATTTCGTCTACCGTTCGTTGCCCTTCCTTTTTTCCCACTCGGCGAGGTCGGCGTCTCCTTTTGCCGTTTCACCAATTGAAATATAGGCGTTGCCCCGCGCACGGTATGCGCGTGCGAAATCGGGATTGGCTTCCAGCGTCCGGGTAAAATCGGCAATGGCCTCTTGCATGCGGTTCAGGTTTAGCAGCGAAAGCCCGCGGTTGTAGTATTGTTCTGTGTCGCCGGGCTTGAGTTCCAGGTATTTGGAAAGGTCGGCAACCGATTTGGCGTATTGCTTTGTCACACCGTACAGGCTACCCCTGAATTTGTAGGAATCGGCCAGTTTCGGATTGATTTCCAATGCCTTGTCAAAATCCCGCATGGCCGATGCCAGGTCTTTCCGGTCGTTGGCATAGGCGATGGCGCGCGCTTCGTACATTCTTCCGTTCTGATGATAGCCTTTTTCAATGGCATTGCTCACGATGGAAATGGTGTCTTTCCACAGCTGTATCTGAAACAGGCTTAACAGGACAAGCGCAGCCACCCATATTCTGCCCAGCCATTGTATCCCTCCGGAAAAAGATGGAAAACCCTGTTGCGCAGACTGCCATCCGGATACAAGCAGATAAAAAATGCCGATGCAGGCGAGGTAATTGTAGTGGTCGGCACATAATTCAAATGATCCGACCGAATAAAATGGCAGGGCAAAAAAGATATTGGCTGCGTAAAACAACAGCCCTTTGTGCAGGTAAGGCGCGGTCTGGCGAAAACGCCATGCCGCAAAACCGACCACTGCGAGTATGACGGGTGCGGCGTAATACATCAAAGGCAGACTGCCGTTTACTTTATCGAACGAGTAATACACGCTCAGGCTGGTTGGCACCAGCAGTTTATACCAATACAGGAGCGGCGTGTAGCATACGAGCAATACCCTTTCCAATGCGCTGTAAGAGTTGGCTTCTCCGCCTACGTCGACCCCCGCTGCCGCCCGTGTATAAAAGGTGAAAAGGCCGAAACACAACGCCAGCAAGAAATATGGCGCGTATCCGAGCCAGCGTTTTCTCGACGCCAGGGCCGGTTTTTTCCAGAAAAAATCGAATACCAGCAACAACAGCGGCAGCATAACGGCCGTGCTCTTTGCAAGGCATGCAGCGACGAAAAATAGTATCGACAAGGCATAATGCTGTGAAGAGCCTTCCTCTTTTTCGCTGTGGTCCAGATAGAACAAAGCCGAAAGCAGGCAAAACAGGGAAAACAAGGGGGTGCTGAAACCGGCGATCCAGGATACGGATTCTACCTGAATCGGATGAATCGCAAACAACAATGTGGCGGCGAATGCAACCGAGCTGCGAACATCGAGGCGTAGCAGCAACCGGTACGCCAGCCAAACGTTTGCCGCATGCGCCAGTGCGCTCATCAAATGATACCAGAAGGGTTTGGCGCCGCCAATCATGTAGGCAAGACCGTACCCGAGCCATGTGAGGGGCGCATACATGCCGAGGTTAAACGTAGACAGGTCCATGTTTTTCACCGCCGGGTTGTCAACCGTTGCCATGTGGTCGTCGATGCCCAGAAGTTCGTTGGACAGGCCGGTGCAAAAAAGCAGGAAAGCCGTCGCGGCCAATACCCAGGGTTGCCAGTTATTATCTGAAGAAATATCGGATTTTACGGATTTGGAGGAGGCGGATTTAGGCTTTGCCTTCGGATTCTTTGCCATGTATCGAAACGTAAAAAGTATTTGTAAGACGTCTGGTCGCAGCTGATTTGAAAATGACTGTATTTTGTTGGGCGAAAATACGGCTTTTATGCTTCCTTGGTCATCCGGCGTATCTTTGATGCTCTGCCGGCAAGCAGCGAAGCCTCCCGTGGCCGCGTCTTGGGCAAAACACTTCACCCGTAATTTTTACTATTGTATGAAAAAAATCCTCCTCTCCTCGGCATTCCTGACAATGGCATTGTGCGCGACAGCACAATACGGCGGCCCCCGGCTCTTCCTGGATGTCCCCAGTATCTATTTCAACGCACCCGACGTCGAACATATCGGCGATCGCCTCGGCGGCGGCGCCGAGATCGCCATGAACGTCGGTACGCACTGGGGCGTTGCGCGCTTGGGCGGCGGCGCTACTTTTACCCTCGACCCGAAAGCCGACGATGTCGGAAAGTCATTTCTGACAACGCCTTACGCCATTCTGGAAGCCGGCGCCGGATTGTACCGTTCGAACGGCAATAAATGCGCGAAAACAAATCAGAATGCGTTCACCGCTCTTGCAAAAGGCGGGTTGTACTACAATTTTGCCAAAGCCGAAGAAGGTGTGGAGGTGCAAAGACTCGACTATACCGTCGGTGCGGAATTCGGATACTTTTTCATCCGCGACGTTTTTAAAAATTTTGAGGTATTCATGTCCGGCAATTATTTCACCCGGTCAAAAGTGGTAGGCGCCAACCTCGGTTTTAAAATGTTTCTCAACCTGCGCGCCGACAGATAATCTCTGCGTGGAAAATCACGCCCGCAATGTTTATTGGGTTTTAAATGAAATTTCCCGCAGATGACGCGGAAAACGCAGTTTTTTCAGGTATTCCCCTGATTTGCTGCGAAATCCATGTGATCTGCGGGAAAATTTTTATTGGCAGAACATTGAAAAAGCCTTTAAAATCCAACCTCGGGGCATCGCTCTTTTTCTGCTCCGACCCCGCCCGTGCCCTGGAAGTGAGTCGATTATGATATGGCTTGCGGGACTGCCTCCGCCGACATTTCCCGGGTCGTTCCTGTCGGATTCCCGGCTTTTCTATCCCGCCCCAGAATCCAAAATCCGATCCACGTGACTCCTGCAAGCAGGGCCAGCATATACCACAGGGAGGTATATCCCATCGCTGCGATAATTTGCGTACCGAACAACGGCGCCAGGATGTTGGCCACGGAATAAGCCATCGTATAAAGCGCCATGTATTGGCCTTGTCTTACCCCTGCAGACCTGCCGAAAACAAAGTTGCTGCTAAACGGCATCACAAACATTTCTCCGAAGGATATCGCTATCACAAACACAAGTGCGGCGCTCGCATGACCGATCGGCATGTTAAAGGCCAGATACGACAACGCATAAAGTATCAGACCGATACGTACGTAATCCAGTTGCGGGCGCCGTCCGTCGAGCCGATGGATCAGGGGCATCTCCACCAGGAAAACGATCAGTCCGTTCAGGGCGGTCACCAGACCGATATGCGCCTCGGACCAGTGAAAATCTTCCTTCCAGAATACGGGTACCGTCCACAGAATTTGCATAAAAACGATGGCATTCAACATCGTCAGAAAGACAAACCAAAGGAATGAGCGATCGCGATACGGTGAAAGCGCGGCAGATCCGGTTTTCGCATCTCCCGAAGCCTGTGTTGCGGCTATGGAAGCCTTTTTCGGCGACATCAGCCGGCGCAGCATCAATGCTGCGAAAATACAGGTCAGGCCATCGACCCAAAACAGCCAGTCCCAGCCGAGTGCGACCAGCAAGCCTCCGAAAACGGGTGCAACCGTCCAGCCGAGGTTGACTGACATCCGGTAAAGCGAAATGGAGCGCGTGCGTGTTTCGGCCGTGCTATGCCGGGCAATGGCAACCGAGTTGGCCGGGCGGAATACCTCAGATATCATACTAAGCAGGAAAATAGCGCCGCTCATCGCCCAAAAATCCCGAACAAGCATCAGGATCAGCAGCATGACGCCGTTCAGAACCAGGCTCCACAGCTGCACGCTGTAATACCCGATCCTGTCGGTTAGCCGGCCGCCGGCAAATGCGCCGACAAACGCTCCTGCCCCGAAGAAACCCATGATATAGCCCGCGTCCTGGATGCTGAAATGAAGATGCTGGGTCAGGTATATCGTTATGAAGGCAATAACCATGCTGCCGCAGCGGTTCACGAGACTGACGATCGACAAAAACCAGATGGCCCGCGGAATACCGGCATACGAACTGCGCCAGTGCTGATAAAATTTGAACAGCATAAAGGAGGTGTTTATTCGGTGGACAATTGACAATAAAATGCAGGAAAAAGGCAGCGACCTGAACATGCCGGGGCGAAACACTGCATGTCGCTTTCATTTTTGCCAAATGAAAAACTGAGACAGACCAAAAATGGTTTCCGAAAAAAAATAAAATTTTCCTGCAGGATAAAACAGCGGCGGCGGGACAAAAAACGCCGACTGCGATAATCCGCAGCCGGCGTCGTTCATACAATAGAATGGATTGCGTACCGATTGGTTAATTGCTGCAAGGAGGTTTTCCCGTCTCTTGCTTAGCAGGCGCTAAAATCGAAACTTTGTCCGAGTGTACAAACTTTTTTGTGCCTCAAATAAAATCATGGCGCTCGCTTTTGGAAAAAATGCCGCTTAATTTACGAAAAAAGCAAAAACTTTCCGAAAGTTGTCCCTGAATCAGAAGAAAATATGCTTCAGACCGAAAGGCTTTTTTTGGTAACGGCTACGCTCCCGATGTTGGAAGCCATTGGCAGCGAAGACTGGCCTGCGCTTTCCTCCCTCCTGGGCGGCGTCGATTTTGCGGAAAACTGGGCGCACTTCCCCGAAGCGCTGATCTGGATGCGCGATTTTATCCGCGAACACCCGGAAGACCTCGGTTGGTGGTGCTATCTCATCGTGCACCGGCACGACGTGCGGCTGATCGGTACCTGCGGCTTCAAAGGCGCTCCTTCTTTGGACGGTTGTGTGGAAATCGGGTATGAAATCGCTGATGCATACCAGGGGCGCGGATTTGCAACCGAGTCGGCGATCGCGCTGATGGACTTCGCATTCAGGCACGATGGCGTCAAGGCGGTGACGGCCAACACACTTGCGGAAGAGAATCCTTCCGTCAGCATCCTGCGCAAACTGGGCTTTCAGTTTGTGAACGAACACATTGATATTGAGGATGGCCTGCTCTGGGAATGGCGATGCGACAGAAGCGGCGTGCAGTAGCGGCGTTACCGCCACTGCACACGCTCTCCATTTTTAATACGCTTTTGCAAACAATACCCTGCGCGCACTCGGTTTGCCGGTCAGGATGCACTTGCCCGCTTCTTCGGGCCAGTCCAGCGGAATACAGCGGATCGTTGCTTTCGATTTTTCCTTGATTTCCAGTTCCGTCTCGGTCGTGCCATCCCAGTGCGCATACACAAAACCGCCTTTGTTTTCAAGAAGGTCCTCGAATTGCGCCCAGGTATCCGCTTTGGTGATATGCTCATCGCGGTGCGCTTTCGCGCGGTCGAACAGGTTTTGCTGGATTTCGTCGAGCAGCCCGGCAATGTGTTCGGCAATATTGTCGAGCGGCACGTTGGATTTCTCCTTGGTATCGCGGCGGGCTACTTCCACCTGGTTGGCGGCGAGGTCGCGCTGGCCGAGGCCGAGGCGGACGGGGATGCCGATCATTTCGTATTCGGCAAACTTGAATCCGGGGCGGTTCTGGTCGTCGTTGTCAATTTTTACCCTGATGCCTTTTGCGCGCAGCGCAGCGGCTATTTTTGCCGAAGCCTCGTCCAGTTCGGGAGAGGGTTTCGGAATGGGCACGATAACAACCTGGACGGGAGCGAGTCTGGGCGGAATTACCAGGCCGTCGTCGTCCGAATGGGTCATGATCAGTCCGCCGACGAGGCGGGTACTGACGCCCCAGGAAGTCGCCCAGACGTGTTCCTGCTGGTTATCTTTATTCAGGAAAAGCACATCGAAAGCCTTCGCAAAATTTTGCCCGAGGAAGTGCGATGTACCGGCCTGCAGCGCTTTCCCGTCCTGCATCATGGCTTCAATGCAGAAAGTTTCATCGGCGCCTGCAAAACGCTCGTTCACCGTTTTAATGCCTTTGATGACGGGCATTGCCATCCATTCTTCGGCAAACCGGGCGTACAAATCGAGTATCAAACGGGTTTCCTGCATGGCCTCTTCCGCACTTGCATGCGCTGTATGGCCTTCCTGCCAGAGAAATTCGGTGGTGCGGAGAAACGGGCGCGTGCGCATTTCCCAGCGCACGACATTGGCCCACTGATTGATCAGGAGCGGCAGATCGCGATAGCTTTGTATCCAGTCCCGGTATGTATTCCAGATGATCGTCTCGGAAGTTGGCCGGACGATGAGTTCCTCTTCCAGTTTGGCTTCGGGGTCGACGATCACGCCGCCGCCGTTGGGATCATTTTTCAGGCGGTAGTGCGTCACCACGGCGCATTCTTTGGCAAAACCTTCCACGTGGGCGGCTTCCTTGCTCAAAAAACTTTTCGGGATAAAAAGTGGAAAATATGCGTTCACATGGCCGGTGTCCTTGAACATGGCGTCCAAAGCGTCGCGCATTCTTTCCCAGATACCGAAACCGTTCGGCTTGATAACCATGCATCCACGTACCGGCGAATTATCTGCGAGCTGGGCCTTTCTTACAATATCCAGATACCATTGTGAGTAATCATCCGAGCGGGGTGTAATTTCCTTTGCCATGCTGAACTGTTGATTCGTTGATGTGTTGAATTGGTGTCAAGTGCGTTGCAAAATAACTGAGTCGATGCAAGCGCGTGTACGTTGTTTTGGGTTAAGGCGTCGTTAAAAACCGGGCGTTTACGTTACTTTGAAAGCCCTGTTTGGTCAAATGATAAAAGTTTTAACACTTTACCTTTGAAAGACTGGCGGTTTAAGCGAACTTTAACGGGCCAAAACCAGTGCTTTAAACCTGCCTTAACCAAAAAAAGTGCGCAAAGGTAATATTTTTGACCCTGTAAACTTGCGCTTCGAATCTCTCGCAAAAAAACACACTGTCACCATGAAAGAAAAAAATAAATCACTGATCTGGATGCTGCCCGCGCTTTTGGTGTTCTCGCTGAATATGTCGCTGAATGCACAAGATGACCTCTACTATGATCCGTCTTCGGATACCAAAACCGTGACGACCTATGAAGAGGACAGCTATGAACCGGGCAACGTCACCCGTCGCTACGACGAAGATGACGATAACTATCGCGACGAAGACGACTACGCTTACGAATATTCGTCGCGTATCCGGCGTTTTCACCGCCCTGTTCAGGTTGTCGACTATTACGATCCGTTCTACGTCGACCTGTGGAACTATGATCCGTTCTATTTGCCGGGCGCCTCTATCTATACCTATGGCTACAACGATTATTGGACCTGGCGTCGCTGGCAGCGTTGGCAGCGCTGGAATTCCTATAATACGTTTAATTATGGCTGGGGGTATGGCTGGAATAACTGGTCCTGGGGTGTCAACTACGGCTGGGGCGGCATCAGCGCGTGGAACAATCCCTGCGTCTGGAACAACTACTACTATGACCCTTACTGGACCTGGAACGGCTACAACCCGTATTACGGCAATGTCTGGGTAAACAACAACTATTACTACGACAACCAGGGCGGCTACCACAACGGTGGCGGTTACACGCCGCAGACCTATACGGGCCCGCGTCGCCATGGATCAACGGTTCACTCGGGATTTGCCCGTTTGTCGGACGGTGACAAGCCCAACGGCCGTTTGGTAGTCGCAGATAAAGACGTCAAAGTGATCGACATGCGCACCGCACCGCGGAATAGCCGCGTGGTGACTGGCGATAAAACGCCGGTGCAAACGCCTTCAGCGCGCATAAACGAGAACAACCGCAGGCCTGCGCCGACTACGAAAGAACCGGTAAGGACCACCGACCGCGTTCGCGACCCGGTTCAGGATGTTGAGAAAACACGTCCGCAAAGCGATGATACACGCCCAAGTCGCGACGTAACGCCGAGCCGCCGCCCATCCACCCAGCCCGATAACAACCCGCGCAGCGAAGAGCCGCGCCCGAGTCGCAACCCCGCTACCCAGCCCGCACCTCGCCAACGCACGGAGGAAACACGTCCGTCGCGTTCCGGAGGCAGCGAAACCATTCGCCCGAGCCGTCCTTCTTCCGAAGATCGCCCGTCGCGTTCGGGTGGCAGCATTGAAACGAGGCCGAGCCGCAGCAACGACAGCGGCGGCAGCAAATGGAATTCGGGCTCTTCCGATCGCGGCAGCAGCGGCAGTTCCGGATCATCCGGACGCAGCAGCAGTGGCAGCAGCGGCAGCAGCAAGAGTTCCGGTGGCGGCGGTCGTGGCCGTAATAATTGATATTGACACCATTTCGGCCTGATTCAGGCGGTAAATACAACAATGGGTGGGGACCGGTTAACACCTCTTTCCACCCATTTTCTTTGCCCTTCAACCATTTTAATGCTATTTCTTTGCGCTATGAAAAAATATATTTTGCCTGTATTATTGCTTTTCCTGTCGGCACAGGTATTTTCCCAATTGGCAAGCGATGTGCTTCGATATTCCGACCTCCATCCAAGCGGCACGGGCCGTTTTATGGGTGTTGGGGGCGCAATGGGAGCGCTGGGCGCCGATTTCGGCACACTGAGTACCAATCCTGCCGGTCTCGCCATGTTCCGCACAGATGAACTGACCATAACGCCGGGGCTCAAGTTTGCCCATACGGACGCTACCCTTCCGGGTGGACTTACCGATCAGGAAGATAAAAGCAGCTTCGGTTTCGACAATGTTGGTCTGGTTTTCAACACCACGCCGCGCGCCAGTCGCTGGAAAACGTTTAACGTGGGTATAGGATTCAACCGTCAGAATAATTTCAACCAATCCATTTTTTACCAGGGCAGTGCCGGAGGCAGCATCATGAACGGATTCTTCGATGAAGCCAAATCCGTCTTTAACAACGGAGGATCGGAACAGGATCTCTACCCTTTCGGCGCCGGACTTGCCTACCAGGCCAATGCCATTTATTTCCAGGACAATGTACTGAGTTATGACTTTACCGGATTTGAGAATGCCTCTGTGAATCGCTCCCATACGCTCAATACGTTCGGCAGCATGAACGAAATGCTCCTGTCATTTGCCGGCAACTACGACGAAAAACTGATGGTCGGTTTTACCGTAGGCGTACCGTTCGTCAACTATCGCCTCGAAGGGGAATACCAGGAATCTGACCCCGGCGGCGACGTAGGGGGCAATGTGCCCTATTTCGGCAGCCTCACCTATACCGAACTGCTTCGGACGGAAGGCGTAGGGGTCAACCTGAAAATGGGCGTGATCTACAAGGTCAACCAGATGTTGCGCCTGGGGATAGCGGTGCACACGCCTACTTCCCTGGGCCTGACGGATACATACAGCAATACATTCGAGTATTCGTACGGCGATGGCAGCGGTTCGTACCAGGGTGAAACGCTCCTTTCCCCGGACGGCACGTCTGATTATCGCCTGCGCACCCCCTGGCGCGCCATTCTAAGCGCAAGTACGGTCATAAAAAAATACGGATTTCTCAGCGCAGACGTGGAATGGGTGGATTACAGCTCCAACCGTTATAACCTCACCTCAAACGCTGCGACCAACGAAAACGAAATTTACGAACGCGAGCTCAACAGGGGAATCCAGGCCGCATACAAACAGGCGATGAATATTCGACTGGGCGGCGAACTGGCGCTTGACAACTTCCGCCTGCGCGCGGGTGTAAACCTGAACGGCAAACCGGAAGAAGGCGAGAGCGGCTTCAATACCACCTACAGCGCGGGGGCAGGCGTACGCTGGGAGTCGTTTTTCCTTGATCTCGGGTATCGCCGCTTCACCGGAAAAGGCAGCGTAATGCCTTATGATGGCGCCCCCGTGGCAATAACAGACAACACCACGAGCGATGTTTTGCTTACACTTGGCTTTAAATTCTGAGGCCGGTAAAAAAGAGTAATGGAACCACCCGGTTTTGACCGTTCCATTCTCCACCTCGATCTCGATGCATTTTTTGTCGCGGTGGAACAGTTGCGCAACGACAGCCTGCGCGGCAAGCCACTACTCATCGGCGGCAGCAGCAACCGCGGAGTAGTGGCTTCCTGCAGTTACGAAGCGCGCGCATTCGGCGTCCGCTCGGCCATGCCCATGAAACAGGCGCTGCAATTGTGCCCCGACGCCGTCGTGCTGCGCGGCGACATGGAAGCGTATTCCAAACACTCGGCGTTGGTGCGTGAGGTGATCGAAGAACAGGCTCCGCTGTTCGAGCAGGCCTCCATCGACGAGTTTTACCTCGACCTGACCGGCATGGACAAGTACATCGGGTGCTGGAAATGGAGCACCGAGTTGCGCGAGCGCATCATCCGCGAGACGGGGTTGCCCTTGTCGTTCGGGCTGTCCGTAAACAAAACCGTATCGAAAGTCGGGGCCGGGGAGGTGAAACCCAACGGTACCAAACTCATACCTGCCGGTACGGAAAAAGGCTTTCTTGCGCCGCTGCCTGTGGGCAAAATACCGTCCATCGGCCGCGAAACGGAGCGGCGCCTCGCCCTCATGGGCGTGCGCATCTGCCAGACCCTGAGCGAAGTGCCGCCGCGACTGCTGGAGCGGGAATTCGGCAAGCACGGCCTGATCATGTGGAAAAAAGCCAACGGCGAAGACGACAGCCCGGTGGTGCCTTACCGGGAGCGGGATTCCATCTCTACCGAGCAGACTTTTCACAGCGACACCATCGACATACACTTCCTGCACGACGAAATCCGCCGGCAAACGGCTCAACTCGCGTACCAACTGCGCGCCCTTGGAAAACTGACCGCCTGCATAACCATTAAATTGCGCTATTCGGATTTTAATACCTTTACCAAGCAAGGCAAAATCCCTTACACTGCACAGGACAGCCTGTTGACCGAACATGCGCTTACGCTGTTCGACCGCCTCTACGAGCGCCGCCAGGGTATACGTCTCACAGGGGTGCGTTTCAGCGAGCTGGTGCCCGGCACCAGCCAGCTCAACCTGTTCGACAATACGGAAAAAGAGTCGCGCCTGCTGGAAGCGATGGATAAAATACGCGACCGGTTTGGGAAGGGCGCTGTGCGGCGCGGCGGGAAAGGGCGGCCCTGATGCTGCATCGGATTTATTTTTACATCATGATGGATACCGAAGCACGGGATTGCCCTGTTGTGCCGCACTAACTATTCATCACCAACCTTGTTTAGATCCGTATGAACATCTTACTGACCGGCGCCAACGGCTATATCGGCCAACGACTGCTTCCCGTACTACTGGATCAGGGGCATATCGTCCATTGCTGCGTCCGGAGCCGGCGGCGGTTTGAGGGACGGTCGCATGAAAATGTTCGTATTGTCGAGATCGACTTTTTGAATCCGGCGGCAGATATGGTTTTGCCGGCCGACATCGATGTGGCATTTTTTCTCATCCACTCCATGCGCGACAAAGGCGATTTTGCCAGCAGGGAACAGGCAACAGCGGAAAACTTCACGCGCCTCGTCCAGGTTACCGGTTGTCGCCAGATCATATACCTGAGCGGTATTGTCAACGAAACACAATTGTCCATCCATTTGAGCAGTCGGTTCAGGGTGGAAAAGATATTGCGCAGCAGCACCGTGCCCGTAACTGTATTACGGGCAGGCATCATTGTGGGTTCGGGCAGCGCGTCCTTCGAGATCATCCGGGACCTGGTGGAAAAACTGCCCGTGATGGTCGGCCCGAAATGGCTCAACACCTTGTGTCAGCCCATTGCCGTGCGCAATGTCATCCAGTTTTTATCCGGCGTCATGTTAAAGGTTGATACCTACAACCGGGATTTTGACATCGGCGGGCAGGAGGTTTTGTCATACAAGCAGATGCTGCTGCAATTTGCCGAAGTCCGCCGTCTGAAACGCTTTATTTTCACAGTTCCCGTGATGACGCCCCGGTTTTCTTCCTACTGGCTGTATTTTATCACGTCCGTATCATATCCGCTGGCCGTTCACCTTGTGGACAGCATGAAAGTCAACGTCATTTGCCGGCCCAATACCCTCGCCCGCGACCTCGGTATCGAGCTCCTCACTTACCGGGAAGCGGTGGAACGTGCGTTTCACCGCATCGAGCAAAATATGGTGGTCAGCAGCTGGAAAGACGCGTTCAGTTCTTTCGATACCGACCTCAGGCTCATGGACTACATAGAAGTGCCGAGTTTTGGCTGTTTTAAAGATGAAAAACGTCGATTCCTGCCGGGCGACGAGACGCAGGTACTGGAACGCATCTGGCGCATCGGCGGCACGACAGGCTGGTACTATGCCAATTTTCTCTGGAAGATCAGGGGGTATCTTGATAAACTGGCGGGTGGCGTCGGTCTCCGGCGCGGACGCACCCATTCCGACCACATCGCTCCCGGCGATGCGCTTGACTTCTGGCGGGTGCTCGCTGCCGACCGGCGACAAAAGCGGCTCCTGCTGTTTGCCGAAATGAAGCTGCCGGGCGAGGCCTGGCTGGAGTTCAGGATCAACCCCAGAGGCGAGGGCTCGGAACTGGTTCAAACCGCCACGTTCCGTCCCCGCGGTGTTTGGGGCCGGCTTTATTGGGCGAGCCTTTTGCCTGTTCACTACCTGATCTTTAACGGGCTGATCGATCGTTTGGCCGCGGGTGAAAAAAATAACCGGTGAAGGCGATTCAACTGTGTTTAAGGGTTCTTACATAATTGATAATACTCCAGATATCTTCTTCGTCGGGTAATTTCTTCTTAAATCCCGGCATATCGCCCTTTCCTTCCCTGATTTTGTAAAAAAGGGAGCCATCTGACTGGTTTTGAAAAGCCGGTAGCGTAAAGTTTCCGCATTCGGTTTTGAGCTGTGCCGCCTTAGACCCGTCGCCCCGTCCTGTTTTTCCATGGCAGGCAGCGCAATGCTTTACATACAGTGATTTTCCTGCCCCCAATGATTCCGCATCGGCTTTTACCGGATTCGATTTGTTTTTGTCTTTTGCCGGTACAACCCAGTTGCCGGGATCAGGTTCGGTTGTTTTCGCGGGTTGGGTAACAACAACTTCCCTCGGCTTCTCTGCCACAGGTTGCGGAACGGGCTGCGGCTGTGCGGTTACTTTCGGTTCCTGCTTTTCGGTCACTACTGCCTTGGGCGGGCTTACCGGATTCGTTGGTGGCTGCTCAGCAGTAACTTTCGCAGCGCCGGGGTCCGGTTTCGGCGTTTGTTCAGCCGGTTTGTTTGTTTCCGGTTTGGGAACCGTTTTGACTGTCGCGGAAGGTTTAAAATCATTTTTGGAGGCACCTGTTCCTGCTGCCGGCGGCGTTGTTTCCTGCCGGGTCGCAGCATTCTGATCTGCGATTGTCCTTCCGGCAACAGAATCCGCAGGGTTGCTTTTTGCGGTTGTTTCCTGATTGACACTTTCCGTTTTTTCATTACCGGAATTGCCGCAACTTCCTGAAATCAAAGCCAGGGCAAGAGCAATCGAGGATATAGGTATAATAACTATTCTGAAATTCATAGCAATTTATTTTTATATTCGTAAAATATAAGGCTTTCAAGTATAAATATACCTAAAAGCGGTATGGGCGTATTTTTATGCGCTTGCTTAAAAGTACGGAAATTTTACGGAATATCCAATATTATTTCCCGGATTGATATGGCGTTGCGCGGCCCTGTTGCCGGCATGTCTTATCCCGCAGCAGGCGGCGTCAGTTCGTCACCACGATCTTGTATTTTTTACCCTTCATTTTTTCTGACTGGATGGCCTGCAACAGCGCTTCAGCGACACCTTTCCTGACGGCGGCGAAGGACATAAAATCCATCACTTCGATTTTTCCGATATCGTCTTTTTGCAAATTGCCCTTTTTGGACAAAAAGCCTACGATGTCCATTTTACTGAGTTTGTCCTTTTTGCCGCCGCTGATGTACAGGGTAACCCAGGGTGAAGGCGCCGGAAGGATATCTTTTTCAGGCAATTCAAGCACGGGAGGCGGGGCGGGCAGGTATGCCGGGAGCGGTTCGCCGGGATGCATTAAAAGATAGGCCGTTCCTTCGGAATGCATGCGTGCCGTACGCCCGTTGCGGTGCAGGAAATCATTCTGTTTGAGTGGAATTTCGAAGTGAACCACGTTTTTTACCTCCGGAATATCCAAACCCCTAGCTGCCAGGTCGGAGGCTACGAGAAAAAGGATGCTGCCGTTCCGGAACCGAACCAGGGTCTTTTCCCGGTCCGGCTGCTCCATACCTCCGTGGAAACAGGCGGCCGGGATACCCGTCCCGATCAGAAAATCCCTGACTTTTTCCGTCGTGTCGCGCTGGTTGCAGAAAATCAGGGTAGACTCATTTCCCAAAAAACAAAGCAAGCTGAAAAGTGCCGGGCTCTTGTCTTCAGTGGGCGACATAACCCTTTTCAGCACCAGACCATCGTTGGATTGTTCGGGCGCCTTGTAAAAATTCAAGACTTTCGGATGCGTGATGCCCGTAAAAAACGGAATGTGCTGCTTGTTGGTAGCCGACACCAGTATGCGTTTTTCCAGGGAAGGCAAGCCTTTGATGATGTCGGCCATATGCTCCTGAAAACCCATGGACAGGGACTTGTCGAACTCGTCCAGCACAAGCACCCGGATATTTTCCAGGGCAAACGTATTTCGGTTGATATGTTCCAGAATCCGGCCGGGAGTGCCGATCAGCAAGGCCGGCGGCTGGCTCAGGTTCTGCGTCTCTGTCTGCATCGAATGTCCGCCATAGCAGGTATTTACCTTGAACCCCGTGGACATTTTTTGCCAGACGCGCTCGATCTGTATGGCCAGTTCCCGCGTCGGCGACAGGATCAGGCATTGCACGCCGGGTATGCCGGCTCTCAGTTGGCCCAAAACCGGCAAAAGGAAGGCCAGCGTTTTTCCGGAACCCGTCGGCGCCAGCAATATAACATTGGCGTGGTTCCGAATGGCCGGCAGGGCGGCCTCCTGCATGGCATTCAGGGCCGGAATGCCCAGGTTTGACAGTGTTTTGAGGAGCGCTTCATCTATTTCCATGAAGCAAAGGTAGGAGACTTTCCGGCGGGCGGCAGATTTATCCCAACAATCTGAATCCCAATGTCTTCACCCAATATCGCTGTTGCTCGCCCAGGTGTCTGGCGATCGCCGCCGGGGTTCGGTACGCATCGAGCAACGCAAAATAGGAGAGTTCGAGAATGGACATGGGGAAATAATCGATGGCGTTGGCGTATCCGCTGAGCATGACCACGCCGGTGCCCCGCCGCAGGCTATCCAGTTGTTTGGGCGTCACTTTCAATATCTTGCTGCACCCGAGGTGCAGGATTCGATTGTCCCAGTTGCCATTAGCCGCTTTAACAATATCTTCCAGGGTAACGTCCTCCCTTGCCGATACGCTGAATTGGCCGGGCACTCCGGGAAACGCCAGGTACAGGAGGCTGTACGATTTGAGCCGGCCGAATTCCGTCAGCCGGTGGTCCAGCTCCGCCCCCGTGCCCACCCGATGGTGTTCATAGTCGATACCGCTGCTTTGCTTCAGAAATTCCAGAACAGTTTCTACTGAATATTTGCCGTGCGGACTGTTGCTTTTTTCGCCTTCGAGGCACAGGATTTTGCCAGCCATAGTGGATGTAAACAATGTTGGGTGAGCGGGCAAATGTCGGAAAAGCG
>JAKOXM010000108.1 GCA_029781095.1 Bacteroidota bacterium
TCGAACAGGTAGGCAACTGGCTTTTTACGGCTGCCCGGAACCGTGTGACGGATTACTACCGGAAAATGAGAACTGTTCCGTTCAGCCGGATTGTGCCTTCGGACAACCCTGGCGAGGAGGATCAGGATGCAGACCTGCCGGATGACCTGGTTTTTGACCACTGGCTAGAACAAAACCTGCCGGATGCCCTGCTTGAAACGCAGGAATTCTGGGACGAACTGGAACGCGCGCTCGAACTGATCCCCACGGAACAACGGGAAGTTTTTGTGGCCAACGAACTCTACGACGTGTCGTTTCGCGAAATGTCCGAACAAACCGGCTTATCTGTCAATACCCTGCTTTCGCGCAAGCGATACGCTGTGTTGCGTCTGCGCGAGCACTTTGAACAATGGAAAAACGATTGATTATCAATAAAATCTAAAGAAATGAGACATATCAAACCGCAATGGATTGCCAAAGGAATCGCCTTCGGGCTTGTCATGTTTTTTGCCTTCACGGGCGTCACCATGCTGCTCTGGAACAACCTTGCAGCGACTATTTTCGGCCTGCCGACGCTTACGTTCATTCAGACGGTCGGTCTGATGATCCTGGGTCGCCTGCTGACAGGCGGCTTTGGTCCGCGCGGATGGCGCGGCCGGGGCTTTGGCGGCCGAATGCGCGGGCGCTACATGCGTGAACGCTGGCAAAACATGAGTGAAGAAGAACGCCGGCAGTTTATGCATCGCTGGGGCAAACACCGCTGCGGGCCTATGGACGCACCGGAACAGGAAACCCCCAATCCCACGGCATAAAAATCAAGAGCGCGCACTGTCGCGCCGGAAAAAGTCAACTACTCACCATAAAAATTAAGCAACATGAACAAAAAACGCTGGATTATCGGCATCGCTGCGGTTCTGCTTACCGTATTTGCCGTCAAACGCATTGCATGGTATCGCTGGTCGCATCTTTCCATTGAAGAAAAGGCCGGAAAGATCACCGAGAAAATGGCCAGCCGCTTCCACCTTACGCAAGAGCAAAAAGGGAAGGTCTACGCCCTGAATCTCGAAAAAATACAAACTTTCGAAACAGCCCGGAATTCAGGTCATCGCGACCGTGCCCAATGGAAACAACTCCGTCAGACGTGGAAAGACGGACTCCGTGAGGTGCTGACGCCGGAGCAACAGCAAAAAATGAGGCATTGAGTCTGGTTTGTAAGTAAGTTGAGGGGGTTGAAGGGGTTGAGATAGTTGAGAAAACTGTGTCAATTCCCCTTTTTACCTCCGACCCCTGAAGGGGGGTATATCACAAAAATCTAAATAATTGTTTTATTCTCAATGAATTAAACATTCAACGAAATGTGCTATCCTTCAGGGCGCGGGCGCGGACGACAGGCTTCTCAACCTTCTCAACCCCCTCAACTATCTTAACCCTCTCAACCTCTTCAACCCTTAATCTAACCCAGTTTCTCCTTTAAATACTTGCCCGTATAGCTCTCTTCCACTTTTATAAGCCCCTCCGGCACGCCTTCGTACACAAGATGGCCGCCGTCTTTGCCGCCTTCAGGGCCGAGGTCGATGACCCAGTCCGCTGATTTAATCACTTCCATGTTGTGTTCCACCACGAGCACCGAATGGCCTTTTTCAACAAGGGCATTGATGGCGTTCAGCAGTTTCTGGATGTCGTGGAAGTGCAGCCCTGTGGTGGGTTCGTCGAAGATGAAAAATATATGGCCGCCCGCGTTGTCGCGGATGAGGAAAGAAGCCAGTTTGACGCGCTGCGCTTCACCGCCCGACAGGGTGGAAGATGATTGCCCCAACTGCACATAGCCCAGACCCACGTCAAAAAGCGGCTTGATACGTTCCGTGATTTCTTTGTTGCCTTTAAAAAACTCGAGCGCCTCTTCGATGCTCATGTTCAGCACATCGAAAATGTTTTTGCCTTTGTATTGCACGTCGAGTACTTCCTGCCGGAAGCGCCTGCCCTTGCATTCCTCGCATTCGAGGTGTACATCGGCGAGAAACTGCATTTCCACCACCTGCTCGCCTTCCCCTTTGCATGTCTCGCAACGACCGCCTTCTACGTTGAAACTGAAATGTTTGGGCTGAAAACCGCGAATTTTGGAAAGTTGCTGGCTTGCGAAAAGGTCGCGGATGTAATCGTATGCTTTTACGTAGGTGACGGGGTTGGACCGACTGCTTTTGCCGATCGGGCTTTGGTTGATGAATTCCACCCGGGTCACTTTTTTGGCGTTGCCTTCCAGCCCGTCGAACAGACCGGGTTGTTTGCCCGGACTGTCGGGGAGGTGCTGCATCAGCGCGGGGTAGAGGATGTCGCGTACGAGGGTGGTTTTGCCGGAGCCCGACACACCGCTTACCACCGTGAGGCAATGAAGCGGAATCCGGATATCCACATTTTTCAGGTTGTGCTGGCGCGCTCCTTTGAGGGTCAGGAACTCTTTGGCAGAACGGCGAACAGCAGGAGTCTGAATGGACATCTGGCCCGACATATATTTTGCCGTCAGGCTTTCCGGCGCCGCTGTATTGATTTTTGAAAAATCGCCCGCAAAGACCACATTGCCGCCATGGACGCCCGCTTCCGGCCCCATATCGACCAGAAAGTCGGCATTTTTGATGACTTCTTCCTCGTGTTCCACCACTACTACCGTGTTTCCGAGGTCGCGAAGTTCCTTCAGCACTTTTACGAGCCGCCCTGTGTCGCGCGGATGCAGGCCTACGGAAGGCTCGTCGAGCAGGTACATGGAGGCCGTGAGATTGCTGCCAAGGGTACGCGTCAGGTGGATACGCTGGGTTTCGCCGCCCGAAAGCGTATTGGAAATGCGGTCGAGCGTGAGATAACCCAGACCCAGTTCCACCATAAATTTCAGGCGGTTGTGTATTTCGAGCAGGAGTCGTTTGGCTACCTGCCGGTCATGTTCGCTGAGCCCGAGTTGTTGGAAAAAAGCCAGTACTTCATCCAGCGGGACGCTCGTCAGATCAGAAATGTTTTTGCCGCCGATCTTTACGCACAGAGCCTCCTGCCGCAACCGCCCGCCCTCGCAGGTGGGGCACACCGTTCGGCCGCGATAACGGGCGAGCGCAACGCGGTTCTGTATCTTGTAGGTTTTGCTTTCCAGTTCCCTGAAAAAAGCGTCGATACCTTCAAAATACTGATTCCCCGACCACAACAGCCGGGTTTGTTCTTTGGTAAGGTGTTCGAACGGTGTATGTACCGGAAACTCAAATTTGTGGGCATTTTTCAGGAAGGCTCCCAGCCATTCGCCGTATTTCTCGCCTTTCCAGGGGGCAATGGCCCCGTCATACACGGATCTGGTTTTGTCCGGCACGACTTTGTCGCGATCAATACCCAGGATGCGGCCATAACCTTCGCAGGTAGGGCAGGCCCCGTAGGGGTTATTGTAATTGAAGAGCTGCGGCGTCGGCTCGGGAAACTGAATGCCATCCAGTTCGAAGCGGTTGTTGAAAACGGTGAGCGGCGCGTCGGAACCGTCCAGCGTCTGGATAACGCATTCGCCTTCACTTTCGAAGAACGCGGTATGAACGGAATCGGCCAGTCGCATCCAGTCGGCTTCTTCCATAGAAGAAACCGAAAAGCGATCGATGAGAATACTCAGGTTGTGGCCCTGGAAGGAATAGGCGGGTTGCGTGACATCGAAACGCGGGTCTTTTCCTTCAAGAATATCCTCAATTCGCAGCGTTTCGTTTTCAGATTGCACGCGGGTGTAGCCTTTTTGCAACAAAAGGTTTAATTCCTGTTCCAGCGAGCGCTCTTTATATTTTTTGCTAAAAGGGATGAGAACGAGCCCGCGCGAGCCTTCGGGCAGGTTTTTTACAAAATCGATAACATCCGATACTTCGTGTTTTTTAACGATCTCTCCGGATACGGGCGAGTAAAACTTGCCGATGCGGGCGTACAGAAGACGCAGGAAATCGTACACCTCGGTCATGCTGCCAACGGTGGAACGCGTATTGCCGGTCGTGACCCGCTGCTCGATGGCGATGGCAGGGCAAATGCCCCGAATATAGTCCACATCCGGCTTTTTCATGCGCCCGAGAAACTGCCTGGCATAGCTCGAAAGACTTTCCACATACCGGCGCTGTCCTTCCGCATACAAGGTATCCATGGTAATACTGGACTTGCCGGAACCGGACACCCCGGTTACCACCACGAGTTTGTTCTTCGGTATCCGCAGATCCACATTGCGCAGGTTATTGGTGCGGGCGCCCTTGATGGTGATGTGATCGGGATCAACGAGATCAGTTTCTTCCGTCGGATCTTGTATTTTCTTGTTCAAAATCGTCTCTGTCATGAAGTAACGGCGTAAGGGCGCAAATTTGCAAAAAAACTTTTTGTTTTGGAAACAAGTTTAACTCATTTCTCCCCGGTTTTATATCAAACAAAATTTGTCGGCCCGGAAAGATTCCCGTTTTCAGGCACAGGTTTTGAAAAGACCGGATAAAATTGCCAGCCAGACGAGCCCTTTTGTGAGAAAAAACAAAAAGCCGGCGACTCCGAGCCGGCTAAACCAGGTTTTCCAATCCTTTTTTTCCATGTTCAGCAAGTTTTTTTTCGGGTTCGGTAAGTTACCTCACCCATTCAGGCAGTTGCCGGGTAGATTTACGTTTTTAAATACGAAAACTGTTTTGGTCCTTCCCAACACCCGCCCTCGGTAATTTGTTTTCATAATCGCCAAGCTTTCCCCCATCTGCACTGAAGCCTTACCTTTAAGGGTCTAATACAATTAAAAAAGATTTACCAGAAAAATGAAAAAAACAATCTTCGCCTTCGGAGTATCCGTCTGTTTTTTGCTCTCGCTTGTTATCCCGTCCGGCTGTTTTTATGACAATGAAGAAGACCTTTACGGAGTTGCTTCCTGTGATACAACCGCCTTGAGTTACAAAAGCGATATTGTCCCCATTCTCAATGCTTATTGCTACACCTGCCACGTGCCCAATTCCGGGCAGGCCGGTGCAACCGTTTTTAATACTTATGCGCAACTGGACCCGCTTGTTCCGAATGTTGTAATTCGCATCAATGACCCCATCAGCCCCATGCCTCCCACGACTGCCGTTCCGCTTCCCGATTGCGAACGCCAAAAAATAAAAGCATGGATCAATGCCGGGGCCCTCGACAACTAGGCCCTTCTGAATCGACATCAATTTTCGTAATCTAATTAATAAGAAATGAAACGCTTACTCTATTTCCTTTTGGCAGTTGCCATCATCGGCGGCAGCGTCGGGTATTATCTCTGGAACAAGCCCCAGAAAAACATGCAAACCGCAAAAGCCGACATGGCGATCGATGCGACCGCCCTGTTCAATGAATTCGCCAACGATGAAATCGCCGCGAATGCCAAATACCTCGATAAAACGGTCGCCGTGTCGGGGAAGGTAAAAGAGACAACCAAGTCTGACGACGGCACGGTGAAAGTCAGCCTGAACACAGGCAGTGATTTCGGTGTCCTGTGCGAACTCGATCCGCTGAGCAAACACCCGCGCACCGATTTTACCGAAGGCGAAACGGTCACGTTCAAGGGCATCTGCACGGGTCTCAATTTTGACGTGCAACTCACGCGCTGCGTCGAAGTGACTGGTAAATAACAGATTACGTGATGCCGGACAGGGTTTGCAAGATGAATGTTCCTTTTTTCAGGGAGCCCGAAACTGTAAATCATGTCCGGATCATGCCCGCTTCTCAGCCCTGCTGCAAAATGAACATCAATCTTATATGAAAAAAATCTACTTACTCATCACCTTCCTTTTTAGTGCGGGTCTCAGCTTCGCCCAGCCCAATGATTTGCTTTCCCTGCTCGGAGAAGAGGAGACCACCGATTATACGACTGCTACGTTCAAAACCACCCGCATCGTCAACGGCCACTCTGTGGAAAACTGCGGTGAAGGCGTCCTCGACGTCAAAATATCGCACCGTTTTAACAACATTCGCAACGGCCTGTATGACATGTTTGGACTGGATGGCGCCACCATCCGGATCGGGCTCGATTATGGTATCTCCGACCGGCTGATGGTCGGTTTCGGACGCGGCGGCAGGGAAAAAATAATCGACGGATTTGCCAAATACAAACTCTTGCGGCAAAGCTCGGGCAAACGAAACATGCCCGTCACCTTGACTTACCTGATCGACGGTCAGATCAAAACGCTGAAATTTGAACACCCTGAACGGGATAATAAATTCAGTTCAAGGCTCTATTTCACGCATCAACTGCTCATCGCCCGGAAATTCAACGAGCGACTTTCCCTGCAACTCATGCCTACGCTGGTGCATCGAAACCTGGTAGCGACGGCAAAGGACAAAAACGACGTACTTGCCATCGGCGCAGCGGGGCGTATCAAGATCACGCGGCGCGTTACGTTCAATGCCGAATACTACTATGTGCCGACCGGCCAGATCGAGAACTACGCCAACTGCCTCTCCGTCGGGTTTGAAATCGAAACAGGCGGACACGTATTCCAGCTGCATTTTACCAATGCACAGGATCTGACCTATAAAGGATTTATCACGGAGACCCGCGAGGACTGGTTTTTTAAAGATCCGGCTACCGGTCGAAGGCTGAGCGGTATACGCTTCGGGTTCAACATTTCGCGGGTATTTACCCTGAAAAAGCCCAAAGGGCTGGAATAATAACTTCTTTATTGACAGGGGTTTGTTTTAAAACAGGGACAGGGTTTACAGGATATCAAAATCCTGTAAACCCTGTCCCTGTTTCAAGCGATACTGTGGTAGAATTACCCGCGTTTTTCCAGGCGACGGCGCCTCATGTATTCGGAAAACGTGATCATGCGTTCCTGCTCTTCATCCCAGAGTTTGTTAAAGATGCAGCGCAGGCTTTGCCAGAAAGTGATCTTGTTGGCCACCTGCTCGAAGATCGGATTTTCATGGTGGCAGCGGGCCAGCTCGTAATTGGGCACCAGCGGATTGAGGTGGTGGATATGGTGATAGCCGATGTTCCCGGTAAGCCAGTGAATCAATTTGGGGAGCTTGTAAAACGTGCTTCCCTGAACGGCGGCCCGTATGTATTCCCATTTGTCTTTCCATTCCTTATACGTCGTCTCGTGCTGGTGTTGCACGTAGAAAAACCATACGGCAATAACGGCAAAAAACAGCAAAATAGGCAGATGCACCATCAGGAATGCCTGGTAGCCCAG
Source organism: Bacteroidota bacterium (assembly GCA_029781095.1). Taxonomy (GTDB): domain Bacteria; phylum Bacteroidota; class Bacteroidia; order Chitinophagales; family Saprospiraceae; genus M3007. Next base: position 7,161 of record JAKOXM010000108.1, read on the forward strand.
CAGCCAGATGAGCCCGATGTGGAAAGAGGCCAGAATAAGGTTGTGCTTGAGCAGCGCCTTGTGTGCGTGCTCCCAGCCTTTCAGTCGGATGAGCGGGAAGCGGTTCTGGATCAGAAGGTACCAGGCCGGCCCGATGAGGAACAAAACCGGCGCGCTGCGAAACAGGCCATATTGGATTTTTTTAAAACGGTTGAGGCTTTTAAACTCGTTGACTGTCAACAGATTTATGTCGCCAATGTCGCGGTGTTCCCACAAAATGCCATTGTGTCCGTGGTGGAAATTGTGGCTTTTTGCCCAGTAACGATAGGGCATAAAACTGAGTATGCTGCAGATTTCACCGATGATATCGTTTGCCTTTCGGTTGGCCATGAATGACTGGTGTCCGCAATCGTGTTGGATGATAAAAATACGGACAAGAAAAAATGCATTCACGAAGGCCAGCGCCAAAGTTGCCCAGAAAGACACGTCGACCAACAGGTACATGGCAATCCAAATAGCCACAAAGGGCAGAAAAGAATTCAGTATCTGGATAATGGCTTTCTTCGTATCGGGAAGCTGGTAGGCTTTTACAATTGCGGGGAGACGTTGCAAGATGGCGGGATCGTAGTTTGAAACTTTAACTGTACCCATTTGAATAAGAATGTGTTAAGTAGACTCTACTGGTGAAAATAAAAATGCCAGGCTCCTGTAGGCGTCCGGCATTTGGAAAAGATGCTCAAAAGTCGGCATTAATTTGTAATTCAATGCGCTTCACTGGTTAATTTTCCGGCAACTGACAGACAAATGCTGCATCCGGTGTTTCGATACGTACTTTCTGCGATCCGGCGATTGCGATATCCGGGCACCCGCCGCTACTGGGAAAAACGTTATGCCGGCGGCGGACATTCGGGTTCGGGTTCGACTGGAAGGCTCGCGATCTATAAGGCCGAAACGGTAAACCGGTTCGTCCGCGAATACAAGATCCGGTCTGTTACCGAGTTCGGATGCGGAGACGGGCAGCAACTTTTACTGGCGGAATACCCGGCGTACACCGGACTTGATATTTCAAAAAGTGCCGTTGCGCGTTGTCGCGCCTTGTTTGTGGCCGATCGGACGAAGCGGTTTGAAACGTATTTTCCCCAAACTTTCAACCCGAACGATTTTCAATCGGAAATGACACTTTCCATGGAAGTGATCTTTCACCTGACGGAAGAGGACACTTATAACCTGTATATGCGCCATTTGTTCGCAACAGCCACCCGCTGGGTGGTGATTTTTTCCTCCGACGAGGCGGATACGAAGGGCGGTATTTTCCCGCATTTCAGGCAGCGCAGGTTTTCAGACGACGTGCCCCCCGGTTGGTCACTCCGGGAAAGACTTGCCAACCCGCACGGGGATATCAGTATTTCGGAGTTCTTCTTTTTTGAAAAAGTGGCGGATCAGGGGGCGGGGTAGCGAAGCAGCCATTGCTTTAGCCGCTCTTTGTATTTCTCAAATTCGGGCAGGTTGTTGTGGGAGCCTCCCTCGATCGTCACAAACTCGTCGCCGGGTTTGAGGCAGGCCTTCAGGTTGGCTGCAGATGCGTAGGGTACCACCCGGTCGCGCGTCCCGTGGAAAATGAGGACCGGTAGCGTGGCCTTGCAAAGAAATTCATGGTTTGGAAACAGGAATGCAGGTTCTATCGGCGAAGTGCTGTACCGCAAATAGCTGCTCAGCAAGCCCCGGATATTGTCGAACGGCGTTTCGAGGATCACCAACCTGGCAGAAACGTGGGCAGCCAGGTAGCTGGCCATGCCGGAGCCCAGCGATCGCCCGTACAACACAATTTCTTCGGACCTGTATTTTTTCTGCAACCACTTGTACATCAGGCGCGCATCGGCGTAATAGCGTTTTTCGTCGGGTTCTCCCGTACTTTTCCCGTAACCGCGATAGTCGGGCGCCATAAAATCGTAGCCGAGCGAGGTGAAATCCCGGTGCATGGCGCCCCAACGCTGCAAGTTGTCGCGATTACCGTGAAAGTACAACACCACACCGCGCTTGCGCGACGCGGGCGCCGGGAAGAACAAGGCGTTCAGGCGTTCACCGTCTTGCGTGGCAAAAAAGATTTCTTCGAAAGGTTCGGAAAATTCGAAACGGTAGTCAGCCGCAAGCCGAACCGGACGAAAAAGGGCTTTTTTTAGCAAATAGACGGAAACAGGGGAGGGCATGGTCGTAGCAGTAGTGGCGTGTTATTTTAATTTTTCGTTGGACGCATGCCGGTTGGCGTCGCGGAGGGTTTTCTTTTCCAGGTTTTTCTGCAGGGCTACGGTCAGGTCCACCCCGGTTTGATTGGCCAGGCAGATGAGCACGAACAGCACGTCGGCCATTTCGTCTGCCAGATCAGCGGGGGCGGAAGCCTCCTGTTCGGGCGTTTTGAACGACTGTTCTCCGTACAGCCTTGCCATCAGGCGGGCTACCTCGCCCACTTCCTCCATCAGAATGGCCGTATTGGTCAGTTCGCCGTAGTAGCGTATGCCGATCGTATTAATCCAGTGGTCAACCGTTTGTTGCGCTTCCTTTATTGTCATGGGTCGTCATTGAGTTGTCTGTTCCGGGAAATGCTGCCGGGACTTAAAAACGTATTGAGCTAAGCCCGAATATCCGGAAGTCGTACGAAATGAGATGACACAATAATAAAAAAACGTAATGCTGTTCAATGACGTAATTCTCTTTTCACCCCCAAACAGTACATCCCTCCGTGCAATTTTGACAAATATCGATCCGGTCTCGGCCTTTCAGGATGGCGCGTCTGAAATCGTAGTAGGCCGGAGCATGCCACACCTCTCGAAATCCCTGTGTTTTCAGGTCGCCCAGGCGGTGTTGGGCGTCTTTATCAAAACAGCAAGGCACCACCACGCCATCCCAGGTAATCACACAGGAATGCCAGAGCTTCCAGCACTGGTGCGCCAGCGCATGCTTGACTTCCCAGGTGCCGTCGGCTTTGCGGCGATAGCGGGCATAGCGGTCGATCCCGGGAATGAGTGGATTACCATGCTGATAATCATATACTTGCGCCGTTTTTAACTTTACTTCATCCACGCCGGTCTCTTTGGCCAGCCTGAAAATATCGGGGATCTGGTGTTCATTGGGCTTTACCACGAGAAACTGGAATATCACATGGGGGCGGCGGCTTTTCAGCCGGCGTTTCCATGTGATCACGTTCCGGGCGCCCTGCAACACCTGTTCGAGGTTGCCGCCCACCCGGTACTGTTCGTAGGTTTCCTGGGTGGTGCCGTCCACCGAAATGATCAGGCGATCCAGACCCGACATGACCGTTCGCCGGGCATTTTCGTCGTTCAAAAAGTGGCCGTTTGTGCTTGTAATGGTAAAAATGCGCTGCCGGTGGGCATGCTGTACCATGTCGAGGAAATTCGGGTTGATATAAGGTTCTCCCTGGAAATAAAAAATCAGGTAAAAAAGATCGCGGTGCAATTCGCCGGTCAGTTGCCGGAAAAAGTCTTCTTTCAGCGTTCCGGTCTCCCTGCTGAATGCCCGCAGCCCGCTGGGGCATTCGGGGCAGCGCAGGTTGCAGGCAGTGGTCGGCTCGATGCTGACCGTCACCGGCATACCCCATTGCACAGGCCGGCGCGTCCATTTGGATATATAAAACGACATCAGCACTTTGGCAAAATTCCACACCCGGCGGGGTGTGAGTTTTGCGATAAAATTCAGGCTGTCGTTCAGGAATATTTTCATAGGCTGCAAAGGTATGGCATTGGGCATACCCGGTTCTGTGATTTACCTTTGTGCATATTTTTTTTAAAACGAGCTTATGGCCAGCGAAATAAAAAGTGGTAAAGGCAAAAACAAGGAAACTGTTTTGCTCATCATTGTAGCCCTGTTCGGGGTGGCGGGACTACTGGCCCTGCAGTTTTCCCGGAAAACTGCGGTAAACAGGGCGGAAGACCGCGCAGTGGTGCAGGTCGAAAATGCCGAGAATACCAACAATCCGGAAGCATCTGCGCCGATCCAGAGAATCCCCGGCGAACTGCTCCGCACCAGCGAATACCCCGAAGCGGGCAAGCCCTTCAGATTTTTCATGAGCAAATACAGCCAGGGGCCCGAGTACGAACTCGATTTCGGCGACGGGTCGCCACGCAAAAAATTTGTGGATGGCGCCGTGCAGCACGTCTTTAAAAATCACGGCCCCTGCGTGGTTACCCTGTATGCGCGATATGAAGGACAGGAAGTTGCGCTCGACACCCTTCAAAAAATAGTGGCGCGTCGCAAGGTCGACTCTCCCGTAGCACCGATCATCGACTATTGAACCAACGGTTGTCACAATTCGAACCTATATTTTTATTTTTTATCGAATATTTGGCGGCCAAAGCCTTTTGAGTAGTTTTGTCGCAACCCGAAAAACCAGGTAGTATGGGGGAATTAGTTTAATATGATTAATGTGCTAATGTATTTAAAATCAGCATATTAACACTTTTTCTAATTGGCACATTGTACTCGCCTGCCATCAAATCAGACCTTTAACCACTCTTTTCAACTCAGAACGGAATGAAGAAAATCGGAATTTTACACGGAAAGGAATCCTCGTTCCCGGAAGCTTTCGTCGCGCGGATCAACTCCAAAAAAGTAAAAGGCGTGCATGCCGAACCCGTCCTCGTAGAGGAACTCATGCAAGGAGCACCGACGCCTTATGCGGTCATGATCGACCGGATCAGCCAGGACGTGCCTTTTTACCGGGCTTACCTGAAAAACGCCGCTTTGAACGGAACGGCCGTATTGAACAATCCCTTTTGGTGGAGTGCCGACGAAAAGTTTTTTAACAACTGCCTCTCTACCAAGATCGGCGTACCGGTACCCCGCACCGTCCTGCTGCCGTCCAAACAAATGCCGCCGGACACCAGCGCCCAGAGTTTTCGCAACATGAAGTACCCGCTCGATTGGGAGAAAATGATCGATTACCTCGGTGGATTCCCGCTTTTTATGAAGCCTCACGCCGGCGGCGGCTGGAAGAACGTTTACAAAGTCAATAATTTCGACGAGTTTTTCCGCGACTACAACGAGACGAATACCCTCGTGATGCTTCTCCAGGAGGCCATTGAATTTGACGGCTACTTCCGCTGCTATTGCCTGGGTGGCAAATACGTGCGGATCATGGATTACGAGCCCCGCAACCCGCATCACCTGCGCTATGTGGCCGACCACAAGGCGTCGAAAGCGCTCCGCGAACAAATGCACGACCTGGTGTTGCGTATCAACCACGCATTGGGCTACGATTTTAATACCGTGGAGTTTGCCATCCGCGACGGCATTCCCTATGCCATTGATTTTTGCAACCCGGCGCCCGATGCCGACGTCAATTCGGTTGGGGAGGAAAACTTCGAGTGGGTGGTGGAAAATGCCGCCAATATGGCGATTGAAAAGGCTTTGGCTCACAAAGAGGGTGGCAATAACCTCACCTGGGGCACCTATGTGCAGGATTCCATCGCGGGCAAAATGCCGGAAGCTCCGGCAGGCGCATCCGTGGCAGCAGCACCTAAAAAAGTGAGCCACAAGGCTTCCAGGACAAAAAAATAGTTGACTTTACGCTTTTTGAAATAAAAAGATGAGCCATCCCGGTAAACGGAATGGCTCATTTTATTTTCGCGCAACAAGTTGTCTTACTCGGCGTCGCTGCCTTCAGCGACCACTTCGAATTGAACCTCCTGTACGACTTCCGGGTGGAATTTTACGGTAGCCGTGTAGGTGCCCAGTTCTTTTACCTCTTCGGGCATTTCAATAATGCGTTTGTCGGCATCTACACCCAGTTCTTTCAGGGCATTGGATACGTGCTGGGCCGTAACCGAGCCAAAAAGACGACCGGATTCGCCGGCTTTGGCAGTTACTTTCAGACGGGCGCCTGCAATTTTGGCGGCCACCTCTTTGAATGCCTCGATGACGGCGGATTCTTTTTTGGAAGCCTGCTTTTTCAAGCCTTCCAGGCGGGCAAGGTTGGTTCTGTTGGCAACGATCGCCAGGCCCTTCGGGAGCAGGTAGTTGCGGCCATAGCCGTCTTTTACTTTGACGACATCGTGTTTGGCGCCTACCTTTTCAATATGTTCGAGCAGAATGATATTCATTGCTGTTGAATTTGAATGTTTAAGGTTTTGAGGTTTCAGGGTTTCAGGGTTTCAAGGTTTCAGGGTTGGAAAAATAACAACCCTGAAACCTTGAAACCCTGAAACCCTGAAACCTTTAATTATTTCATCAAATCGGCCACAAAAGGCAGGATAGCCAGGTTGCGTGCGCGTTTGACGGCTGTGGACACGCGGCGCTGGTATTTCAGGCTGTTGCCCGTAATGCGGCGCGGGAGCAACTTGCCCTGCTCATTGATGAATTGCAGCAGGAAATCGGCGTCCTTGTAGTCGATGTGTTTGATGCCGAATTTGCGAAAACGGCAGTATTTTTTGCGACGCAATCCGATTTTTGGATTGCTCAGAAATTTTACGTCTTCTCTTGAAGCAGCCATGGATATGGTTGTGGTTGTTACGTGTGAGAGTTGATTGCTGAAGTTTTGTTTCGATTGTCGGTCGTTCGATGAACCGATCGGATCGTTACCAGCTCAGCAATTAGTTTCCATCAAGGTCTACGACTTCGGGTGCAGGCACTGCGGCGTCGGCTGCCTGGGCAGCTGCCGTTTCTTCCTGTTTTTTCTTGCCACCGATGCGGCCGTTCCGTTTGTCGTCGTTGTACTTGATGCCGTACTTGTCGAGTCTTACAGTGAGGAAGCGGAGCAAACGCTCGTTGCGCTTCAGGTTCAACTCGAATTTACCCAACCAATCCGCCCCTTCGCAGGCGAATTCGATGCAATAGTAAACGCCCGAGGAGCGTCGGTTGATGGAGTAGGCCAGTTGGCGGAGGCCCAGTTCATCCACAGCCACAATAGTGGCGCCGGCGTCTTTCAACTCCTTTTGGATGCTTTCTGCTGTCGATTTGACTTCATCGCCCGACAGCACTGGATCTACGATGAAGGTGACTTCGTAATGTCTCATTATCAGTCAGTTGTAAAAAAATAAATGAACTTTTTTAAAAAACGGCTGCAAAAGTAACGTTTACTGACAAATCAGACAAGCGAAGTGCGATTTTTCCTGTAAAAACCTGTCAGGATCGTTTTTCGGTGAAATATCCGATCACGGAATAGAGCAGGCCGGTCAGCAAAATATTGAAAAACCAGTTGATCAGGGTGTCGCTCGCCGAATGGGAACGACTGTCGATATCGTAGAATGCCCAGGCGATATAAGCCGCGCCTGCGGCGAAGATCAGCCAGCCCATCAAAGATGCGGGGCGAAAAAAAATGCCTTTGCGTACAAACCAGTTCATCAGATAATTTTTGAAAGGTGAAGTGAAGAAGATTCAATTGGCGCCGGTTGCCTGGTGATGAAAAAACCCGCCAACGGCATACAAGAGCAAAATACCGAGTACGGCCAGGGAAACGGCTGCCAGCAAGAGGTTCTGCCAGCGTATTTTCACATTGATATTCAACTCTTTGCGTGCTTTGTCATATTGAATATGCAATATGGCGAGGATATTCATGACGAGGGCTGCGGCAGGCGCCGCAACAAGCACGAGCGGTTGCAGCCAGACCCCGGATTTGTCGCGGTCGAGGGCCGTCCAGAAACTTTCGAAGTTCTGGATGATGCCGAATTTCCACATGAAAAAATACTTCATAATGACGCAGGCAATAAAAAAAACAGGCGTCGCGACCAGCCAGAATCCGAGGGCTGCGCTCCGTTGTGCATGAAGGATAGCCGGTTTGATGACTGCTGCGTGCGGCAGCTCGCCGAATTGCGGGATGTCGAGTTTGTCGAGTTCCATAATGCAGTTGGTTAAAGAGCTGATTTTTTCAGTTTTTCAAGGCCCCGCGAAAGCAGCGACTTGACGGTTCCTTCGCTTTTTCCCAGGATTTCGGCTATCTCGAGCAGCGGTTTTTGTTCGAAATAGCGCAGCGCCAGGGCTTCCTGATACGCCAGGGGCAAGCGAAGCAAGGCGTCCTGGACTTTTACAAAATCCTGAAAATCATTCATCTGCGCCTCCATTGCTTTTCGTTCCTGTTCGAATACAAGGTGCAGTTTTTGTTCGAGTACAAAGGCTTCGGGCAGTTGGCTGAATACCGTGCTTTCATACTTCCTGTGGCGGTAGTACATCCGCAATTCGTTTGTGGCGATCCGGAACAGCCATGCCGCTACCGACACTCCCCGCCATTCAAAACCGGGCAGTTTCAAGACGGCCTTCAGGAAGGTATCGGCGGTAATGTCGCGCGCCAGGTCGTAGTCGGACGTCCGGCGGAAGACGTAGCCGAATATCTTCGGATAGTACGCGTCGTACACCGGCCCGAAATACGCCGGGTCGGTACGGGCTTTTTCCAGCAAAAATTGTTCGTCGGCTAATGTCACATCGGTGTTCTCTGCGTTATTCAATGCGCGATGCATCCGGAGGTTGCAGTTTCAGGCGAATATTTTCAGTTCCACCATTTTCTGACAGCCCAAATGATCAGATTCAGCAGCACACTGACGAGGATCAGGGTCGTGACCGGAAAGTAAAAACGAAAATTATCCCGCTCGATGCGGATGTCACCGGGCAGGCGGCCGAGCCAGTTTAATTTGCCCTGTAATACCCAGGCCAGCAGGCCGGCGGCGATGAGTACGATACCTGCTCCGATCAGCAATTTTGGCCAGTTGTAAGGATTGGATTCCATAATAGGCGTTGATAAGACCTGCAAAAATAAGCCGTATCGGCATTCGGCAGGTGTGCCGACAAAGGCGTCGGCGGCAAACAGCACGATTACTTAAAGTGTCCTTACTACACGAAGTTTCCGGAAAGGTCGTACCTTTGGCGCTATTCTTGCCAGGCGCAACGAAGCCCTCCAGGTATATTTTTTTTAAACAGGTAATCGTCGGGAGGGCAAATTCAGGCGTTCATCGCATTGACTATCAAAATATTGAACGTCCTGCAAATCAACAATTAACAAATTAACACATCCTGATATGGTTGGGAATCTGACGCAAAACGGCGCCAAACTCAAACGCATTTTTATCGAACCCAAATTGCCGGAAGGCCTCAAACCGCTCGCTGAATTGTCGCAAAACCTGTGGTGGTCGTGGAATCACGAAGCTACGGAATTGTTCAAAAGCATAGACCCCGAAAAATTCGAGGGCGTCAACTACAACCCTGTCGCTCTGCTCGAAGAACTGAGCATTGAAAAAGCAAAGGAATTGCTTGACGACAAGGGTTTTACGACCAAAATGAAGCGGGTCCATGCCGAATTTCGCGAATACATTGACAAGGTGCCGGCGAGAACCGAACCGCAAATTGCCTATTTCTGCATGGAGTACGGCCTGCACCAGAGCATGCGTCTCTATTCCGGAGGCCTGGGTATCCTGGCCGGCGATTATTTGAAGGAAGTCAGCGATCGCAATTTCAACCTTATTGCCGTGGGTCTGCTGTATCGATACGGTTATTTTCAGCAGGGCATATCGCTCAACGGCGAACAAATAAACCACTTCGACCCGGCTACTTTTACCCAACTGCCCCTCCAGCCCGTGCGCGACAAACGCGGCGAGTGGATTAAAGTACAGGTCAACCTCGCCGGCCGGACCATCTGGGCAAGGGTATGGCTGCTGCCCGTCGGACGGGTGCCGCTCTATCTGCTCGATACGGATTTTGACGACAACCGCTGGGAAGACCGGTCCATTTCACACCAGCTGTACGGTGGCGACAATGAAAACCGCCTGCGGCAGGAACTTTTGCTGGGCGTCGGCGGCCTGCGCGCGCTCAAGGCAATGGACCTGAACCCCGATCTTTACCATCTCAATGAAGGCCACGCTGCGTTTTTGGGTATCGAACGTATTAATAACTATATGAAAGACAAGGATTTGTCTTTCGAAGAGTCCCTCGAGGTCGTACGCTCCACCCAGTTGTTCACCACGCACACTCCTGTGCCGGCGGGCCACGATACCTTCCCGGAAACGCTGTTGCGCGACTATATTTACGATTACACCTACGCGCTCGATATTCCATGGGAAGACCTCATGGGCCTGGGTCGTATCGACAAAACGGACGCCGCCGAGCTTTTCAATGTAAGCCACCTGGCCATTCGCACCTCGCAGGAAGTCAACGGCGTGAGCCGCCTGCACGGCGATGTGAGCAAAAAAATGTTTGCCGAACTCAACCCGGATTACAGCTACACAGAAAGCAACGTCGGTTACGTCACCAACAGCGTGCATTTCCCGACCTGGGTTGCGCGCGAATGGCTTGACCTGTACCAGAAAGAACTCGGAAAGGGTATTCTGGAAGACCAGAGAAACAAAAAACTGTGGGCGAAAATACACGGGGTGCCGGCTGCCAGTCTGATGGATATCCGCCGCCTGCTAAAAAAACGCCTGTTCGACTGGGTGCGCCACTCGCTTCAGGCCGACCTCAGCCGCCGCGGCGAGAACCCGCGCAGCACCTTCGAAATCATCAATTCGCTTCGCGACGACGCGCTGGTGATCGGTTTCGCCCGCCGTTTTGCCACGTACAAACGCGCGACCCTGCTTTTTACAAATGAAAAGCGCCTCGCCGATATTGTGAACAATGCCGACCGGCCCGTCATTTTCCTGTTCGCCGGAAAAGCGCACCCTGCCGACAAGGCTGGCCAGGAGTTCATCCGGCTGATATACAACACGACCAAAAGCCCGCTTTTCAAAGGAAAGGTTGTTTTCCTGGAAAACTACAGCATGGAGATGGCCAAACTGCTCGTGCAAGGCGTCGATATCTGGCTCAACAACCCGACCCGGCCCCTCGAAGCCAGCGGCACTTCGGGTATGAAAGCCGTGATGAACGGCGTGATGAATTTCTCCGTACTCGACGGCTGGTGGTGTGAAGGCTACAAACCGGGTGCAGGCTGGGCCTTGCCGGAAAAAGAAACCTTCGAAAATGCCGCGCTGCAAAACGAACTCGATGCCGAAACGATCTACAACCTGCTGGAAAACGATATTATTCCGACCTACTACGAGCAGGACGAAAACGGCGTCTCCGAGCGCTGGGCTAACCATATTAAAAAGACCATTGCGGAAATAGCGCCCGAATTTGTCATGGGCCGCATGCTCGACGACTACCAGGAGCGCTTTTACTCCAAACTGTGGGCGCAATGCCAGAAACTCAAGCAAAATAACTACCGTGCCGCGCGTTCGCTTGTGGAATGGAAAGGACGCATACGCCGCGCCTGGGAAGCAATTGAACTGGTGGAAATGGAAGTGCCCGATACGCACAATCATTCCCTGCCGCTCGGCGGACATTTCAAGGCTTCTATTACGCTGCACATCCAGCACCTGAAAGCCGAAGATCTGGGTATCGAGGTCGTGTTTTACAAACGCCTTTCCGAAAAAGAACTGGAACTTATCACCACCTATCCGCTGGAACTGAAAAGCCAGAAAGAAGCCCTCGCCACCTACACCTGCGACGTGGCGCCCAATGCGGCAGGCGTGTTCGAATTCGGCTTCCGTCTCTATCCGAAACATCCTCTGCTGGCACACCGGCAGGATTTTGGCCTGGTGAGGTGGCTTTGATCAGACTTGTTGCGGTGGGGGGATCGCCAAAGCCCGCCGCAACAACTCTATCATTTAAAATGAACTACCACGGTAAAATTTTTCGCCCCGTCGATAATACTGAAAACGGCGAAGTGTCGGGTGAAACGGTGTTTTATTACAAGCAAACAGGCAACATCGTTACGGCGGAATACGCTGGCGGCAGCATCATTGCCGGTCATCTCATCGCTATTGCGGATGAAGACGGCTGTCTTGATATGCGCTATCACCAGGTAAATGAGAAAGGTGAATTGCATACCGGTATCTGCCGTTCTATACCCGAAATCCTGCCCGACGGGCGCCTGCGCCTGCGCGAGACCTGGCGCTGGACGAGCGGCGACGGCTCGCAGGGAACCTCGGTTGTGGAGGAGGTATGAAGTTGTTGAAAAACAAATTGAGATGGGTCAAGGGAAGTAGAAGACAGATGCAGATTTTTGTAATAGCCTAAAATTGACCTCACAAATCAGGTGCTGGCCGGGCATCATTGTTCGGACAGTTCCCATTTTTTGACCTAAGCCCTACAAGGCTGCTTAGCAGGGTGTTAGGCCAAAAAATGGGAACAGCAAGGTGTCAGGTTAAGCCGAAACATGATGGCCGTCGTCGGTAAATCGAATACTGACTATTTCAAATTAACCATCTCAACTTTCTCAACCATCTCGACCCCTTTCAGCCGTTCACATATTAAACACCTTCAAAGTGCTTTTATTCGCATAATAAACGCGTTTCTGCACTTCATCCACCTGGTAAAGCGGTCGGGCGTTGTCAAAAATAAGTTTGTCCGT
>JAKOXM010000127.1 GCA_029781095.1 Bacteroidota bacterium
GAATTCCGCAGCGTGAACGGGCAACTGGAATACATCATCAGCCAAGCGCTGCGCGAAGCGGGGCGCGTGCCGAAAGCGGAAAAAAAAGGGGAACCGGATCAAAAGGATCCGGCGGCCTGAGCACGGCGGTTTGATTGACCGGGTGACTTGGAGTCACCCGGTCAATAGCGCCCGGTCTTAATGAGGCGGTGACTGGCAGTCACCGCCTCATTTGCGCTTTTTCCCTTACCCTATTCCTGCTATTATTTCCTGATAACGCGCCTCGCCGATTTTTTGGATGATGGCGTTGAGGTAACTTTCCGACACCTGCTTATTCGGTGAGCCGATTTTATTAAAAATTGTGTTTGCTTCCAGCAAAGGTGGAATTGCTTCTTCCAATTTGCTTCCATTGAAAAGCAAGGCTCCAATATTTGTAAGGTTTATGGCTACACCACGGATATCGCCGATTTCCCGCTGCAAATTCAGGCTTTGTCCATAGTATTTCAAAGCATTCTCATTATCTCCCTGTCGTTGGTAATTCAATCCGATATTGGCAAGCGTCACACCCTCGCCCTTCCGGTCGCCGATTTCCTGCTGAATTTTCAAACTTTGCTGCAAATAAGCCAATGCCGTGTCGTAGTCGCCTTTTGCATCGTAGATTTGACTGATGTTGTTCAAAGTCGTTCCCTCGCCCTGACGGTCGCCGATTTCCTGCTGAATTTTCAAACTTTGCTGCAAATAAGCCAATGCCGTGTCGTAGTCGCCTTTTGCATCGTAGATTTGACTGATGTTGTTCAAAAGCGTTCCTTCTCCCTGTATATTGCCTGATCGTTTGTACCAATCAAGCGCCTTTAATTTGTATGCAAGGGATGCATCCATGTAGCCGAAAACTTGTAAAATGCTGCCGTTATTTGACAATACCCGCCCGCCGGTTTCTTCCCCGCAAATTTTTTCCGTCCGCAAACCGAAATCGAGCGACAGGCGGAATTGCTGTATTTCATAATAAAAATTGCAGAGCCGGTCCCCGGTTTCATTTACTTCCTCTACCGCAAGGGCATCGCAATACCACTCGAAAGCCTCGGCGAGTTCCGTCAGGGCATCGGTACTCAGGTTCTCGTTTACGATGTACTGGTGGTAATTCCCCGCCGTTTTTTCCAAAAAGGCAACTTCCGGCAGCTTACTTTCCGCCAACAGGTCCCGCACCAGCGGCATCACGTAATACCATTTTTTGCCGCTGCGATCCGTAATACGCTCGGCGAGCGTGAGGTCGGCCAGTCGGTCGAGGGCCGGTGTCAGGTCGCGGTTGTCGCGCTGCATGCCCAGTGCCATCGGCAGCACGGGGATGCGAAAGCGGCCGAGCAACGTGAGCGCTTCCTGCTCTTGCGGTGTGGGCAGGGTCAGCAGTTCGCCGAACACGAGGTTTTCGCTCATGCGGCGCAGCACCTCGGCTTTGGCGTGCTCCAGCGCATCGAGGCGTTCGAGCGTACCGAACACGGCCTCTCCGCGTTGTGTGTGCAGTTCGTCGAAGAATTCCAGTGCGCGGTAGTTGCCGCCGAAGGCGCGGTGCCGGCGCCGGGCCAGGTCCTCGAAACTGGGGGGGCGGGCGCTTTCCGGGCCGTCGGTTTTGGCCGCGCCCGCCGGGGCGCCGAGTTTTTTCGAGAGACTGCGCAAGGGCAGTTGCCAGCATTTTTTGAAAAAATCGGTAAAATCGACCGCGTTCAGGTCGCTCGCATGCAGCTCCGGCAATTCCGGTACCGGGTAGCGGCCGGTGAGCAGCACGGGGTGTTTGGTGTACTGCCGGATAATCGCAATGCCCTGGAGGATGTCCTCGTGCTTTTCGGCGTTCCAGCGCCATTCGCCGTCTTGCTTCACCTGGAACGACTCCAGGTTGTCGAAAATGAAAAACGGCGAACAATGCTCGCCGAGCCGCTGGAGCAGGTACTTG
>JAKOXM010000146.1 GCA_029781095.1 Bacteroidota bacterium
GTTTTTCATAAGCAGTTGATTTTATGGATGTACACTGCTGCAATAGAGGCCTGTGCGCCAAAAACCTTTCAATGTATTACCGAATAAGACAAGTATTGGCAATTCAACTGCCTGTTATGGCAATTAAGTACCGTGCGCGAAAAAGATGTACCTTAAGGTATGGCATGAATCTAACCGCTCTTTTTTATAGTTTTTCCGTTAAAAAACTATAAAAAAGAGCGGTTAGATTCATGCCATACCTTAAGGTACATCTTTTTTCGCGCACGTTACTTAATTGCCATAACAGGCAGTTGAATTGCCAATACTTGTCTTATTCGGTAATACATTGAAAGGTTTTTGGCGCAAAGGCCTAAATTGCAGCGGTTTACATCCATAAAATCAACTGCTTATGAAAAACCACCTTCTCCTTTCCTGCCTTTGGGGCATCGCTTTTTGCCCGGCACTTTTTTCACAACAGGTTTCTGAAACGCTTTTTGGCCAGCCGGAATGGGACAGCCCCATCCGGATATGGCAAATGCCCGACGGCAACATTGCGGCCGTGACGAATCACTCCGACAGCAGCGGAGGGAGCGCCAATTACCTGTATCACCTCGACCCGAACGGGGCCGTTACGGCACAATTCAATTTGCCGCAGTTGACCTATCAGGGCCTTGTAGAGCCCCACGACGACGGTACGTTTACCTACGGTTACAGCGGCCTTTTGAACGGCAATCCCGCCTATTTTCATTACCGGATGAATCTGTCCGGGCAGGCGGTCGACAGTATTGTGTATTCGGACCCCGACATGGCTTTGGGGTACGGCTGGGTAGAAAAATCATCGCCCGACGGCGGGTTTGTCATGGCATTCCTGGTTGATAATTTTCAGCCGGGGCAGTCGGGGATTTACGTTGTGAAAATCAACCAGGCCGGGACTGTGGCCTATAAAAAATTCATCAACGTTGAAAACCCCCAAATCGATGCAAATCAATTGGTTGTATTGCCGAACGGCTGGGTTTTCGTGACCATCATCGACTTTCTGTTTGGTCACAGGGCAGTGTGTTTCAGCCCTTCCGGTGCGCTGCTTTGGACAAAAGCGCTGCCGCAGAATCCATTATTCGGCTTTACGCAGTCCATTCCGCTCGGCAACGACGAAGTTGCCTTTTTCGGTGATGCAGGCACTCCCATAAACGGTTATGCTGCCGTGTACAGCCAGAACGGGAGTTTTGCCTGGAACCTTGCTTTTAATGCCCAGGTGCCGGGATTTAACCCGCTGGTCGGTTTTGCCGACGCCAACCAGGTCGTATTGGCGGGCGAATATTTTACCCAGGGCGATATCGGTCTGGCGGTTGTGAAAGTGGCACATGACGGACAAATTGTTTTCGCCCAAAAATTCTCCCACCTCGGGGGGTATAATATGACCGGAGGTATGGATAAAAACGGCAATTACGTTTTCAGCGGATTCCAATGGAAGGATATGACAGGCGGTTATCAGGCCGATAACGGCTATGTGCTTTGCCTTCAGTCCGACGGCACCCTGAACTGGTTTGCAGGAAATCCGCTTTATAAAGTAAACAGAATGAACGATTTCTGTCAACTCGAAAACGGCGATGTGGCCGCTATCGGCATGGCTGTCGCACAACCGGGCGCAGGACAGGATTTTGAAAACTACCTGTTCAGGGTATCCGGCGTTGGGGGGCTGTACAGCAAACTGATACACGGCAAAATAGTGCGCGACAGCATCGAGAACTGCGAGCCCGACGTGGGCGAACCGGAACTGGAAGGCTGGCTGGTAAAAGCGTCCACCGCTACCGGCGATCGCTATACCATTACCGATGCCGGCGGCACATACAATATCCGGACTACCGGCGATAATGCCAGCATCAGTATAACAATGCCCAACGCCCTGTGGCAAAATTGCGAACCATCCTATCCGGTTTCGCTGGGCAATTCCGATACTGCTATACTGGATATTGCCGTCCGGCAGGTAGGGCAATGCCCTTTGCTGGAACTCAGCGGCTCAACGGCTGCTTTAAGGCGTTGTTTTGACAACACCTACTATTTGAACTGGTGCAACCGGGGCACGGCGCCCGCCGAAAACCTGGTGTTGACCGTTACGCTGGGTACATTTTTTACGTACATCTCTTCGAGCCTGCCGCCCGCCGCTATTAATGGTCAGGATCTTATTTTTAACATCGGCGATTTGGCAGTGGACGAGTGTGGCGATCTGAGCATCAAGGTATACACTTCCTGCGAAGCGGAACCGGGGCAGGTGCATTGTCTGGAAGCGTTGCTTTCTGCCGACGAAACCTGCTCCAATCAGCCTCATACGGCTGCGATCCGCGAGTGTCAGCCCAATATCGGCTCCTACGACCCCAATGACAAGCGCGCTTTTGTAAACGATACCCTGCATGAAGGTTTTGTACTTCAAAACACGGATATCGAATACCAGATCCGTTTCCAGAATACGGGCACGGACACGGCTTTCAACATCGTCATCGTCGATACAATTTCCGGCGCACTCGATATCAGCACCTTGAAACCCGGCGTTTCGAGCCATCCCTGCGAATACCAGTTGCACGACGGCAACGTCGTGAAGTTTGTTTTCAACAACATTCAATTGCCCGACAGCAATATTAACTACGCGGCCTCGCAAGGTTTTATCAACTACAAAATCTCCCAAAAACCGAACCTGCCGCTCCTGACGGCTATTGAAAACAAGGCGGATATCTACTTCGATTTCAACAAACCCGTAGGCACCAACCGGCACAAACTGATCGTCAATAAAAGTACCTCCACAAAGGTATTGCCCGGCAGTACAGCGGCGGTGGAGGCCTATCCAAATCCTGCGTCGGACGGGCTGTTCTGGCTTGAAAGCCTCGACCCCGCCCGCATGCTGCAACGGGTTTGGATATTCGACGCTGCCGGGCGACTGTGCTCCGAAACGCAACCCTGGCGCAACAAGGTTCGCCTCGCACTGCCGGAACCGCGGGGGCTTTACCTGGTCACGACCCTGCTGGACGATGGCCGGACGGCTGCTGTTCGGATTGTTCGGTGATTGGATTTCCCGCAGATGGATTTCCCGCAGATGGATTTCCCGCTGATGGATTTCCCGCAGATTTCCGCAGAAAAATACCGCAGATTCCCGCAGATTTTATATATAAACAGGTAGTCGCAAATAATTGCCTGCTTGATAAACTTATAATAATCAATTATTTGCGTAGTGTTTCGTCGTGTCGTCGTGGTTTTTACATACACTTTATATCTGCGGGAATCTGCGGTATTTTTCTGCGGAAATCTGCGGGAAATAAAACAAGCAACCTCCCCGAAATAACCTTAATTTTGTACGACTGGTCCGCTATGTCTGCAAAAATTACCGGTTCTGTGGCCATCTGTATTTTGACAATGGCAAACTGTTGCGCCGCGCAACCCGCCGGCCTTTCGGCCGTAGATGCTTATGTGCGTTCCCTTGATTTTACCGGTGAAAATGATATCATACGCATTACCGATTCTCTCACCGGCCGCTTTGGCAGTGATCTTGAAAAGGGACGGGCTGTTTTTGTCTGGATCACCGAAAACATTGCCTACGATTGCGGCGGTGAAAATCGCCTCGAGTCGGAGCCGGATGAAGCGACCCATCCGCTCTATTACACACAGCAGCAACTCGCCAATATCATGCAAA
>JAKOXM010000153.1 GCA_029781095.1 Bacteroidota bacterium
GCCCTGTGGCGGGTTTGGCGATACCCTCGGCCCGCCGGCCGGGTTTTCATTACCTGAAACCAGTGTTTCTACGGGCGGTTTTTCTTCCGGAGGTGCCGGCGGAAAAAAACGATTTTTGAGACTTGATCCCAGCACAATGGCCGCGATAGTCACAACTGCAGCCACGGCAAAAAAGGCCAGTAGTTTGCGCAGGTTTCCGGCGATAGCCCGGGCCGGTGGCGCCGGTGCTGCTGCCCGCGCCGGTTCGGCCACCCCCTTCGCCTGGCTGTCGCCTGCAAATGACAGGGCCAGTCCGGCGGCCTTCATCTGCGGCTCCTGTCCGGCTTCGGGCAGGGGCGCCTGCGTGAGGATCGTGACGGTTTCGAAAAAAGAAACGTCGCGCGGTACGGGTTCTGCAAAACCGGGCACGATCTCCATAATCGAGACTTTTATCAGCAGCTGGTGCTCGCCTTCCAATAGGGGAGTAACCCCGAACAGCCATTCCGTATAACCGGTGTCGCGCACGCGCTGGGCGCGGGCGTTGAGGGCCGTTATTTTAAATGTACTTCCTTCAATGTCAACAAGTTCCGCGCTCATGACATCCGACACTTCTACCTGCGATTCTACCTCTACCCTGCCTTCGAAGTTTATATGGTCCCGGATGACTTTTTCATCGATGGCGATTCGTACGATGCAGCGGGTGAGTTTGTTCAGCGGCATCACGGCCGGCACGCCGTAGAGTACGCTGCCGGTTTTGATCTTCGGCCGGTCGTCCGAATGCCCCGCTTTGGCCGCTTCGGGGTCGAAATCAGGGGCTTCGAGTTCGGAGAGCAAGGCCAAAAAATCGACCCGTATCTTGGAACACCAGCGGTAATATTCTTCGAGGTCGATGGTATTGTTGTTGCGTTCCTTGTTGGCGTCGTTCAGCCGGCCAATGAGCGCGTTTGCCTGGTTGTATTTTTCGGAGCCCTCCGGCAGTTCGGCTTTGAGGGCGTCAAGGGCGCCAGCCATATCAATATTTAACTGCTCTTCCAGTTTGCGCCGGAGCGCGGGAATGTCTTTTTCGATCGGCATAGGTCGGTTGTTTCCTTTCAGGTCTTTCTTCAGTGCGTGGGGATAAAGTTAGCAAAAAAAATCGCGTGGGGAAAAAACCGCCTTTCCCTGTGTTTTGCGTTCCGGACCGATCCGTTTGGGTTGTTTGACCAAATGATTACGTTCCGAACCCAAAGGTTTACGTTGGTCCACGTAAATTTTTACGTACGTGACCCAAATTTTTACGTTCCGGACGTAAAAATTTACGTCTGCCAACGTAAAAATATCTCCAAAGTACCTAATCAATTGGGTGCGGAACGTAATCGTTTGGGTGCGCGACCCGCTCGTTTGGTTTCCTGCCCAGGGGGGAAAGCCACCCCCGACCCCTGAAGGGGAGTACATCCGTTTGAAGTTAAAGGAATTATCATTTCAACGAAATGTACTCCCCGTCAGGGGTCGGGGGTGCGGTCGGGGGCCCTTGCCCCGCCTCCCGAACACCCCCACACCTCTTCCTTGCAGACACGAACCACGTGCCCTATTTTTACCCGAAAATCTGAATATCCGATCGCAGACATTTTGAGAAATATTCATGGGCGATCTCCATTCCAGTTTAAAAGTTCCCGGAGATTGATAGAGCGGGATGATAACAGCCCCGATGTTTTATAGCGCGCATTCCCCGCCACCATGCAAAAAACTGCCCGGGAACCGTAATTTTGTCCTGCCAAGCGAAGTCTCCAAAAAGAAACAAACCCGCAATCCATGCCGGAAAACACCGCCGAATCCATCAGAGAACTCATCAGGCAAAACCGCCTGTCCGCAGCATTGAAGTCCCTGGCCTCTGCCTTGCCCGGCGAACATCAGGACGAAGTGACCCTGCTGCAAACCCGTCTGAACAAACTGGAGCGCGCGGAAAACCTGCGCACCCTTTCTTACGACAATATATCCATCGAGCGTAACAGCCTCGTGGATGCCGCGTTGCAACTGTGCCGCAGCATCGGACTTGAGCCGGCAGCCGTTGCCCCGCCGGTCGCCGTGCCGCATACAGCAGAACAAAAT
>JAKOXM010000176.1 GCA_029781095.1 Bacteroidota bacterium
ACCAACCCCTCCACCACCGCCCCCCGCCCCGCCATGATCGACATCCCCGCCGGAACCTTCGACATGGGCGACGTGATGGGCGACAACGAATACGACGATGAAAAACCCGTACACCGCGTCAGCCTCTCAGCTTTCCAGTTGGCCGCTACCAAACTTACCTTCGAGGAATACGACCGCTTTTGCGACGCCACGAAGCGCGACAAACCCGACGACAGCGGCTGGGGCCGCGGCCGGCGGCCGGTCATTAACGTGAGCTGGTACGACGCCGTAGATTACTGCAACTGGCTCAGCGAGCAACACGGCTACAAACCCGCCTATGCCCGCAAAGGCGACGAAGTCAGCTGCGACTGGCGCGCCAACGGCTACCGCCTGCCCACCGAAGCGGAATGGGAATACGCCGCGCGCGAAGGCGGACGGAAAGTGCGCTTCGGCAACGGAAAAGACGTGGCAGACCCGGCGGAGATCAACTTCGACGGTAGGGCCGACTATAAAAAAATCTACTCCCTCGCCGGCGAATATCGCCGACAAACCGTACCTGCAGGCAGCCTCAACAGCCCGAATGATTTGGGCCTGCACGATATGAGCGGGAATGTGTGGGAATGGTGCTGGGATTGGAAGGCAAGTTACCCATCGGCCGCTCAAACCAACCCGCATGGCCCGGATTCAGGCGTCAACCGTGTTCTACGCGGCGGGTCGTGGTACAGCCTCCCGCAGGACGTTCGGGCAGCGGACCGCTACTACTACACGCCCGGCATCAGGTACAACTACCTGGGTTTCCGTCTTGCCAGGACCCTTTAACCTTTTCATTTTTTTACGTTTTTACCTTTTGGAGAAAACATTTTAGTCGGCCTTCCGACGTAGCACTTTTTTCGGGCGCAGCCCGCAAAAAAACGGCATCATATATGCCGCCATATATCAACGCGAAGCGTCTTATGTGTTGCGGCGTTTATAATAGAGTGTGTTCAAAAGACAGTTTCGAGGCTCTTTTGTACCCCCGACCCCTGAAGGGGAGTACATTTCGTTGAAAGGATAATTTCTTTAACTTCAAACGAAATGTACTCCCCTTCAGGGGTCGGGGGTGCAAAAAGAGGGTTGGCACGGATAATCGAACATACTCCTTCAATACCTAGCCCTATTACCGGTGCGCTTGTTTACCATACCGTTCCATAAGAGGTGTCATCTTTTGAGGCACGAAAAAGGTGACATCTCGACCTGTTTTTGAGATGTCACCCCTTCATGCTTCCGGGATGACACCTCAAAAACGCTCCATACCTCGCGTATCAGAGCCGGGCATTATCAGGTTCCGTACATCACATAACAATCCGGACTCATTCAACCCCGTCTTCCGCCGTGCGCGCCTTGATTTCCGGAGTTTCCGTATCAATATCTACGCGGCACGTTCGGATTTCCGATGTGTAAAAGTCGATTTCCGTACGGTCAGGTTGGATTTCCGGCCGGTAAGAGTCAATAACTTCATCGCGTGATTCAAAAACCGACCAACACATAATATTATAAATTGATGCATTGCTGATTTCCACGGTCTCAAGGCAGATAACGAGGCCGTCACCCTGGATTTCGCGACAGTACCCCGCCATCCCCATGAACAAAACCCCGTATACGGCATTGTAAAGCGAAAAATGACCGTGCCTGTCAAAAATGCTTTCCTCTCCGCCCGATGGCGCCGCCTCGTGCTCCTCAACTACCGCGTGGAACCGGACATCCTAAAACCGTTCCTCCCCGCGCACACCGAGCTGGACATCTGGAACGAT
>JAKOXM010000177.1 GCA_029781095.1 Bacteroidota bacterium
TCGTTCTGGCACAAGGCGGGCAGGTATTCAGTCTTCCGTATATCGATGGCTATTCCACTACAAATATTGAGCAGAAAATACGGAACAGCGGCTGATTGATATCAGGAAGCACCGAAATATGGCACTGGTGACTGATAACCGTCACCCGACAACCGAGCGGTCTTTGGCGATGTACGTCGCGTAAAGCATGGCGCCGCCGGAGAGTGAAAGCCCCTTGAGCAAATCTTCAAGAGCCACCGTGTTGGCGCCCGCGCCCGCCATGATGGCCGGAAAATCGACGAGCATGACGAACAACAACAGTTCGACCGACAACAGGGTCGCCGCGAGTTTGTCATATTTGCCGAGTAGAATGGCAAGGGCCGCAGCAAGCAACCCCGTACCTGCAAGCAATGCCCACGCCATCGGAACGGGCAGATAGTCGGGTACCTTTGCCGCCATCTGGCTGGCATTCATAAAGTGTATCAAACCGAAAACAGCCAGCGGGATCGCAAACAGCCAGCGCCCCAGGGATAGATAAGCATTCATGCAGACAAAAAGGTTTATACAAATAATGATAATTTTCCGGTACTTAAATGTCAAAAAACGATCAATAATACCTCTTTCCCGAAACTTGACGCTGAAAATATACCACACACATGCCCGATCACCTCGAACGCTGGCGCCTCATACTCGGGCAAAAAGCCGATCCTGAGCAGGAAACCGCACTTTCGGAAGCCATGCAGGGCATGGACGCCGTGCTGGAAGCCCTGTACGACACCGAGCGACAGGGCGGACTCGGCAGTTCATCTCCCAATATCAACCGCTGGCTGGGCGATATTCGCCGCTACTTTCCCTCGCAGGTGGTGCAGGTGATGCAGCGCGATGCCCTTGAGCGCCTCGGATTGACGCAACTGCTGCTCGAACCGGAATTGCTCTCCACAGTGGAGCCTGACGTCAACCTGGTAGCCGCCCTCCTCTCGCTCAACAAGGTGATGCCCGATAAAACCCGCGAAACCGCCCGTCTCGTCGTGCGAAAAGTAGTGGAAGAACTGGAAAAAAAACTGCGCAATCCCCTTCGGGAAGCCCTGCAAAGCGCCCTGAACCGCAGCGTGCGCAACCGTCGCCCGCGCAGCAACGAGATCGACTGGCCCCGCACGATCCGCCAAAACCTGAAACATTATCAGCCTGAATATAAGACAATTATACCGGAACGCCTCGCCGGTTTCGGTCGCAAAGGCCAGGCTTTGCGGCACGTCATCTTGCTGCTCGACCAAAGCGGCTCCATGGCGGGCTCTGTGGTATATGCGGGCATCCTTGGCTCGGTGATGGCCTCCGTTCGCTCCGTGCAAACCAACGTCGTGGCTTTCGATACCGCAGTGGTCGACCTGAGCGCGCAGCAGCACGATCCTGTGGAACTCCTGTTCGGCACCCAGCTCGGCGGCGGCACCGACATAGCCAAAGCCCTCGGATATGCCGAAACGCTGGTACGCAGTCCGCAGGACACGATCCTGGTGCTCATCAGCGACCTGTTTGAAGGGGGCGACCGCAGGCAAATGCTCAAAAAGGCGGCATCCATGCGACAATCGGGCGTAACGATGATCGGTCTGCTTGCCCTGAGCGACGAAGGCGCGCCCGCTTACGATCACGACAACGCAGCGGCTTTGGCGGCACTTGATATTCCTGCATTCGCCTGCACACCGGTGCTGTTCCCCGACCTGATGGCGGCTGCTATTCAGAAGCGGGATTTGAAAACCTGGGCCGGCGACAATGGCATTGCACTAAAAGGTTGATTTTTTTATGGATAAACCGCAGAAATGAGGACTTTTGCGCCCGAAAATCTGAACGCGTTCTACAAAGTTTTGAAACTGGTTATTTCATGAAAAATTTCACCTTGTTTGCCGCCTTTGCGGCGCTGATATGCCTGCTATCTTCCTGTGAAAATAAAACGGCCACGATCGGGAAACTTTCTCCCGAAACGGAAAACAGTATGACTCCCGGTCCACTGCCACCCGGCAAGAGCGATTCCCTGGTTGGTTTCCGCGGCTGCGAACGGGGGGCCTATTCTCCTTTGACGACCGAGTCCGACGAATTTATTTATCAGCATTACAGGGTCAAATTAACGCGCAAACCCAACGGCGCAGGCGAGGAGATCACCGTACTGCGCGATTCCGGCCGCGCCGATTTTGTCATTCCCATGCCCGAAATGGGTCGTTTTCACGGTATCTGCAGGGATAAAATGTTCGTAGATGCCGGTACGGGTCCGAACGACAGGGAATTATTTATTTTTGATCTGGACAAACAATTACAGTTGTACAGCACGCCTTACTGCGGTGAACCGCGCATCGCCGAGAATCAACGCCTGTGGTTTCTCATGCCCGTTGAGGAAAGCGAAGTGGTCAAAAAACCCGAATGCCCGGAGCGCGAAGAATGGGAAAAGAAGGGGCTCAAGGTCGGTTATGGTCAGCAGTGCATCTTTAATTTTATGAACCGCTCCCTTACCCGGAAATCGGAATGGGCCTGCGTGCCGAAACAATGATCCGCTGGTTTGCCCGGACGGTAAAAAAGCGGCTATCATCTAAATGCAGGGCCTGTTCATCCGTTTTTTGACGGCATGTCTCAACTGTTCCTGTATTTACCCGTTTAGCGATGATATTTCGGTGCCGTTCGGCACAAATCCTTCATTCCGGGGATAATACCCGTCCACCGTCTATCGTCTACCGTCCACCGTCATGAGTTTTGTCCTGAAAATGGCCTGGCGCGACAGCCGCCGCAATCGCGCCCGCCTCTTTTTGTTTATTTCGGCCATCACGGTCGGTATCGCCGCGCTCACGGCCGTGCGCTCTTTTTCGGTCAACCTCACGCGCGATATCGACCGGGAGGCTAAAACCTTGCTCGGCGCGGACCTGCTTATCGGCGCCAACCAGGTTGCGCCCGACTCCATCCTGCAGGCGTTCAATATGCCCGGGACGGAACGATCCGAGGTGACCAACTTCGTCAGTATGGTGCGTTTTCCGGGAAACGGCGGCACCCGGCTTTCCCAGATCCGCGCGCTTGAAGGAAATTATCCCTTTTATGGCAAATGGAAAAGCAACCCGGAAAATGCGTGGCAAACCTTCCGGTCGGGTAAAAAGGCCCTTGTCGACCACGCGCTCATGCTTCAGTTCGATATCCGGCCGGGCGACAGCATTCAGGTCGGCAACGTCATGTTTCCCATTGAAGGCGAACTGCTCTCTTCGCCGGGCCGGGCGGGCATCGCTTCCAGTATCGCGCCGGTGGTGTTCATTCCGTCGGCCTGGCTCGACAGCACCGGCCTCATTCAGCGCGGCAGCCGTGTGGATTACCAGTATTTCTACAAAATGCCCGACGGCGCCGACCCGGACGCCATCGTAAAACCCCATGAAAAACAACTGGAAAAGGCCAGTCTCGACTGGGATACCGTGGAAAGCCGCAAGAAAAGTATCGGTGCGGCGTTCGGGAATTTCGGCACCTTCCTCAACCTCGTCGGATTTATCGCACTGTTGCTCGGCTGCATCGGCGTGGCCGGCGCGGTGCACATCTATATCAAGGACAAATTGCCCACCGTGGCCATCCTGCGTTGTTTGGGCGCCAGCGGACGCAAGGCTTTTTACGTTTACCTCGTTCAGGTGGCCGGAATCGGCATGCTCGGCGCCCTCACCGGCGCGATTGCGGGCTCTCTGATCCAGAAAGTGCTGCCCTGGATCGTGCGCGACCTGCTTCCCATCGAGAACGTGAGTACCGATTTGTCGTGGACGGCCGTGGCGCAGGGCGTTGCCCTCGGCCTTTCCGTGGCGATCCTGTTTGCCTTGCTGCCCTTGTCGGGTATCCTGAAAACATCGCCGTTGCGCACCTTGCGCGCCTCTTTCGGCGAGAACGAAAGTTCGAGCCGGCCACTGCGCTGGGCTGTGTACGCCCTGATCCTGTTCGCCATTTTCGGCTTTACCTGGTGGCTCATCCGCGACTGGAAAGAGACTTTGTACTTCATGGGCGGTATCGCCGCGGCATTCTTCATCCTGTGGGGCATCGCGCGTTTGCTTACCTTCCTCCTGCGCCGTTTTTTTCCGAAAAAATGGAGTTACGTGCTGCGGCAGGGCATCGCCAACCTGTTCCGCCCCGAAAACCAGACCGTATTGCTGGTCGTGACCATCGGCCTCGGCACCATGCTGCTTTCCACGCTGTTCCTGATCCAGAACCTGCTCCTGAAACAGGTCGAGTTTTCCGGCAGCGGCAACCAGCCCAATATGATCCTGTTCGATATCCAGTCGAAAGACAAGGACGAGGTGGCGGCCCTGGTGAAAGCCAACGGCATGCCCCTGATGCAACAGGTCGCCGTGGTGACCACCCGCCTCGAATCCAT
>JAKOXM010000179.1 GCA_029781095.1 Bacteroidota bacterium
ATACGCTCACCGGCCGCATGGTGGATCTGCTGAAAAACGGCGTGCGACCGGCAGGTATCATGGCGACGACGTTTACGCAGAAGGCGGCTGCCGAGTTGCAGGAGCGCGTGCGTGTGCGCCTGCTCGAAGCGGACATGACGGAAGCCGCCAACGAGCTGGGCGAAGCGCTTATCGGTACGGTACACAGCATCGGCACACGCCTGTTGCAGCGCTTCGCGTTCGAGGCCGGCGTGTCCCCTCTTGTAGAGATCATCGCCGAAGACGACGGACAACGCATGTTCAACGAATCCCTCTCGCAGGTGCTCAGCGAGCAGCGCATCGAGCGGATGAACCTGCTGGCCGACCGGCTGGGTCTGACAAAAAAAACGCAGGGCGAGCCATACGACTGGCGCCGCGCGATCCGGGAACTCACAGACGTGGCCCGGGCGAATAATTTTTCAAAAGAAGTGCTGAAAACCAGTAAATTGCGTTCGTGGCAGTCATTTGAACGGCTGCTTCCGCCCATGCAGGATACCGACGCAATTGCATGGCACAACCGCCTGCTTTCGGCTATCGACCAGACAGTCGCGGCGCTCGACGCCAACGAAGCCGATGGCACCAAAACAACCCGCGATGCCGCTGAGGTGCTTCGCAACTTTCAAAACCAGCTCAAATACCGCGGCGAGCTCTACTGGCACGAATGGGTGAAAATCGCCAAGACCAGCCCGGGTGCCAAAAGCCGCGACCTGATGGAGGAACTTCGCACACTCGCCCTCCGGCACGATGAACACCGGCAGTTTCGCGATGACGTGAAAGGATACATTGAGCTGGTGTTCGATATTGCCACAGATGCGCTGGACGAGTACGAACAGTACAAAAAGAAACGAGGTCTTATCGACTATACCGATATGGAGACCTATGTAAGCCGCCTCCTGCGAATCGACAGCGTGCGCGAAACGCTCCGCCGCGAACTCGACCTGCTGCTCGTCGACGAGTTTCAGGATACGTCCCCGATTCAGCTCGATATTTTCCTGCAATTCAGTCGTCTGGCGAAACACTCCATCTGGGTGGGCGACCCCAAGCAGAGCATTTACGGGTTCCGTGGCGCCGATCCGGCGCTCATGCGGGCCATTATTGATGCCACCGGCGGAGTGAAGGACGAAAATATCCTGAAAAAATCGTGGCGCAGCCGGCCCGATATCGTACACGCCGTCAACGCCATTTTTACGCGGGCATTCAGCGATATGCCGGTGGAGCAGGTGGTGCTGGAGCCCGCGTTCAACCCCACCCCCGGCCCCTCCCCCGATGGGAGGGGAGACGTCGCGCCAAACGCGACGTTTAACGTCGCGTCTCCCCTCCCATCGGGGGAGGGGTCGGGGGTGGGGTTGAGCCTCGTCCACTGGCATTTTCGCTCCGAACTTGACGAAAAAAAAGTGCCCGGCCAGCCCTGGTTCGACAATTGTATCGCCGACCAGATCGGAATACTATTGGAACGCAAGCCGCTGATTTACAATAAAAAAAGAACGGAAACGCGCCCCGTTCGGCCC
Organism: Bacteroidota bacterium; assembly: GCA_029781095.1. Classification (GTDB taxonomy): domain Bacteria; phylum Bacteroidota; class Bacteroidia; order Chitinophagales; family Saprospiraceae; genus M3007. The sequence continues at coordinate 1,527 of JAKOXM010000179.1, forward strand.
GGCGATATCGCCGTGCTGTGCCGCAGCAACAAAGGCTGCCGCGATATAGCGGAGGCTTTGCACCGCGCCGGCTTAAAGGCCGCGATCAGCAGGTCCGGGCTGCTGGAAACACCGGAGGCCAGGCTGGCGCTTGCCTGTCTGAAATACCTGCTTACCCCTTCAGATTCCCTGAGCGTGGCCGAAATACTGCTCCTGACGGGGACTATGAACCTTGAGGAAATGGTCAATAACCGCGTCGATTACCTCGCCGCCTTGCGCGACTCGGGTACTTATACCGGCGCCTGGGGAGACGCTCCCATCCTCCGCCTGCTCGGCGCGCTGCGCCCGCGCACCGCTGACCTGTCCGCTTCCGAAATCCTGAACCTCGTGCTCGACGAGCCGGATCTTCGCCGGATCGCCGTGCAACTGGGAAACCCTGCCCAGCGCCTCGACAATCTCGACCGGTTGCGCGGGTATGCCCTTGACTACGAGTCCGCTTGCCAACGTTTGCATTCGGCGGCCTCACTTGGCGGATTTCTGCTTTGGCTCAACGACCGTGCACAAAACGAACTCGATGCGCAGGGTTCCGGCGAAAGCGACGACGCCATAAAAGTGCTTACCTATCACCGAAGCAAGGGGCTGGAATACCCTGTGGTCGTTTGCCACAACATCAATCAGGTACTAAAAGAACAGATTTGGGGCATCAATCTCGTGCCGGAAGCCGACAAGCCTGATCTGGACGATATCCTCGGCAACCGCTGGATACGGTTCTGGGTCAACCCGTATGCCGATCAATTCCGCGGCACGCGCCTCGAAGAAACCCTGCTTCAGACCCCGGAATGGTCGCAGGCAACCCGCACGGCGCTGGAAGAAGAGGCCCGCCTGCTGTACGTCGGTCTCACGCGTGCACGCGACTACCTGATTTTTCCCTCAAATGCCCAGGGCACGAAATGGCTCAACCGGGTATTCAACCACGGCGACGAAAGCATACCTACCCTCGATCCCGATTCGGACGAAACACCGTTTTACTGGAATGGCCAGGCCATTTTCTGCGAAAACGAGCCCCTTTACAAGCCCAGGGATTTTCCCGAAAGCCTGCCGGACGAAGCGCCTGTGCTTTTCCATGCTCCGCGGGCCGGCCGGCACCAGGTGCCGCGCCAGTCGCTGCTGATCGATCCGGCGCAGGAAATGCCGCCGGGTTTCAATCCACAATACCAGGATCCCGTTAGCTGGGCGCCCTGGCTGGAATTTGCCGGCGACTTCTCTCCGGCGCTTGAAAAATCGGTTTTCTCCTTTTTTATTGCCGACAACCCGGACATGTCGCAGGAAGCCCGGGCAGCTGTTGCCGCAAAACAATTGAAGATACGGGGAGCGGCGGAAGCCCTGTCACCTGAAAAACTGGCGCGGCAATCGGACGCCTTCCGGGCCTTTCTGCAAAACCGTTTCCGGCCTGATGAAGTGCTGGGCAAGCTGGCTGTTGAAGGCTGGTCCGACACCGAATCCCCGGGGGATGGACCGGGGCTGACACGCGCCCGCCAGCTCCGCCTTGAAGCCGATATTTTTGTCCGGAACGACGAACAAATAACCATTTTGCAATTTGCGCATTTCGCCGAAGGCATGAAAAAATGGCGGCAGCAGGCGCAGGCAGCAGCCTCTCAACTGGGCTGGCTCCGGGTGCTCGCCAGGAGGGCAAATCCGGGAAAAACAGTACAGTGCTGGGTCGTTTTTCCAGTGGAAGGCCAGGCGGTGGAGGTGCAGTTTTAGCCCTGTTCAGCGCTGTATCCTTCCCGTTCGGGGGCTTTCATTTTTTATCAACGGGTTTATCAGGACATGTTTGTGCCGTGCTTTTCATTAAAAAATGCTCGGTATGAACACAAAAATCTTTTTACTACTCTCGCTTTTCTGCCTGTCACTGTGCACCGTTTGTGCGCAGGACCTTGCAGAAGCAAAACGCTTGTCGGAGGCAGGCCGCCATTTTGAGGCTGAAAAAATTTACAACGCTGCTTTGGCTGACAACCCCGACAACCTGGAGGCGCTCATCGGCGCCGGCTACAACTATTCCTGGGCGAAGCAACACGAACAGGCACAGGACAAATTCGAAGCGGCGCTGGCCATCGATCCCGGCAATGCTTCCGCTTTGATTGGCAAGGGCTATAACCTCGCGTGGTCGGAGCAGTATGCCGCCGCCAAGTATCCGTTCGAGGCGCTTGAGCGCCTGCAACCGGACAATTTTGAAGCCCGCAAGGGATTGGGTTACGTCTACCTCTGGCAGGGCAACGGTCTCGTTGCGATCGATTACTTTGAAAAACTCATACTCGAATTTCCCGACAACATTGAATACTACATTGCTTTGGCTCAGTCGTATCTGATCGAAAACAACATAAAAAAAGCGCGTATAGCACTCCGCTCCGCACTTCAGATCGATTCGACGAACCGCACCGCCAACGAGTTGCTGGAAAGTTCCTACGGCATTTCTGCTCCGCTCGAACTCGATATCTGGACGGGTTACTCCAAAACGGGAGACATGGGCAATTTCAACCTGCGCACCGTGCAGCTCACCGGCCAGGTTGCCAAAAAACTCCGGATGTTTCTCAAGTACGACAACTCGCTTACCCTCGATCTCGCATCTCTGGTGCGCAGCAACCAGGAAGCCCAGGCATTCTCTGCGGGCGCTGTGATACCCTGGAACAACCGGCTCACCAGCAGGTTCGAGTACGGTACGCGTCTGATGCCTGACAATATAACGGAGCAGATATTCAGCACGGAACAGGTATATTTTCTTCCCAGCATGAGTATCAAAGGCGGAGGTTTTTTTGGCCTGAGCAATAAATCGTCTAACGAATGGCTGGTTTACGGCAGCGTAAGGGTGCCGGTCGTGAAAGGTTATGCCATAGAACCCTACTACTTCTATTCCAGGGTAGAAAATGCTCCGCGCCCTGAAAACCGGTTTTTGTTGAACAACCAGTTCCGCACCACCAACGGTTATGAACTCAACCTCGGTGCATTATTCGGCAAGGCGGGCGTGGGAAGCGATGTGTCCAATGATAATGTCTATGGCGGCTACGCCACCGTGCTGCTACCTTTTAGCCAGACCGTTTGGGGGCAGTTATCCTTCCGCTGGGAAAAAGCGCCGTTTGACGAGCTGATGGCGGCGGCCGCAGGAGTTAAACTTCGTCTGGAGAAATAATGCTTGCCAGCGTGTAATTCAACTATTTCATTTTCAAAGATTTATTGAAACAACCTGTTGCGCTTCCCGTACCCGGAAGTTAAAAGCACGGGCGTAAAAATGCACAGCCATGTCATCCAAACTTACAAACAGATCAATATCCGCTTCGGCCATGTCTTTACCTGTCGATGCCATTCGCAAGCAACCTGCCAAGGCTGCCGCGAAGCCTGAACGCCTCATGGCAGCTCCGCCCAGCCCGCTCATGTACCTGACAATTTTCACTGCCTGGATCGCTTCACTTCTGTGGTTTCAGCCGCGTTTGCTGCTGCTGCTCGATATGGCATATGACATTCCAAGCCGCATCGCCATATGGATTTTTATCGGATTTATCGATTTCGCGTGGCTCTACGGAATGTACAACATGGGTGTGGTGGCCTTTGCTTCCCTGTACGGCCTGCTGGGCAGAAAAAGCCCTTTGAGCAAAACCCCCTCCGTTGCCACGATGCAGCCCCCCGTCGCCATTCTGTACACCACCTGCAACGATTTTGTTGAGGAAAGCGTCGATTCATGCATTCGGCAGGATTACCCTGATTACAAGGTATATATCCTCGACGACTCGTCACAACAGGAATTCAAGGACCGGGTAGATGCATTTGCAGCCCGGCATCCTGACCTGGTGAAAGTAATTCGTCGCCCCGACCGGAAGGCTTACAAGGCCGGAAACATGAATTACGGTCTGGCCAACTTTGTATTCGAACCGTATTTTGCCGTAGCCGACGCCGACGAAATATTGCCGGCTGATTTTCTGGCCAAAACGGTGGCCGTACTGGAAACCGATCCGACCTGCGGTTTTGTACAAGCCAACCACCGCGCAAACCCGGACTCCCCTTCCGCCCTTTCCAAATCACTGGGTGTGGGCATCGATATTCACTGGAAGTGGTACCAGCCGCTGCGCAACGACTACGGTTTCGTCATGTTCCTGGGCCACGGCGCCTTGCTGCGCCGCGACGTTTGGGAAAGCATCGGCGGCTTCCCGGATATTGTAAGCGAGGACCTGGGATTTGCGATACATGCCCGCGAACTGGGTTACAGGGGGCGTTTCCTTGAAGACGTTGTGTGTTATGAAGATTTTCCCGATTCGGTACGGGCTTTTCGCATCCGTCATATGAAATGGACGAGAGGCACCTCCGAGTTTCTGTCTAAAAAAGGCGGCTGGTTGCTGCGCGCCAAAAACATATCCTGGACTGAAAAACTTGACGTCCTGTTCCCGACGCTCAATTTGCCGCTCACGCTTCTTTATTTTATGTTCATGATCAACGCCAACCTGGCCCTGCCTTACTTTTTCGGACACCCGCAGGATGTCACTTTTGTGCTGGGCGGACAGGAATTCAGGTTGCCGATTGTTGCGCTCGACACACGTTTCCAGGTGATCTACGGCTGGGATTTTTACCTGATCACCATCTTAACTTTTTTCGCGCCGGTACTTTCTTTTGTGGTGGCACTGGCCAGACAGCCGCTCAAACTGTTCCGTTTTCTGAGCCACAGCACGGCCCTTTATGCAGCGCTCACACCCTTGTCGAGCCTCGGGGTACTGGCTTATATGATATCCGGCAAAGCCATTTTTCTTGTGACCGGTGACCAAAAGCAGTCGGAACACGCAGACAGGCTGCCGTCGAAAAACGGCATGTTGAATATTCGAGGCACCTGGCAACAATTTCTGGCCAAAAGCCATCCGGATACACTTTTGGTGCAGGGATTTGAAATACTGACGGGTCTTGCCTTCGGTCTCGCTTCATTGTTCATGTTCCAGATCTCTTTCATGGGTCTGTGTCTTGCTTTCCTTTTGTTGCCACTGATGCATCATATGAAATGGGATAATCGCCTCTTGAGAGGCCTTGTATACGTGCCATTTACCCTTATTATGCTGGGTGTGCTGCTATCAGGATTCAGCGTATTCGGCATGAAGGCGGTGTTTTTCGGATATGGTTTCCATTTTTAAAAAATACCTGAATTGCGGCTCGCCTCCGGTTCTTTCCTTCCCCTGGTTTCGTCCTGAGCGTTACCGGGGGATTTTGAAATTCAAAATTTAAACAATTTGTATAAATGTTTAAAATTTAAACTTGTCATGAAAAACCCTCTTCTGTTTGCGATAGCCCTGTTTTTATTCACATCGGTAGTGAATGCACAATCCGTCACGCTTCCTTCCGGCTTTGCCCAGTCGCTGGTGGCGGAAGGCCTGAACCCTACCTGTATGGCTTTGGCGCCTGATGGCCGCATTTTTCTGGCGCAGAAAGACGGCCGCGTACTCATACTCCACGACGGTGACTTGCACGACCAGCCATTTATTACGCTGCAGGTAGATTCTTACAATGAAAAGGGGCTGAACGGAATCGCTATCGACCCTGATTTTGAAAATTCTCCGTGGGTATACCTGTATTATACGGTGCCGGGTGTGCAACACAATCGCATCAGTCGCGTGCTGGCCAATGGCGATTTTGCGGTGCCGGGCAGTGAGCAGGTGTTGCTCGATCTCGACCCGCTGAGTGGAAGTATTCACAATGCCGGCGCCATGGTTTTTGGCGCCGATGGCATGCTGTACATCGGGGTGGGTGATGGCGCCCAGTCAGATAATGCGCAAAGCCTCAATACAGTGCTTGGCAAAATACTGCGGCTTAAAAAGGACGGCTCCATCCCCGACGGCAACCCTTTCTACGGCCAGTTGGCTGGGAAAAACCGCGCAATTTATGCTTATGGCGTGCGCAATCCTTTTTCCATGAACCGCGACCCGCTAACCGGGAAAATATACTTCTGCGACGTTGGCGCCGAGGCCTGGGAGGAAGTGAACGAACTCCTGCCGGGCGCCAATTACGGCTGGAAATTGTACCAGGGCACTTCGGGCAACCCCGCTTACAAAGACCCTGTGTACGCCTACAACCACAACGATGGTTGCGCCATCGTTGGCGCCGCATTTGCATTTCACAATAATAACCTGATCCCGGCAGCCTATCGCGGAAAATTCTTTTTTGCCGACTATTGCAAGGGCTGGTTAAAAATGCTCGACCCCGTAACCGGTAATTTTTCAGGAACATTTGCGACCGGCATCGACCGTCCCGTGAGTTTGCTTTCCACGCCTTCCGGCGAACTCTACTACCTCGCCCGCGCGGGCCTGGGCGGAGGCTCGGAAGTGGACAATACGGCAAGCGAAGAAGGCACGATCTGGCGTGTATACTGGGTCGGGCAAGGAGCGCCGCTTGTGACCGGTCAGCCGCAGTCCGTACTCGTGGCGGAAGGCGAAACGGCTACTTTTCAGGCACAGGCATTTGGAGGACAACCTATTCATTATCAATGGTATCGGAATGGAGCCGCCCTGCCCGGCGCTGATTCTTCCCTGTTGACTCTAAACAACCTGATGCTGGCAGACAGCGGCTCGACGGTATACTGCGTGGCGGAAAACAATTTTGGTTCCGCTCCCAGCCAGACGGCTCTGGTGGGTGTTTCGTCCAATCACCGCCCGCTGCCGGAAATATTGCTGCCCCTGACAAATACGCTTTATCGCGGCGGCGACACCTTGCATTTTGCCGGGAAGGCTACCGACCCGGAAGAAGGCCCCCTGGCCGCCGACCGCCTGAGCTGGCGCATTGATTTTCACCACGCCAATCATACGCATCCGGGGCTGCCGCTTACACAAGGCGTTTCGGAAGGCCAGTATATCGTATCTCCCGTAGGCGAGACGGCGACCGACGTTTTTTTTCGGATATACCTGACTGCCCGCGACATAAAAGGCTTTGAAAAGACGGTTACGCGCGATGTATACCCGCAAAAAACAGAAATTACGATCAGCGGCCCGGCAGGTATCGAGATGAACGTGGATGGCCAGATAAGGACCCTGCCCGCCCTTTTCGAGAGTGTGTCGGGTATCACCCGGACGGTGCAGGCGCCTGATATTCAGAAAATTGGAAACACTGTTTATGTTTTTTCCCACTGGTCGGACGGCAGTACGGACCCCTTGCGTTCGTTTGTTACCCCGGAAACCCCGATGACGCTGGGCGCGTCGTTCGACACCTACGCACTGGGTACCGGAACAGGGCTGGCGGCCCAGTATTTCATAGACCCGCAGGGCAATTTTGATGAAGCGCCGGTCGTGATGCGTATCGATACGACCGTCGATTACAACTGGGGCAACGGTTCCCCCGATCCCTTGGTGCCAAATGATTATTTTACGGCTCGCTGGCGGGGTTTTCTAGAGCCGGTATTCTCCGAATCCTATTCTTTTCATGTGTTTAGTGACGATGGCTGCCGTTTGTGGATCGGCGATTCGCTGGTGATCGACAAATGGGAACCGCAGGCGCCGAAAGAAAACTCGGGAAGCATTACGCTGGAGGCCGGCAAGAAATACCCCATTCGACTGGAATTTTTGGAAATCGGCGGCGGTGCGCTGGTTCAATTGTTCTGGAGCAGCGCTCACCAGATAAAGGAAATCATTCCGAAAAGACAATTATACCCGCCGGCTATCCCGTTTCCGGCAGGCATCAGAGGGGCAATCGGCCTCGATGTCAACAACAACGGTATTTGGGAACCGGGCGAACCGACCTTTGCCGCTGCAACCGTACGGCTGTACGACGCTGCAACAGACACCCTCGTCGCCACGACGCTTTCGGCAACGAACGGACGTTACACTTTCTCAGATCTGCCGCCGGGCAATTATTATCTGGGGTTTGTGCCGCCATCCACGGCAGATGTCCTGATTCCGGTTCAAAACATCGACGCCAATGGCTTTTCAGAAGCATTCAACCTCGCAGCCGGTGACCAACGGAATCTCGACGCAGCATGGTCTGCCACCGAAATTGCCCTCGGCGGATTCGTCTGGCTCGATCTGAATCAAAACCAGCAGTTCGAAGCGTCCGAACCATTGCTTCCCGATGTTGCCGTGTTGCTCTACAACGGCGATTCGACCTTGGCCGCCGCCACTTCGACGGATGCGGAAGGACGGTACGATTACTCGATCGTAGCGCCGGGATCCTATTTTCTGGTTTTTTTACCTGCTTTTTACCCGGAACCGCTTGTGCCTGCTTCCGGGATGGATGCAAAAGGGAAAACCGGATCATTTGATATGTTTCCCGGGCAATCGCGGGCACTCAACGTTGCCTTTGTGCCGAAAGCCCTCGTGTCTGTCTCCCCCGGGGGACAGAACGGCGATTTAGCTTCGCTGAAGCTGTATCCCAACCCGGCAAGTGAAACGCTCACGGTAGAGATGACCGGAACAGAGCATGCTGAAACCCGGCTGGGTGTATTCGATGCAGGCGGACGGGTTGCATTGCCTGTCGCTGACAACGGGAATCAGAGCGGCAATATCTCTTCATGGCAGCTGGATTTGAGAAATATTCCGCCGGGGATATATTTTCTGATACTGGAAAATGGAAATGGCAAGGCAGTACGGAAGTTCGTAAAGATCCGGACCGGGCAGTAAAATCACGCCTTCATGCTCTTTTTTTGCCCGTTCGGAAAGTATTCCTGCCGTATAGTCGTTCTTATATCCTTATTTTCACCTGACAATGCAAAGCATCGAGTTATGAAAACACCATCCATCTTATATGTGCTGGCATTGGGATGCTGGCTTCCGGGAATGGCGTTTCTGGATATAGCCCTGCTGCCGGGTCATCGCCCTGCTGCGGAGGGGATTTACAAATGCGAAAACGGGAAGGTTTCCTTTAAGTCGGATGCGCCGCTGGAAATGATCGAAGCGAAAAGCGGCAAATTGCGCGGCGCCATCGATCCTGACAAACAAACATTTGCGTGGACAGTGGATGTGAAAACGTTTGACGGATTTAACAGTCCGCTGCAAAGGGAGCACTTTAATGAAAATTACATGGAGAGCAAGAAATACCCCAAGGCGAGCTTCACGGGCAAGATTATAGAATCAATTGATTTTCAAAAAGATGGGAAATACTCGGTGCGGGCGAAGGGTCAGCTCAATATTCACGGCGTAGAGCAGGAAAGGATCATAAAAAGCCAGCTGGAAGTGGCGGGCAACAGGATAAGGTTGCAGGCTACATTCACAGTGCCCCTGAATGACCACAATATCACGGTACCAAAAGTTGTATATCAAAAAATTGCGGAAGAAATCGCGGTTTCGGTGGATGCCGAAATGGTGAAGAAATAAATTAATTTGACCAGGATACTTTTTATACTGCTCCTGTTTGCCTGTCCCCGGTTGCAGGCCCAGATGCCGTCTTTCCGCCTTCGGGAGGCGAAAGGCCTGTGGAATGTCCAGATGACGCTCGCCTTTCAGGATAGCAAGGGCTGGATGTGGTTTGGCGCACAGGACGGCCTGTACCGCTACGACGGGCTTACGTATTATGCCGTCGGCTTGCCGGACAGTATGCCGGTCAGTCAGGTGAGCGCGTTGTACGAATGGAACGGACTTGTGTGGGTGGGTTTCCGAAACGGTATGATTGCCAACATGCCGGTCAACAGCGCCTTCCTCCCAACGGATGCAAACGCCACGAGGATGAAGAGCGCCACATCGCTCCGGCAATGGGAACCGGAGGAGGGGCTTCCGAAAAAAGCCATCACGGCTTTTGCTGCCGACCGAACCGGCGGTTTCTGGTTTTCGACGTACGGAGAAGGTCTTTATTGTCTGAAAAACAACAGATTATACCAGTTTAACGCTGCAGATGACAGATTGCAGGGCGACGATATTTATTCGATTGCGTGTGACGCCGAAAATCGGATATGGGCAGGTACGGACGGAGGGATCAACATTTGTGCAATGCCTGCTCCCGGGCAAAAAACAGTGCAATCCCTGACCACAAAAGACGGCCTCCCGGATGAGATCATCACCTCATTGCTGGCAGACAAGAAAGGTAACATCTGGATCGGGACCTATGAAAAAGGTGTTTGCAGGTATAACATTGAGCAAAAAAAATTTGATTTCTGCACGACTGGCTGGTCGTATGGGACCGTTGCGAGCATGGCGGTTTTCGGCAGTCAGGAGCTTTGGGCCGGCACCACGGGCGACGGCCTGGTGCGCATCGATGTCGTTTCGGGCAAAACGCTCACGCTGCCGGAATCGCATCCGCTAAGGCATTCCAAACTGCTGTCGACTTGCAAGGACCGGGAAGGATTGCTTTGGGCTGTGGGCGACAAGGGCCTGGTTTACACCGCCAACGTCCGCTTCGGCATGCTTGCCACACCGTTTTCCAACGTACAAACGGTATTGATCGACCACCGCCACCGCCTTTGGGCAGGCACACGCGGGGGACTTTTTTTGCAGGAAAAAGGAGTGTTCCGCCAGGTATTGCCCTCCGGCCAGAACGTGATCACCCTGTGGGAGTCGCCGCTCGACGGGAATATATGGGCAGGTACCTTTGGCGAAGGGGTTTTCGTTCTGAGCCCGGAAGGAAAAGTAATACGACGCCTTACCGAGCAAAACGGCCTGTCCAACGGCAGCGTACTGTCTATCGGCGGTCATAACGGACAGGTATGGCTGGCTTCGCTCGGAGGTATTACAGAGATCAGCGCGCAGGAACACAGCCATAGCGATCTTTCTTCCAGACAGAGCGACATCGGCACCAGTTATGTGTACAAGGTTTTTCCGGACAGCCGGGGCCGGGTGTGGTTCGGTACGGACGGGAAGGGTTTGATCGTGCTGGATAAAGGCGAATTTCGCCATTTTGAAGAGGCCAACGGGGTGCCGCTGAAAACCATCTACAGCATCGCGGAAGACCGCCGGGGGAATATCTGGTTCAGTACGGACAAAGACGGACTGTTCTGTTTTGACGATAAGAAATTCAAACGGTATACAACGGACAATCACCTGCACAGCCTCGCTATTACAGGTTTGGCTGCCGATGCCAACGGCCACATCATTATTGCCTATGAGGACGGGGTCGATATACTGAACCCCGACCGGACTGATCATGTCACTTTTTGCAATGCGGCCATCGGGGCTCCGTTGGCGGAGGTCAACCTGAACGCGGTTTGCCGCGATGCGGAAGGAAACGTATGGCTGGGTACCCGGCAAGGAGTGATGCGTATAGCGGCATTCGACGAACTGTTCCTCGACGACCCGCAGCCGGGCATTACCGCTGTGACTGTTTTTTTGCAATCCATTGATTTTCTGACCAATAACACGTTTTCTTTCAACCAGAATTACTTTATTTTCAATTTTACAGGCCTTTGGTACACCGATCCGGAGTCGGTGCGATATCGCTACCGGCTGGAGGGCTTTGATCCCGATTGGAAAGTATCGAAAGATCATATCGCCTCCTATCCCAACCTGCCCCCGAATCACTATACTTTCAGGGTGCAGACGAGCGAACACGGCAATTTTGAAAATGTACCGGAAGCCACCTGGACATTCGTCATCAGCAAGCCATTCTGGACGCAGTGGTGGTTTATAATATTATGCCTGGGCGGTTTTGGCGGACTTATTTATGCTATCGTCCGGGTACGGGAAGCGCGTTTGCAGCGGGTTGCGCAACTGAAGCGTGAAAAACTGGAATCGCAGTTCTCCGCGTTGAAAAGCCAGATAAACCCGCATTTTTTGTTCAACAGTTTCAATACGCTCATTACCATCATCGAGGAAAATCCGAAAATTGCGGTGGAATACGTCGAACACCTTTCCGATTTTTACCGGAGTATCATCGCCTACCGCGAGCGCGATTTTATCACCCTGCAAGAGGAAATGGCGCTGGTGCACAGTTTTCATTTTTTATTGAAGAAGCGATACGAGGATGGTTTTCACCTGGTAGATCATCTCAACGGGCAAACCGGCCTGATCATGCCGCTTACGCTGCAATTGCTGGTGGAAAATGCGGTGAAGCACAATGTCATATCCGCTACGAAGCCGCTTACGATTGAAATTTTTGCCGATCCGGACGGCTATGTGGTAGTGCGCAACAACATCCAGCCCAAGATAAAGCCGGAGCCCAGTACGAACTTCGGTTTGCAAAGCCTTGTGCACCGATACCGCCTGTTGGGCGATCGTCCGGTGATGGTGGAAGACAACGTTGCTTTCTTCACCGTAAAAGTGCCCTTGCGACCCGTCCTTGCAAGTAATTAGGCGGAAATTGAAAATAATTTAAATATCTGACAACCAACAATTTTGCTAAAATAACCGACTATGAAAGTACTCATCATAGAAGACGAAAACGCCGCCGCCCGCCGCCTCGAAAAAATGCTGTCCGAAGTAGAACCCGACGCCGTGGTGCTCCAACGCCTCGACAGCGTGGAAGCCTCGATTCTCTGGATGCAAAACAATCCGCAGCCCGATCTCATTCTTCTCGATATCCATCTCGCCGACGGCGCCAGTTTTGAGATATTTGAACACACCACGGTGACATGCCCCATCATATTCACCACTGCCTACGACGAATATGCCTTGCAGGCTTTCAAAGTCAACGCCGTGGACTACCTGCTCAAGCCCATCAAAACCGGCGAACTGGCGGCCGCCATCGATAAATATAAAAAGGTGTTTGCCACCGTTTCTCCCGATTATACGGGCCTGCTCGAAACCCTGCGACGCCAGGATGGACAAAATTACCTGCGCCGCATGCTCATCCGTTTCGGAAACAGCATCAAACTCGTGGACATGACCGACGCGGCCTATTTCTATACAAAAGATAAAATCACTTTCCTCGTTTCGCGCAGCACCGGCAAGCGCTACCCCGTCGATTATCCGCTGGACAAGCTGGAAAATATGCTCGACACCAAAACTTTTTTCCGCATCAATCGCCAGTTCATCGTCAATGTGGCCGGCATCAAGGAAATGCACCCCTACTCCAAAAGCCGCGTCAAAGTGGAACTCGAACCCGCCACCGATCTCGAAACGATCGTGAGCACCGAACGCTCTTCGGAATTCAAGAAATGGTTGGTGGGGGAGCAGGTTTAGGGGTTTAGTGGGTTTGCGGGTTAACGGGTTAGCGGGTTACAGTGTTTCAGAGTTAGAAAGTCTCAATTTCCCTGGCTGCTAACCCGCTAACCCGACAACCCGACAACCCGCTAACCCGCAAACCCGTTAACCTCCAACAGGATATATCTGCGCCATCGCATACGCGAAAATGGCAAAAGCAATGCTTCCGATGAGAACACCCAGCGCCAGCGGCCGGTTATCGCTGGTCTTGAGCATAAACACGCCACCGACGATACCGCCAATCGCCAGCAGGTAATAAGGAATGATATATTGCAGTCCGCAAAAAACGGCAAAGGTGATGACGGTGCGGACAAGGGTGGGTATGAGTGATTTCATATCAGAGATATTTGTCGGGCCGCGAAATTCAGACACATTGGGCGTATTTCCAAATGTACCGCCGGGCATCGCGTAACGCCAACCTCTGGTTGGCTATCTACGGCCAACCAGAGGTTGGCGTTACAGGCAGCGCATAACCCGTTTCAAACATCTACGATGGACATTATTGCTTAAGATAGTAGCCCTACAGGCTTGTTATCCCCACGACGTCTCCTACATTTGCTCAAAAAAATGTCCATGAAGAAAATAAATACGACCTCTTTACCCGCCATGGTCCTGGCGACGGCGGGTTTTCTCCTTTGCGTTTCACCGCTTTTTTCCCAAAAAACCTCCGTCAAAGACATTGACCGGCGCGTGGAGGAATTGCTCGGGAAAATGACCCTCGACGAAAAGATCGGCCAGTTGAACCAGTTGCCCGGCGATATCAGCACCGGAACGGACGTGGCCAAAGACGATATGCTCAGCCAGATCAAGGCCGGTAATGTCGGCAGCATTCTGAGCCACACCAACTTCAACAACAAGATCATCATGCAGCGCACCGCCGTCGGCTCCCGCCTCGGCATTCCGCTTATTTTCGGATTCGATGTCATCCACGGATACAAAACCATTTTCCCTATCCCGCTTGCGCAGGCTGCGAGTTGGGACATGGGCATGATCGAGAATATCGAGCGCATTGCCGCGGAAGAAGCCGCGGCAGACGGCCAGAACTGGACCTTTTCTCCCATGGTGGATGTAGCGCGCGACCCGCGCTGGGGTCGCATGATGGAAGGCGCCGGCGAAGATGCCTACCTCGGCAGCCGTGTGGCGGAAGCCCGCGTACGTGGTATGCAGGGCGACGATCTCAGCAAAAACAATACCCTCGCGGCCTGCGTCAAGCACTTCGCCGGATACGGTTTTGCGGAAGGCGGGCGCGACTATAATACAGTCGACATGAGCGAACAGCGCCTCCGCGAAGTCGTTTTGCCGCCCTTCGAAGCCGCGGCCAAAGCCGGCAGCGCTACTTTTATGAATGCTTTCAATACGCTCAACGGCGTGCCGGCCAGCATGAACAAACACCTCGTAACCGATATCCTGCGCGGTGAATGGGGCTTCAAAGGCATGGTCGTCAGCGACTGGAATTCTTTCGGCGAAACGATCGTGCACGGCGCTGCCAGCGACGACGTCGATGCCTCCGCCAAATGCCTGTCGGCGGGCAGCGACATGGATATGGTAGGCGGAACCTTTCAGCGTGGACTGAAAAAAGCCCTCGAAGCAGGCCGCGTCACACAGGCACAGATCGACGAGGCCGTGCGCCGGGTGCTGCGCCTGAAATTCATGGTAGGACTTTTCGACGACCCCTTCCGCTACCTCGATCCGAAACGCCGCGAAGCGACGCTTGAAAAACCGGCATACCGCCAGGCTGCGCGCGAGGCCGCTGCGAAAAGTATGGTGCTTCTGAAAAATGACGGCGGTATCCTGCCGCTCACACCCGCGAGCCCCTTCAAAAAGATCACCATCATCGGCCCTTATGCCGACAGCCGCACCAATAAAGACTACATGAGCTTCTGGACGCTTGGGATTGGCATGCGCGATTAT
>JAKOXM010000192.1 GCA_029781095.1 Bacteroidota bacterium
AAGCGTTGTGGCATCTTTCTGGCAGGAGTAAACGGCTGCCAGCACAAATAAGGCGGAGAACAACAAAAGTTTTTTCATCAGAAAACTGCGTTTGTTTATGACTGACAAAGCGAAATTGCCTTGTTGTCTGACCTCACGAGTTTTCTTCCGGCATGGTTGCGTTGATAAAGTTAAACAATTTCACAACAGCATCCGAATTGCTAAAACTGGCATTTCCATGACTCGGAGCGCGTATAAGTTTTAGTACCGAGGCGAAAGAGAGCAAATTTTCTTTCATGCGGCGTTAAAATTTGCCGCTTGTAACCCGGTGACTAAAATTTAAACGCGCGCTTAATCAAACTTGAATTGAACGCCGGCTTTCAAAACAACCGCGTCGAAAATGGAATCGTCTGAGCCCGGCCCTTTGGCGTAATCGGCGCTGATACCGAACACCCAGCGGGGCGTTTCGTGTTTCAGCCCCAAACCCAAACGCCAAATATTGTTAAACCATTTGGCATCGGACTTCGCCGGTACGTACTCCCGCGAGTGCATGCCGCCGCCATGCGGATGTTCTTCAAATGCTAAAATGAAGGAGGAAGGCGACATCCGGGCCCAGGTATGCGCAATACGAAGGGTTGGCTGCGCCCAAAATCTGACCGGAACCGTGTAATTCAGTCCCAGGCTATACTGCTGGATGCGCTGGTAACCTTCCAATCCTACGAGGTCGTGGTGCGGATTGCCGGGGGAAGAGGGATGATCCGGGAGGTTAAAGTGTGGCAGAATACTATCCGTATTTATTTCATAATGCAGCCAGTCTGCCGACGCCGCGATGCTGAGATTCTGCAAAATGGCGTATTCCGCCGAGATTCCCGATCCAATTGGCGTAGATATGCCTTTCCGCTCTGTTTGCGGGATGGCCGCCACTGCCTGTATGCCGGCCCGGAAGTGTGAAGTCTGTTGCCGGACCGGCTTTATGGGCGGTTGGGGTACAGAAACGAGCGGCATATGGATTTTCTCCGGCGCCAGGCGGCTCTTCACGGGCAACAATTCTACAGCCAGCAAACTTGCCGGAGCCATCACCTGTATCGCATCCGGAATTTGCAGGGAATCAGGCGATCCGCCTGAGCGGTTTTTATCCTGAATCGCAATTCCTGACGGTTCGGTCACCGATCGGCCGGCAATCTGTTCCGGTGTATTCAATTTGTCATAGGCAATCTGCTGTCTGCTATCGTTACCGGTTTGTAAAGCGCCTTTTTGTCCCGCCGGGGCGTATTGGCGGTGTTGTGCTTGCAGGGTATTCGGCACATCGGAATGCCCTGACGCCTGTCCGGGTTTATGAGAAAAACTGTCTTTTCCTGAAGTATTGTTTTGTCCGGTTTCTTGTGTACCCGTTGCAAGTCCCGTTTGAGGGATTTTAGTTTCGGTGCTGCCTGCTATTTCTGTGGTTTCCTGCCGGGGCTGCATTTTTTGCAGTTCGGCCACCTGTTCGCGCAAACCGGCATTTTCATGGCGCATCGAAATCACCTGCCCGAACAGAACGCTGGCTGCGACCAGGGTTACAGCCGCTGCTGCCTGCCATATCCGGAGACGTCTGGATGAGCCGTGCAAACCCGACTCGAAGGCGTCGAGACGGCTGGATAGTGTCCGCCAGTTTTTTGCCTTTCGGGGAAATCGCCCCTCTTCATCAAGTTTTTCAGCAAATATCTTGTCGAAGTCGCTCATATTTTCCTGGAAAATTCAAAGTCGTTGATAAAAATGGTTTTCAAATGCTGACGGGCACGCGCAAGGTTCGACTTGGAAGTGCCGGCATTTATGCCCAGCAAATCAGCGATTTCTTCGTGCGAGTGGCCGTCCACGACGAACAGGTTGAACACCGTCCGGTAGGCTGGCGGCAAATGATCGATCATTGCCAGCACCTGCTCCCGCGTGAGTTCTTCAATGATCCCGCTGTCGGCTTCCACATCATGCCAGGATTGCAATTCGGCGGAAGGCAGGATGTTCATTCCTGTACGCAAACGGTCGATGGCCGTATTGATGACGATGCGGCGCAACCAGAACCGGAATGGCTGCTCGTTCGAGTAGTATCCCAATTTGGTGAAAACCTTGTAAAATGCATCGTTCACCACCTCTTCCGCATTTTCCTGATTGCCCATGTAGCGACGGGCAATCGTCATGGCATAGTTATAAAACAGGTTAAAAAGGCGCTGCTGGCTGGCTCGCCTGAACTGGCGGCAACCTTCAAGAATCTCCTCGATCTCCGCGTCTTGTTCTTTTCTAAACTTCACAGTAAAGTGGTATGTTCGAAATGGTGTCCGGATTTTCGGAATAGATATTTGGCCTAAACTGCAAAAATAATCCTGATGTTGTACGAATTGTCAAAACGAGACCAAATGTCACAGTATAGCAAAAAGCGAACCGAGGGCAAGCCTTCAAAACGGGCGGTCAAAATCTGACTATTTTTTCAAAAATAGGCAGATATGTCGCATCCCCTTCACACCATCGCGGCTTCAACCCCGTTTTGAGGCAATAGAAATCTGCTACGATATCGCCTTGTTGTTCAAAATTGAATGCTGACAGGTCCCCACCTGCTTCAGCGGCGGATTCGAGAGCCTGCACCCCGCCGTAGTTATAGCCTTCGGCGGTCCGTTGTGCCCACAGCGCCCTCGGAATGTAAAGGGAGCCCAGCGTCTGGAACTGCCACACATGCACCAGTTCGTGGATAAAATGTGTGTTGGACAGACTGCCCCAACAATTGATGCAGTTGAAACCGACGTAGGCAAAATGAAATTGGCGACACCCGATCAGGGAGCGCTCATCGATCCTTATCTTTTGATAATCAATGTTTTCACCAAAGATAGTGCGCGCGATGGCGATTTCCTGAACGCCCAGTTTGCGTGTATTGGGCTTGAAAAGCCGGTTTAGCAGCAAAAGTATTTCGGGAATAAACAACAGGTCGCCCAGGAGAAATCCCGCTTCGAGAAGACGCCATGTGCGCGTGACCGGATATGCCTTGCGCGCAATTCCCGGATGTCCCGAAGCAGCGTGGCTGTTTCCCGGTTTTCTACGCCGGACATGTGTTGCAAACCGCGTCCACCGTTGCCGTATCATTTGAATTGAATGGCGCGCACCGGCGCAATTTTGGATACGACAAGCGAGGGCAGCACCAGAAACAGCAAGGTAATCAACAGGGTGCCGATGTTTACCCCGAGCACTGCGAACCAGTTGATCTTCACCGGAGCATAAGAAAGGTAGTAGTCCGCTTCATTGAGCCGGATGACGTGAAACCTGTTCTGCAGGTAACAGAATCCTAACCCAATCAGGTTACCCCAGAACATGCCGGTGACCGTAATTACGGCAGCGTAGTACAGGAAAATACGCCGAATCCTGCCGTTCGTTTCGCCGAGCGACTT
This sequence comes from Bacteroidota bacterium, assembly GCA_029781095.1. Classification (GTDB taxonomy): domain Bacteria; phylum Bacteroidota; class Bacteroidia; order Chitinophagales; family Saprospiraceae; genus M3007. The sequence goes on from JAKOXM010000192.1 coordinate 3,390, forward strand.
CAAAACCCCGATCATGGTGCTGCGTTCGAGCACCAGTACCAGCAATGCGGTTACCATGTTGACGATGGCCACGGCGAGCATAAGCCCCAGTATGACAAATTCATTCAGGTCCTGTAGTTGCAGCCATTCAAAAATGGAGGGGAATTTAGACCGGATACTCACGCACAGCAGGTCCGGCGGCAATACCTCGTTGTAAATGTAGTCGTTATACAGGTCAAGGTCGCGCAGATCGTCGAGCCATATTTCGAAGCCCGCCACCTGATTTTCGGTCCATCCAAGCAGGCTCTGCACCTCCCGTATGTCACAAATCGCAAATTTGCGGTCGTATTCTTCCAGTCCGGTTTTATAAATGCCGCACACTTCGAAGCGCCTGCGCAGTTGTTCGCCTTCCTTGATAAAATAAACGATGAACTTGTCGCCCACGCCAACCTGAAGCCGGTCAGCCGTTTGCCTGCTGATGATAATATCGCGGGAGGCAGCGGTATCGGACATCGAAATCGGTCTCCCCTCCAGCAGGTAGGGCGTGAGGTTGGCCCAGTCGAAATCCTTTCCGATGCCTTTCAACAGGATGCCTTCCATTGCCGTCTTTGTGCGAATAATGCCGGGCTTGTGGGCAAACACCTGGATGTGACGGATGCCGCCGCGCGACCGCCGCTCCACTTCCCGGCCCGTTTCAAAGCCCAGTATGGTTTCCGGTTCGGTGTACGTGATACTTCCCACGGTATCGAGCGCAGGATAAAAATTCTGTTGTTTTTCGATCGGCGTAGGCTCGAACGAAAGCGAATACACCGTATCGGAAATGTGCAAATGCCCCCAGAATTCAAATATTTTCCGGCTGATCTCGCTCTTGAATCCTGCAATCAGCGCCGTTGCAGAGATCATGACGGCCACGCTGAGCGCCACCGCCACGATAGCGATGCGTATGATGATCCGGGAAAAATTCTTTCCTCCGGAAAAAGCGATACGGCGGGCGATGAAAAAGGGAAGGTTCAAAACAATTGGACGGTTTGGTAACGATGAAAGAACAGGTTCCTGATTTCAGTCAGGTTATTTTGGGGTCAGCCAACTATCTTTTGGGGCGAACACAGCGCTCTTTAACGAAAAAGACGGGCCGGTTGGCGCAAAAAGAACCGCATCAAATCCATAGGTTATTCTTTCATCGTTACTTAATGATTTTTCAATGCAAAAATAGTACAACCCGGCAAACCGGTACTTTTTATGGCAAGAAAGGAAAAACAGCGCGGGAATCTCTTTCCTTATGCAGCAAAACTTAATTTTGCCGCCGGTTCCGGAAACTTTTTACTGGGAAATTTTATTCGCCGAAGACCGAATATACCGGACTGCAACCAATAATACGCAACGAACTACGAAAAACGTGCAAAACGCAAAGACATCTTTTCTGGAAGAACTACGCTGGCGTGGCCTGATCCACGACACCACACCAGGCATCGAAGAACACCTGAAAACCGGCGTGGTACGCGGCTATATCGGTTTCGACCCCACCGCCCCTTCCCTGACGATTGGCAATTACGTGCAGATCATGCTGCTCACTTTTCTGCAACGCGCCGGTCACCAGCCAGTCGTGCTCATGGGCGGCGCTACCGGTCGTATCGGCGATCCCAGCGGAAAAGATGCGGAGCGCGAACTGAAAAGTTTTGAAGAACTCGACCGCAACACCGCACATCAGGCGGAACAGGCAAAAAAATTACTTGATTTCAACCCGGAATCGCCCAACCGTGCCCTGCTGGTGAACAATCTGGAGTTTTACCAGAACATGAACGTGCTGGAATTCCTCCGCGACGTTGGCAAGTACCTGACAGTCAACTATATGTTGTCGAAAGAGAGCGTTCAGCGCCGACTTGAGACGGGTATCTCGTTTACCGAATTCAGCTACCAGTTGCTCCAGGGCTACGATTTTGTATTGCTCAACAAAAAATACGGCATAACCCTGCAAATGGGCGGCAGCGACCAGTTCGGCAATATCACCGCCGGCGTGGAACTGGGTCGCAAGATCGAAGACCTGAAACTGTACGCCGTCACGACACCTCTGCTTACCAAAAGCGACGGCACCAAATTCGGAAAAAGCACCTCCGGCAATATCTGGCTCGACCCAAACCTGACCAGCCCGTACCGCTTCTACCAGTTCTGGCTCAATGCAGATGACCGCGACCTGCCCAAATTTCTGCGCTATTTTTCGTTGAAAACACGCGAAGAAATAGAAGCGCTGGAGGCAAGCGAAAATGTGCAGGCGCTCAAACGTATTTTCGCTGAGGAAATCACCGTACGCATCCACGGTCAGAAAGAATACGAGACGGTGCTGGCCGTTTCCCGGTTGCTGTTCGATCCGAAAGCGGATGCAACCACCTTGCGCAGCCTCGACGCGCGCACGCTGGCACAGGTCGCCGAGGAAATACCCAGTCCGAAAATGGCCGCTTCCGCTCTGCAAAACGGCACGGGCATACTCGATTTTCTGTCCGAATTAACCGGCATCCTGCCGAGCCGCAGCGAGGCAAAAAAGGCAATTCAGAATAATGCCATTTCCATTAACAAACAGAAAATCAGCGATTTGAATGCCAGCATTTCATCCTCAGACCTGTTGCACGGCAGTTACATCATGGTCGAGAACGGGAAAAAGAACAAATACCTGGTGCAGGTGCAGTAGAAAGCGGCGAATTAAAAACCGCGCAGCAGTTCCTCCGCATATTGCTTCATGGCTGCATTGTCCGATGCGCCGAACGCCTCTGTAAAATCGACGATACCATCGGTGAGTTGCCACAGGGTGAAGTCCTGCGTTTGTTCGCCAAGCGGAGAATAATGTACGTGGCGCCCCCCTTTTTCGGTTATCCGTACGATGTGCATCTCGTTTTCACTCACTTTTGCTTTCCAGGTCCGCCCTTTTTGCGGTCGTGCAGCCGCGATTTCGGGGTTTCTCCTGATGACGATCGTGCCGGCCATCATGTCGTGGAGGGTTTGGCGACGCGAATTGAACAGCATCATAAAATAGCCGATGAACAGGGTCATCACGCTCAGTATCTGACCGAAAAAACGACCTGTTGCCGGGCCAAACCCGATCCTCTCCCCGTTCATGTCCGTTACCCGAATGCCCATGGCCGATTTTCCGACCGTTGATCCGCTTCTGGATGATTCCTGAAGTGCAAAATAAAGCCAGGGAGCGATGATCGGAATGATGTAAGAGGGAATCAGAATAATAAAACCGTCAATAATCCGGGCTAACAGACGCTCCCCAAAGGATGCATATTCGATCACAGGCGCGGTGGCATCGAGATTTTCGTCAAGTATAATCATAGAGTTTCAGCGTTTCCGGTACGGCTGCAAGTTGCGAAAAAGTTCAATTTCATAATTCATGCGATTTTATTTCACATCGCGCCAACCATTTCCCCGAAGATCGCTGTCTACTGTTTCAGACAGCCGGCCGGCGAAATCCCGGGCATTCGGCGGCGCTGTTCAGGTATCGGTGATTCCGCAAAAACACTCCGGTGCAACAACTGAATTTTATTTTTCAAAACCGTTCTGCTATGAAACACAAATCACTACTCCTCATTGCCGGATTCTCGCTCGCCGTCCTGTTCGGCTCGTGTCTTCGCGATGAATGCGACTCCACACATACCTATATCCGCTTTGACGCGGTGTACAAAACTGCCTCGGAAGTAAGGGCGGGCATCAGCGTGCAAGCGCCGCGCGCGCTCCATAACCCGGGCAAACTTTATATCTTCGGGCAATACCTGTTTATCAACGAAAAAAATGAAGGCATCCACGTTTTTGACAATACGGACGCCTCCAACCCGAAAAACCTGGCGTTCTGGAGCATCCCGGGCAACGTCGACATGGCCATCAAGGGAAATCTTATGTTTGTCGATCAATACGTCGACCTGATGACCGTCGACATCAGCGACATGCAAAACCCGAAGGAACTGTGTCGTTCGCAGGAAGCGTTCATGCTGTACGGAACCGACCCGCAACTTGGCTATCTTGTTGAATACAAGCAAACTGAAATTACGGAAAAGATTTCATGTGAAGACGCCCGCTCGGGCCGGAACTGGTTTTTTGAAGGCCCCAATATCTTTGTCGTCGAAGATTTCGCCGGTTCCTTTTCCGGCGGCCCCAAATCCAACCCGCTGGCAGCGGCAGGTGTCGGCGGCTCATTCGCGCGTTTTTGCCTCGTGGACCAATACCTTTATACGGTTGACAATTCCACCCTTCGTACCTGGTCGGTCAGCGGCTCCTGCCCTTCCCTGCTCGAAGCGAACTCGCTGGGCTGGAATATCGAAACCATTTTCCCCTGGAAAGACAAACTGTTCCTCGGTTCTCAAACCGGTGTGTTCATTCTGGACAATTCCAATCCGCAGCACCCGGTTCTGGAAAACCAGTTTTCACACGCCAGCGGCTGTGACCCCGTCGTATGCGATGACCGCCATGCATATGTTACCATCCACGACGGTACTACCTGCAACGGCACTTTCAACCAGCTCGACGTTATCGGTATCGAGGGTTTGCCCGCCACTTCCCTGTTGAAATCCTATCCGATGACACACCCGATGGGCTTGTCGGTCTCCAGCGATTTTCTGTACCTGTGCGACGACGGGTTGAAAATATTTGACAAAACCGATCCCCTGAACATGAAGCAAAAATCGCATATCCAGGGCATCAAAACCTACGACGTCATTGCGCTCGACGCAGGCAGATTGCTGGTTATCGGTGAGGATGGTTTTTACCAGTACGATGCCGCCAACCCGGAAAACCCGAAAGAATTAAGCCGGATACCGGTCATTAAATAACTGGTTTTCAGATTGACAGGTTTTTGGATGACAGGAATTACATGATCTACAGGGTGTTAAAGCAGAAATGTGCTTTTATCTTAATTCTTCAAATCCTGTCTTCCAAAAACCTGTTATGAATATGAGATTCATATGAAACTGTTCTATCTATTCTTCACTTTTTGTCTGTTATTAACCTGTACAGGGTTGTTTTCGCAGGAGAGTACCGAAAACTGCAAGGACATCGTTTACCTGCGCAGCGGATCTGTTTTCCGCGGTAAAATAACCGAAATGAAAGCGGGAGGCGATCTTGTCATGACAACCTGGAACGGCGTTGTGATAACATTGCCAGAGACGAATGTCAAGCGCGTTGTACAGCGCTGCCGCGACCGGCATCGTGCACCCAAAGCCTATGATTTTAAAGAAAAAGGGCTTTATAATGCCACAAGGCTTGGTGCGCTGATCGGTCAGACGTTTCGGGGTGACAACAGCACCGGGTTTTCACTGTACCACAGTGTCGGATGGATGTTCAACAGATGGATCGGTGCGGGAATCGGAGGCGGAGTGGAAATATTTAACCCGAACGGGCTGGAAGCCACTACTTACCCTATTTTTGCAGAGGCACGCGGCTATATCCGGGCGCGAAACGTAAGTCCTTTTTATTCGGTTGGCGCCGGCTGGGCATTTGCTGGCAAGAAAAGCAATACGCAATGGGGCTATATCGATCACTGGAACGGCGGATGGCTGGCAAAAGCACAGATCGGCTACAGGATCGGCAACAATCTGACGATTTTTGGCGGTCTGAGCCTTCAGAAAAAGACCCTCGACTGGCGCACGACCTGGGGCGGTGACTGGGGGCAGGACAAGGTGCTGCACAAGCGTCTTGAACTGGGGTTTGGTATTATTTTGTAAATATTCATCAGCCCATGGCTATTTTCGGAAAGAAAAAATATACGGAACAGGAACTTGTGGACGGCTGTGCGGACAATGACCGCCGGGCCCAGGAGGCTCTGTACCGCCTCTTTTTTCCCGAAATGCTGCATATGTGCCGCCGCTATACGCGCGATGAAGATACGGCCATCGAGATCGTAAACAACGGATTCCTCCGGGTCTTCAAGAAGATACACACCTTCGCATTTAAAGGCAGCCTCGAAGGCTGGATCAGAAGGCTTGTGTACCACAGCATGGCCGACTATTATCGAGACAACGCCAGATACCTGCATTTCCTGGTTTTTGAAGAACGCGACGATGTGGTGCAGGAGCGCAGCCATGAAAGTTTTTATGAAGAAGATATCCTGCGGGCGGTTCTCAAACTCCCCCCTGTATCACAGGAAGTATTCAGGCTTTATGCCATCGAAGGCTACTCGCACGCTGAAATCGCACAACGATTGAGCATCAGCGAGGGCACTTCCAAATGGCACCTTAGCACAGGCCGGCAAAAA
>JAKOXM010000206.1 GCA_029781095.1 Bacteroidota bacterium
CCAGCCCCATACCCGCCGCCAGCCGCCGCATCAGGGCGTTCTGAAATTGAAGGTTTTCCGCCTGCTCACCGGGATTGGCGATTTTCAGCGTAAACGCTTTTGACGGTAAACGGCGGCCGGTAGGCGTTGGACGGCCCGCTGCAGATTCGTCGCCCGTCGTTTCAATATAAAAATTCAGGTCGATCTCGCCGGGCAGGGGCCTGACGGACACATTCAGGTTGTAGTGCTCCCGGGCAAGGTTTTGTATTTGTTCGGGTGAAAAAAGCATCTTTTCAAGGAAGGGCTGGTATTGACGCGCGTGATAAAAATCCGAAATTATGCCTCAAATGAACGCGGTATAGTTAGTTTTCCCGCTGATTTTGCGCAAAAAAATTCCGCTGATGCTCCCACATTGAAAAATCAGCGGCCATCTGCGTAATTTTTCTGCGCTCATCTGCGGGAAATGCTTTTTACGTTACACATACCCTGCGTCAATCAACAGGGAATGTTATGGCCCTGATCTCCGATCGTGTTATCAAACCAAAACCCATTCTTATACATGCGCCGGTCAATTCTGATACTTTTCTCAGCCCTGGGCATGCTTTCCGCTGCCGCCCAGGCACCGGACTCACTGCCCGTTTATGCGCCGGAAATGGATGCGCCGCCCTCCGCCGACTGGCTGGTTGAGCCCGTAAAGGCACAGGCGGCAGTGTACCGCAGCGCGGACGGCAAGGACCTCATTTTGTGGAACGGTCTGGTCAAACGGGTGTTCCGTCTGCAACCCAACGTGGCTTGCACAGAGTTTAAAAACCTCGTTTCCGGCGAACAACTGCTGCGCGCGGTAAAACCGGAAGCGCGCGTCACGCTGGATGGTCGCACCTGTCGCGTGGGCGGCCTGTACGGACAATCGCAAAATGCTTACCTGCTGCCGGAATGGGTTGATGGCTTTACGGCAGGCCCCGGTGATTTCCTTTTTCAGGATTTTGAAGTAAAACCGCTTGCTCCGCGTATCCACTGGAAGCGCAACCGTTGGGCGTCCCAAACGGCCGACCCTGCGGGCAAGGAACTCGTATTTCGCTATCGCCATCCGTCAGAATCACTGCGACAGGTGGAATTACAGGTGCATTACGAAATCTACGACGGGCTGCCCTTGCTGTGCAAATGGTTGAGTATCCGGGTGATACATGGAAATATCTCCACGCCGCTGCGCATCGGGAGGGTCGTGAACGAAATACTGGCGGCAGTAGAGGAAGAATCGGCGGTGGTGGGCAAACCCGAGCGCATGAAAAAACCGCACGGCCTTTATATCGAGAGCAATTATTGCTTTAACAACGCCATGCGCGCGGAGATCAGCGACCAGACGACCCACTGGCTGATCGACTCTTCCTACACTTCGCAGGTCAATTACGACTACAATACACCCTGTCTGCTGGAAGTTTTTCCCGAAAGCGGCCCCGGCATCGATCTGGGGCCGGGCGAAACGTTTGAATCGGTGCGGACCTGGGAATTGCTGTCCGATTCCTACGACCGTGAGCGCAATGGCCTGGCCCGGCGCCGGATGTACCGCACCGTGGCGCCGTGGACGACCCAAAACCCGATCTTTATGCACCTCGTGAGCACTGATCCCGTTACCGTGCGAGCGGCAATCGACCAGTGCGTTGCCACGGGTTATGAAATGGTGATCCTGTCTTTTGGCTCAGGCCTTGATATGGAAGATACTTCCGAAGCCAATATTTTGAAATTCAGGCAGTTGGCAGATTATGCGCACAGCCGGGGCGTCGGACTCGGCGGCTACTCCCTGTTCAGCAGCCGGCGTATCAGCGATGCCGACGACGTGATCGATCCTGCGACGGGGCTGCCGGACAAGGCCGCTTTTTTCGGCCATGCACCCTGTTTGGGCAGCCGCTGGGGCCTGGGTTACCTCGCCAGACTCAAAAAATTCTTCTCCGAAACCGGGTTCGACATTTTTGAAAACGACGGCCCTTACCCGGGCGACGTTTGTGCGTCGACCGTGCATCCGGGCCACCGCGACCTGGCGGATTCGCAATGGCGGCAGTTCGAACTCCAGAAAGGCCTGTACCGCTGGCTCAACGAACGCGGTGTTTATATCAATGCGCCGGACTGGTATTTTCTCGACGGTACGCACAAGATCGCCATGGGTTACCGGGAAGTCAATTTCAGCCTGCCCCGCGAGGAGCAGATCATCCTGAATCGCCAGCACGTATTTGATGGTACCTGGGAAAAAACGCCGTCGATGGGCTGGATGTTCGTGCCGCTGACGGAGTATCAGGGCGGCGGCAAAGCCGCCACCATCGAGCCGCTGCACGAACACCTCGATGTGTACCGCACGCTGATGATGCAAAACTATGGCGCCGGCGCCCAGGCATGTTATCGCGGCCCGCGCCTGTACGATACCGACGATACCCGCCGAACGGTGAAGGAAGTGATCGACTGGTACAAGCGCTATCGCGACATCCTAAACTCGGATATTATCCATCTGCGCCGGCCCGATGGCCGCGACTGGGACGGTATCCTGCACGTGAATCCCGCGCTGAGAGAAAAAGGCTTTTTGCTGCTGTTCAACCCGCTGAAAGTACCGATTACCCGGCGGCTGCGCATTCCGTTGTATTATACTGGCCTGACCGGAAATGCCCGACTGCTGGGCGATGACGGTAAAGAAAGCACACTTGAACCGGACAGGGAATTTGAGGTGGAATTTGAGGCTGTTATACCGGCCGGGGGTATGCGGTGGTGGGTGATCGGCTCCCGGTGAAGCGTTTACAACTCATTGATTGATAGTGCTATATTTTACATGCGATCCAAGAGCATGTTTGTTCGAAAAAAATGGACACCGCCCGAGCTCCAATGTAATCCACCGAATCAACATATTCGCACCGGCAAACCTGACGTATGGCGGCAGGTTTGACCGGCAATGGAAGAAGCAAACATCCTGAATCTGTATCGCGAAGTGGCCGCTTTGCCCGGAAACGCCTCATTTCCGGTCCATCCGGCACGCCAGGGTCCATCCCTTCTGCCGGTCGCGGTCCATGCCTCCGGCAAAGAAAAAATTGATCTTTCCAGGCCGTTTATCTGCCGTTCGTTTTCCTCGCTGCCCGCCGATCCGCAACTGTTCAAGACACTTTTATGCCGGGAGAAAGAAGTGTACGGCTACCGGAACGCTCCGCAGGATAATTCGTTCGACTGGGACGATGCCACATTCCCCGGGGCGATGGTATGGGGCCGGTTTTGCGACAGAAGTCTGGAAATCAATATCGTAGACAGTGAGTGTAGTGAAAAGGCGCCAATCCTGTATGGCTGGCATTTCGAGGCGCTGAATATTCCCGACTCCGTCGGCTGGGTGCTCACCATTGCCCCCAAATGCAGTTATTTTCACGTGGATCCACCCTATGGCGATTGTTTCATGTATCTCTGCCGGGGGCGGAAGATATGGCTGTTCATTTCGCCGGAAGCGCTGGCAGAAGTAGAAAGCCGCCACGGATTTGACATAATCAACCGGCTTACATTGCCGGAATTACTGCTGCTGGACGAGGCATTTCTTTGGGGTAAAATATGGATCGGCGAGATATGCGACGGCGATTTCATATACTTTCCCCAGGATTGGCCGCATTACGTCCGCACCTTTGAAGACAGTTTCGGATACGGCGGATATTTTGAGAAAAACCAACCTGATCTCTGATCCGATGAATTTCCCGGAGCACATCAAACAGTTCGGACTGACAGCAGATACGCTGCTGGTATGGGCCTTTATTCCGTTTCGGGAAGACGGCTTTTTTGGTGACAGTTACGATTGGCAGACCACTCAAAAAGAACTGAACGCGGCGTTTCAGCAACTGGGAATTAACTGGCGCTGGCAGCCGGTTACGTTGAATGAATTGCCCGGGGCCGTTCAAAAAGTGCGCTCGGATAATTCAGGCAAGTTTTCACTCGTGCTCAATTATTGCGACGGCGACGAAAAAAACGGCTTTCCCGGTCTCTCGGTAGTGCATGCTCTTGAATCCGCCGGCATTGCGTACTCCGGTGCGGATGCTTTTTTTTACGAAATATCGTCCTCGAAAACGGGCATGAAGCGGATGTTTGAAAAATCCGGTACGCCCACCGCGCCTTTCGAGGTGCTCGATGATGTTGAAACAAAGGCCCTGGGTCTGTGCGCCCGGCTCGGAACACCGCTGATCGTAAAACCCTCCACCGCAGCGGCCAGTTGGGGACTTACCCCCGCGTCGGTCGTCGAAACGGATGAAGCCATCATGGAACAATACCGGCGCTTGAAACAGGGCATGCACGGGCAGGATTTTTCGGAAAGCGAGGTATACGTCGAACGGTTTGTCAGCGGACCGGAATACACGGTTTTTTTGACGGGCTCGCACACGTTTCCCGAAAGCAGGCACGTATATCCGCCGATGGAACGCGTTATCAACCCTCGTTTGCCGGTGCTGGAGCGGTTTTTATCGCACGACCGGTACTGGCAGAAAAAGGAAGAAGGGTCGCCGCTGCCGCCCGGCGAAAAGTTTTACGTCAATCGACTGGCCCGTCCAGACACCTGGAATATGTTGCAGACCCTGGCCTGGGAGGCGCATTGCGCCGTTCAGGGTAAAGGCTATTCGCGGGTGGATATCCGGATAGATGAAAATACGGGTCAGCCTTTCGTACTCGAAGTAAACGCCAATTGCAGTCTTTCCTCACCGGAGGACGATACTTCGGTGGGGAATATCCTGCACCAAACCGGTCTGCCCTTTTCGGGTGTGATCGCCGAGATCCTTACCGATGCCCTGCAACGTCATTTTTTGCACTCTTCTTTACCCTGAACGATGAAAATCTGCGTTCTTCAACCCGATTACGGCTATTCCGACGTCGATTATAAAAACTATGACCCGCAGAGAAACCTCTCCTGCCTGATGTCCGAAGCGCAGGTGGACCACGTTTTTCTGGATAAACGCAGCACGTATCGCCAGTTAAAAATGCTGAAAAAACAGGGATACGACATTTTTGTCAACCTGTGCGAAGCGTACCTGGAATGGGATATTCCGTCCATCGACGTCATACATTCGCTCGACCTGCTCAACCTGCCGTATACAGGTCCCGATGCCATGCATTACGATCCGGCGAAGCCGCTGATGAAATATGTGGCGTACACGGCGGGCGTCAATACCCCCGATTTTGCGGTACTCGAACGTGTGGAAGATATGGAAAGCAAATGTGGGCACCTGCAATTTCCCCTGTTCGTGAAACCCGTCAAGGCGGGCGACAGCCTCGGTATAACCGAACAGTCGCTGACGCAAACACCTGACGAATTGCGCCGCAGCGTCGCAGAAACCATTGCTGCCTACGATGCAGCCCTAGTGGAGGCTTTTATTCCGGGGCGGGAATTCACCGTGCTGGTGGTCGCTGATCCCGATCCCGGCAATCCACCACTTGCGTTTCGTCCGCTGGAGTTCGTATTTCCCGAAGGCAACTCTTTTAAAACCTACGATCTGAAAATCACACAGTGGCATCCCGAGTGCAACATCCCGTGCAGCGACCCGAACCTCGACGCCAGCCTGCGCGCGGCAGCGACCCGGATTTTCAAAGCCTTTGAAGGTGTTGGTTATGCCAGGCTCGATTTTCGGGTCGATCCGGCCGGTGAAATATTTTTCCTGGAGATCAACTTTGCATGCTCGGTTTTTTACCCGGAAGGGTATGAGGGCAGCGCGGATTACATTTTAAAATCCGAAGAGGAGGGTCAGTCCGGGTT
>JAKOXM010000210.1 GCA_029781095.1 Bacteroidota bacterium
ATCGCGGCGCTGGTATTGTGCATAAGCGGGGCGGCCTGGGCGTTTTGCTTGCAGAAATTCTGGCTCGTCGGGTTGCTGGCGGCATTGACGCTCGTTTTGGCGTTCAGTTTGTTTCGCTACGTCAACGATACCAACCGCCGCCTCGCCCGGTTTTTCGAAAGCGTCCGTTATTCCGATTTTGCCATCCGCTTTTCATCTGCAAAAGAGAAAGGCGATTCTTTCGCCGAAGTGAATCGCCAGTTTAATGAAGTACTGGAGGCATTTCGCCAGACCCGGGCCGAAAAGGAAGCCAACCTGCTGTTTCTCAATACCATCGTGCAACACCTCAGTACCGGCCTCCTCGCTTTCGACGCCCAGATGAACGTGCTGGTTTCGAACAATGCCGCATTCCAGTTGCTCGGCGTATATCGCCTGCACCACCTGCACGATCTCCCGGAAAGGCATGTGGCATTGATACGTTTTGTCCGCGACCTGAGTTCGAAAGGCAAAATTCTGTACCAGCCCGAGCCGGGACGTCAATTGTCGATACAGGGCGTCAGCCTCAGCCTGCAGGGGCGCGCCGTGCGCCTGCTTACGCTTCAGAATATACACCCCGAATTGCAGCGCAAGGAACTGGATGCATGGCGCAACCTGACCCGTGTGCTGCGCCACGAGATCATGAACTCCGTCACGCCCATCGTTTCGCTGGTGGAAACCGCAAAGGACATCGTGGAATTCGACCTGGAAAAAAACAGCACGACGGCCGATCTGGCCGAAGCACTGGACGTCGTGGCGGCGCGGAGCAAAGGACTCGTCAATTTTGTGGAAGCCTATCGTTCTTTCACTTCCGTGCCACAGCCGAAACCCGAACATTTTCCCGCCCAAAAACTGCTCGACCGGGTGGTATCGCTTGCAAATGCCGAACATAAAGACCTGAAAATCAAAATAGAAGCCTTCGTCAGGCCGGAAAATCTGCAATTGCATGCCGACCCGGCCCAACTGGAAATGATCCTGCTGAATCTGGTCAAAAACGCGCGGGAAGCATTCGGTGGCAGCACATTCAACCAGCCGGAAACCAACTCCCGGCAACCGGCCGACGACACGGGGAAGCATATCACGCTCCGTGCCGGCGCCGATGCGAGGGGGCAACCTTTTATAGAAGTGGAAGACAATGGCCCCGGTGTGTCGCCCGAACTCCTCGAAGAAATATTCATACCGTTTTTCACAACCAAGCCCACCGGAACGGGTGTCGGTCTCAGCATCTCGCGCCAGATCATGCAACTGCACGGCGGCGATATCCGGATAAGCTCGGCGCCGGGCGAAGGCGCGCGTTTCGTGCTGGAGTTTTGATTGCCCGCCCGGGGCCCAACGCTGCACAGGCAACTTGCGGCGTCCCGCCAACTTGCTTCAGGTAATAGATGCCTTGCAAATGCTTTATAAAATTTTATTTGGGCCATATTTATACTCATTATCAATACATTATCAAAAATGGCAGGGATTTTTTTTGAAGATTCCTTGCACAGCCCGCTGACGTGCGCTACATTTGCGCGCTCTTTGAAAGAGGGGGTGACAAAAGGGCTTCCGGAACGCTGGTTTTCCCGTTTATTTTTCCGGCATACGGGGCTTGCTGCCATCAACAAATCAACATTCAACAATTCAACAATTTTTATAAATGAATACGCTGAGCTACCGGACGGAATCCGTCAGTGCGGATAAAGCGGAACGCAAATGGTACATCGTGGATGCCGAAAATCAGGTGACCGGACGTCTTTGCGCTCATATTGCTTCTATTCTGCGCGGTAAAAACAAACCGTCCTACACCCCCCATGCCGATACCGGCGACTACGTTATCGTGATCAACGCCAGCAAGGTGCGGTTCACCGGCCACAAATGGGAGCAAAAAGAATACAAGGACTATTCGCTCCACCCCGGCGGCCTGAAGGTTGTTCTGGCGGAAGAGATGCTGACCAAATTCCCGGAACGTATCATCGAGCGCGCCGTAAAAGGCATGCTCCCCAAAACGAAACTGGGTCGTGCAATGGTGAAAAAACTGTTCGTCTATCCCGGCGCCGACCACCCGCACACAGCCCAGAAACCCGAATCAATCAAATTCTGAGGCGGCGAAGAGTAGTAACAAATGATGAGTGATGCGTTCTTCACCTGTTCACGAAGATCAGGTCCCACCGCTCAAAATTTGATACTATCCGACAACTCAATTCTGAAAATTTTTTCATTTTGAAAATTCTGATCCAGATAATATGGAAATGATAAATGCCATAGGGCGCCGTAAAACCGCAGTGGCCCGTGTCTATTTGATGAAAGGGGAAGGCAAAGTCACGGTAAACGGAAAAGACTACCGCGAATATTTCCCGCAGATCCACGTGCAGCACAACGTCGTGGATCCGTTCGCCGTAATCGGCGCCGAAAACATCTACGACCTCAAGATCAACGTTCGCGGCGGCGGCTACAAAGGCCAGGCCGAAGCCATCCGGATGGGCGTAAGCCGCGCACTGGTGAAACTCAACGAAGAGTTCCGCAAGCCCTTGAAAGCCAAGAAGTATCTCATGCGTGACAGCCGCGCCGTAGAACGCAAAAAATACGGTAAGCCGAAAGCCCGCAAGCGCTTCCAGTTCTCTAAAAGATAATATCGGTTATTGGTTGCCGATTATCAGTCAACAGTCGGGTTATTTCATAAAAACCGAAATATTTGACTGGCAATCAAAAACTTATAACTAATAACCAACAACAACTTCTAACATTCAATTGCTTTTGAACAATGCAAAAGCCCACATATAAAGAATTGCTCGACGCGGGTTGCCACTTCGGTCACCTGCGCAAAAAGTGGAACCCGAAAATGACGCCCTATATCTTTATGGAGCACAAGGGTATCCACATCATCGATCTCAACCGTACGGCAGAGTGCCTCGAACGCGCAGCAGCAGCCATGAAAGCCATGGCGAAAAGCGGCAAGAAGATCATGTTTGTCGCCACGAAAAAACAGGCCCGCGATATCGTGCAAAAAGCGGCTGAAAGCGTCGGCATGCCATTCGTGACCGAACGCTGGCTGGGTGGCATGATGACCAACTTCACGACCATTCGCAAGTCGGTGAAAAAAATGCAGGGTATCGAGCGCATGCTGGCCGACTCCACGCTCACCAGCATCACCAAAAAAGAACGCCTCACGCTGAGCCGCGAACACGCCAAAATGTCCAAACAACTTGGCGGTATCGAACAACTCAATCGCCTGCCCTCGGCAGTGTTTATCGTCGATATTCACCACGAGCACCTGGCTCTGGCCGAATCGCGCAAACTGCACGTGAAAACGTTTGGCATGGTGGACACCAACTCCGACCCGACCCTGGTTGATTTCCCCGTACCGAGCAACGACGACGCTTCCAAGGCGATCTCGTTCATTACCAACTACCTCGCGGACGCCATCCGCGAAGGACTGGAAGAACGCAAAGCCATCAAGAGCGAAGAAAAAGAAGGCGCTGACGCTTAAAATCATTGCTTCATTGAAGCAGTGTTAAATTGCTTCATTGTTTCATTGTTTCATTGTTGACCGGGACCAAAATATCGCCCGGAATTCACATAAAATGACTGGGTAAACCGGCAATGTAACAATTCAACAATGCAGCAATGAATTCATTCAACATTCAAATCCAACCGATATAATGGACATGGTAAAAATATCTGTTACCGATATTCAGAAGCTCCGGGAAATCTCCGGAGCCGGTATGATGGACTGCAAAAAGGCCCTCGAAGAAGCCGCCGGCGATTTTGAAGGCGCCCAGGACTGGCTGCGCAAAAAAGGCATCGCCAAAGCCGCCAAACGGGAAGACCGCGAAGCGAAAGAAGGCGTTGTGATCGCCGTAGCCAATGCCGATACAACGCGCGGCGTTGTGGTAGCCCTCAACTGCGAAACGGATTTCGTTGCCCGCAACGAAAACTTTATAGCGCTGACGACCAAAATCGCCAACATTGCACTGGATAAAGCACCTGCTGATCTGGAAGCTCTGCTCGATCTGCCTTTCGAAGGCAATCTGACCATTCGCGAGAAAGTAGGCGAGCAAAACGGCATCATCGGAGAGAAAATAGAACTTGGTCGCTATGAACAAATCCAGGGCGCCCAGGTGCTTACCTACAACCACTCCAACAACAAACGCTCGGTTCTGGTAGCCCTTAACCAGGTTGGCCAGGAAGAAGCCGGCCGTAACGTGGCCATGCAAATCGCAGCCATGGGTCCGGTGTCCGTAGGTAAAGACGACGTCGATCCGAAGATCATCGAAAAAGAAATCGAGATCGGCAAGGAACTCGCGCGCAACGAAGGCAAAGCCGAAGATATGCTCGAGAAAATCGCGCTCGGCCGCCTCAACAAGTTCTTCCAGGAAAGCACGCTGCTCAGCCAGAAATACGTAAAAGGCGCCGGTGAAACGGTCGACCAATACCTGAAAGGCCTGAACAAAGACCTTACAGTTACCGGCTTCAAGCACATTGCGCTGTAATACAGGCAGTTATTAAAAGAAGTATCCTCTAAAAAGGAGCGATGGGCAACCGTCGCTCCTTTTTTTATGCCCGGACACATTTTGCCAATAATCCAATCGGCAGAGTCACAACATCATAAGCGCAATCATTCTCTTCGTTGACCGGCATCATTCACCTGAAGATTGCATAATTTGAACTTTGTTCGATTCCTTATTTAGAACAACTCTGAAACCGGCAGCGGTGTCGTTTATTGTCAATTTTAGATAAAGGAATCACTGTCGCATGTTTTATCTTTGTCTGTTGTGAAACAATTTATCAGCCTTTTCCTGGTCTGCAGCATTTTGACGCAGACTTCGGTGCGGACACTCTGGGTACTGCACTACCAATGGAATCGCGCTGCGTATATTGCTCATTGCGAAAACAAAAACAAGCCAACCCTCCATTGCGACGGCAAATGCTACCTGAAAAAGAAAATGGGGGTGAAACCAGACAATAATCCGAAGGAGCCGAGACTTCCCGAGTCATTTCATCAGTTCAAAGACTTGCAACTTTTCTTCGAAGAAGCTTCATTATTCCCGAAGATTACATCGATTTCCGCACCTGAAAATTCCTTTTTCCGGCGCCCGGCATTCTATCCGGATGCGCCACGAACGCGCCTGTTCAAGCCACCTGCCATCGTCTGATTGCCCGATTTACAATCAGAACTTTCATTAATTCTATTATTTCATGAGAACACTGTTTATCGCAGTGGCGTTGCTGGCATTGCAGCCGGCAGCGTCCGCCTGTGATGTTTGCGGGTGTTCAATAGGTGGCAACTATTTTGGCATCCTGCCGCAATTTCACCGGCATTTTGTGGGCCTGCGCTGGTCGGAGCAGTCATTCCGGTCCGCACACAGCCTGATATCGGCCAACGCGGGGCACTTCGATTCGGAAGAATCATTCCGCAGCATCGATGTTATGGGCCGCTTTTATTTGTTGCAACGGCTTCAAATACTGGTGCTGACGCCATACCACGAATTTCGCCGGATGGAAAGCGGTGTCGAAACCCGTTCCAAAGGTTTGGGCGATATGTCCGTAATGGCCAGTTACGTGTTGTTCGACACAGGCGACAGCCTGCACCGTATGTGGCGGCAGACGCTGACCATCGGCGGCGGCGTCAAATTGCCCACCGGACAGTCCAACCTGACAAATGCGGAAGGCGAATTGCTGCACCCGAACCTTCAGCCCGGTTCCGGCACTACGGACTTCATGCTCAGCGCAGCCTACACGGTGCGCCACGGAGCCTGGGGCATTGCAGCCGATGTTTTGGGCCGTCTGAATACCGCAAATCATCAACAGGATTATCAATTCGGCAACCGTATCAGCGGCTCTGCAAAAGTTTTTTATTGGAAAAATGTCGGCAACGTTGTTATACTTCCTAATGCGGGTGTTTTTGTAGACGGATCGCAGGCCAATCGGGGCGATTCCAATCTCACCGTCGGCACAGGAGGCTTCATTGCCCTCGGAACGCTGGGCCTGGATGTGTACATGGGGCATTTCTCCGCAGGATTCACTTTTCAGCAGCCCGTCTACCAGAACCTGGGGGCCGGCAAGGTGCAAAGCCATTCCCGCTGGATGGCAACCGTGAATTACATTTTTTGAACGCAGATAAAATATGATAAAGAAAAATTTTGCCATGATTGCCTTGCTCTCGTTGTCTATTGCGGGGCTAAGGGCACAAAATACAAGTGATCCATGCGATGAGGAATCGTCATTGAATCACGTCGAATGCGGCAAGTTGTACCACTTGCCTTATATGCAAGAGGCTGCCGCAACCAGCAGGGTGCCGGACGATTACGACCTGAAGTATCACCGGCTCGAATTAACCCTCGACCCGGGCCAGAACTATATCACCGGAAAAGTTACCACCCGGTTTGTGCCCAAAACAGCAGGCTTTTCCGAAATTTCGTTTGATTTGTCAAAGGTGCTGGTTGTGAATTCCGTAACCTACCACGGACAGCCGGCGACCTTCGAACAACTGGCAAATGATGTTTTGCGCATTACGCTGCCTGCTGTTGTACCCGCCGGGGCGCTGGATTCCGTGACCGTTGATTATCAGGGGACGCCTCCCAACACGGGTTTCGGCTCCTGGAATCAGACGTACCACAACGGCACGCCTGTTATCTGGACGCTTTCCGAGCCTTATGGCGCCCGGGACTGGTGGCCCTGCAAACAAACGCTGGTGGACAAGCCCGATTCAGTCGATGTCATCGTTACGACCCCGTCGGATTACCGGGTGGCCAGTAACGGGCTTTTGGTGCAGGAAACCCAAACGGGTCCTCTGAAAGCATACCACTGGAAAACCCGCTACCCGATCGCTGCATATCTCGTCGCTGTAGCCGTCACCAACTACTCCGTCTATTCCGACCTGGTACCCCTGCCCGGAGGCAATCAACTGGAAGTGCTCAATTATGTTTATCCGGAATCACTTTCCGATGCCCAAAACGGCACCGCCAAAATGGCCCAGATTATCGGCCTGTATGACAGCCTGACGATCACCTATCCTTTTTCCGAAGAGAAATACGGACATGCACAATTCGGCTGGGGCGGCGGCATGGAACACCAGACCATGACCTTTGTCGTCGGCTACGATTACGGCCTGCTCGCGCACGAATGCGCGCACCAGTGGTTTGGCGACTACATAACCTGTGCTTCGTGGCAGGATATCTGGCTCAATGAAGGCTTCGCCACCTATTTCGAAGGTTTGAACAGGGAGCGCTATTTTTCGCCGGGTACCTGGTACAACTGGAAACTCGGTAAACTTTCGAGCATTACCTCCGACCCCGGCGGCTCGGTTTTTTGTACCGATACTACAAGCGTCGGCCGGATTTTCAATGGACG
>JAKOXM010000213.1 GCA_029781095.1 Bacteroidota bacterium
TCGCTGTATTTTCAGCGGCCGCCATGTTTTGGGTGGCAGCATGGATTGGCCTGGACGCTTTTTTACACGGCTCCGGGTATATCGGGCGCTTTTTAGCGGATCAATCGCGGTTTTTTACAGCGCCGCCCGGTTCCGAGGGCGGTTTTTACGGCGAACAACTGGTTATCTTGCTGTTGGGTTGTTTCCCGGTTTCCGTATTTGCATTGCCTAATATGTGGGGCGACCGGCAGCCTGCCGAAGAGCTGATGGAATCGAACACGCTCGCAGCCTGCAAGCGCTCCGATCTTGTGACCTGGATGCAACTTCTTTTTTGGTCCGGCCTTGTTTTGGCCAGCGTAGTTCGCACGGACTCGATACAGTACTCATCATTGTGCTATTTCCCGCTCACTTACCTTGGAAGCATAACCATCTGGCGTGCGGTCCGCTGGGATATTCAGCCCAGAGTAGTTGGCTACCTGTTGCCCGCCGTAGGCGTGTTGTTCGGGGCTGCGGTCATGGCCATCCCGTATTATCTGGGGCATCACAGCAATATTCTGAGGGTCGTATTTGCAGACAATCCTTTTGCCCTGGCTGCGATAGATGCCAATATCCCGTGGACGTTTTGGCAGGCCATTCCGGGGTTCATTCTTGCTATTGCGAGCATTGCAGGGTGGATTTTATGGCGAAATTATCGCCCCTGGTTGTCTGCCCAGATCGTTTTTGCGGGCGGCGCCTTGTTTACCTTTCTGAGTTCGCTGTTCATTCTTTGTAACATCGAAAAACATGCACAGGGCGCTGCGGTCGAATTTTACCAGAGCAAGTGCGGAAGCGATTGCCGGATACGCCCTGTGGGTTTTAAAACATACGCTCACCTGTTCTACGGCTGCCGAAAGCCGGATGCGGAGAATGGAAAGATTTATTTCGTGGCAAAAGTCTCCGATCTGTGCGGGTTGCCGGAAATGCCCGGATGCAATGAATTGTACCGGAAAAACGGTTTTGTGTTTTTCGAATACATTGCGGAAGGGCCCGGTCCGAAAAAGTAACATTTGGACCGGGATTTACATTTTACAGGAATCCTTTTACGCCCTGGATTATCATATTATGGATATGGTTTTGAACATTATCTTTGGCCGTAGTTTATTACGGCAAATCGTTCACCAACCATACCTCTCTTATGAAAATCAACAAGTTACTTTTGCTCTGCTGCTTTTTGCTCGCCGGTTTTCAGGCATGGGCGCAACCCCACAAAGGCTCCATTCTGCTCGGTGGAAACGCCGGATTTACCAGCACCAGTAGCGGTGGATTCAACGTCACCATCATCTCGCTTGCCCCGACAGCCGGGTTTTTCATCAGTGACCGCTTTGCCCTTGGGGGTAGTGTCAACCTCGCTTTTTTAGGTGGAGATGCGGAAGGCAGTTCCGTCGGTCTTTCACCGCTGGCGCGTTATTATTTTAACGGAAGCGGCTCCACACGATTTTTCGGTCAGGGGAAATTGAGTTGGGCAAGTATCAGTCCGGGTCAGGGCTTTGACTCCTACACCGAATTTGGCTTCGGGATTGGCGCCGGGCTCGACTATTTCTTTAACGAGCACGTTGCGTTGGAAGCGGTGATTGGGTATGACAACGTAAAACCGGAAAATTCGGACAACTCGACGGGTACTTTCGGTATTACGCTAGGCGTTGCAGCCTTTATTGGCAAATAGTACAGCTGCAGGACAGCGACCGATCTTTCGGTTTTGTAATTCAAAAAACTTCTCAAAGCCCTTTCGCTGCACCGCGAAAGGGCTTTAATTTTTGCTTTCAAAAATTATTGAAAATTGACCGGCCAAACAAAAACTAAATCAACAGCCATTCGTTTCTAATTTTCAGAATATCATTTGGATTGCCTATGTGGAGTACAGCCACTGCGTCCAATAGCCGATTACTAATCACCACAAACCAACAACCAAACAAATGCAATTCAACATTCCAGATTCCGGGCAAAAACGCGTTGTCATCGTTGGCGGTGGCTTCGGCGGACTCACGCTCGCGCGCAAACTCTCCCGCTCCGACTTTCAGGTCGTATTAATCGACAAAAACAATTACCACCAGTTCCAGCCGCTGTTTTACCAGGTGGCTATGGCCGGTCTCGAACCAT
>JAKOXM010000237.1 GCA_029781095.1 Bacteroidota bacterium
GTTTTTCAATTCTCCGACTTGCAATCTGCTAATAAGAACGATAAATCCATCTACAAATAATTCATCAAATTACATAAAAAAAATACCAGCTATCATACCGAATGATGAAATATTGAAGATTATCAATAAGAACACTCGAAATATTATACAGAAGTTGAAAGAAATTGGAGAGTTCAATTCTGAGATTGAAGAAGAAAACAACGGATTGATAAAAGAACTATATGGGTTTTGAAAGAATAAAGCCAGCCGAGAACAAAGGCTAAAACGGCAATAGCCCCTATACGGGGCTACTGCGTTTAGCCCCCCGTTAGATCGTAAAAAACCAATATTTAAAATGAAAAAATTATTCTGGGTCATATTCATTGCGTCGTTGGCGGCGCTCTCCTGTCATAAAAAAAAGATCAACGATAAATTGTCGCTCATTGGCTCGTATTCCGGAAGGAGTGAAGTACGTTCAAGTCAGCTTCAAGAAATATTCACTTCCCCGGGGGTTAGTCATTTCGAGTGGCTATCCGATTCGGTCTTTATCGATCCGGATGAATTGATTGTGCAGAACTTATCAGTTGATAGTTTAGAACTATCCGGTCCGGTGGCGATGCAATGGCCGGATTATTGGCGAAGGATTGCATGGGAAGAAGTTCAAAATACAGATACGGCGTTCGTGTTGATGAAGTACCTGTCCTCTCCCGGGTATTTCTCGGAGGACCTGAAAGTAGTGTTCTCTTCTGACGGACAATTCGTATCAGCCAATTACCATCATACGGATTTGTATCGCGATAAAACAGTTACGTTCGATGGAAGCAAATGATCACCCGCCCCGCTCGGCCGAGGCTCCGCCCCGGCCTATACCATCAACCAATTTTTACCACCATCCCCCCCCGCCCAAAGAAACCCTCATCAATCCACGTCCGTCTCCCCTGTTCCATCAACCGTTTAAACATCTTAATCAATGCCAAAAGCAAATCAAATTTCACTGACCCTGAGCGCAGATGACATCAAAGCCGTCAATGATGCGCTGAACGTACTGGAAAGCAAAGTATCTTTCCTGATCGACCTGACGAAAGATGAAAAGAAAGCACTGAAGATCATGGGCGACAAAACGCAGGCCTTTGTGGAACAAAGCCTGCAAATTGTCAAAAACAACGCAGCACTCGCACCCAACTTTGTGGACATCGAAGAAATGCAACGCGACCTGGACGCCTGGAAAACGCTGTGGCCCACCGCCACCCGCGTTCTGGCCCTCGCCGACCGTTTCGACGATACCATGGCCGCGCTCGGCAGCGACGCCTACCGCGCAGCACTCGATATCTACGCACAACTCCCGAAAGCCGCCGATCGCAATGTGGCCGGCGCCAAGTCGGCACACGATATGCTGAAGCCTTTCTTCGAGAAGGCCGGGCAGAAAGCCGGACCGGGAAATTCTTCCGACAACTAAATTACGCTTCAAACTACGGGGAGACTGATACAAACGCGGGCCGCAACGCCCGCGTTTGTTTTTTGCTTGTCATGCTGTCATGCTGACGGAACCCGTCCGCTCTATGGGCGCTGCATTACAATGTACCCGACCGTAGAGTGGACGGGTTCCGTCAGAATGACAAATGTGGGAGCGGGGCTTTGGTGGGAATTTTATTCACAAAACCCGCATGCATTGACCTTTGTCCCCTGTCCTGACACCCCCAAAAGGTCTCCGGACACGTTTTTTTCGTGTACCGACACCTGAAAAAGGTCAACCGACACGTTTTTTTCGTGTCCGGACAGGTTTTAAACGTGTCATTTGAGGTATTTTTTGTGTCCCGACATGTTTGAAACATGTCGGGACATGTTTTTAGGGTATGGGGACAGGTTCAAAACCTGTCCCCATATGTTTTTTCAGGGTTTCAGGTATTCCGGTGCATTTTCAGGGGTGTGGCGGAGCGCGTTGCCTATTCATCGGATGACTGCAGTCATCTGATGAATGGGCCGGCTGCTTTACCTTCCGAATCACCGTATATCGTGATATCTCTCATTTGGAACCTGAAAAAACGGGTTACACATTTGTATGGCCCAATCAGGTTCAGCATGACTATTCTCTCCTCATCGATGTGACGCCCCTGCTCTCGGAATCGTACCGGAGGCAGGGGCGTTTTGCATTGCAAAAACAACCTGCGCCATGAAAAAATTACCATTACTCGTCGCACTTGCCTTATGTCTGTCATTGCAGGCATTTTCGCAGCAAAACTACCTTGACACCATCTGGAGCGGAGGTATAATGCGCACATTCAGGGTCTATATCCCCGCAATTTATTCCGGACAGACTCCGCGTCCGCTCGTTTTTCAATTCCACGGCGAGCCGGGCACGGCGGATGCTTTTGAGAATTTTACAAGGATGAAAAGTGTAGCGGATACCGCAAATTTCATACTGGTTACGCCCAACGGCACCATCGACCCGGGGTTTCCCCAGTTCGGTCAGGGATGGAATACGTTTATATGCTGCCGTACGGTCAATGACGTGCTATTTGTTTCCGATATGGCGGACTTGCTGCAAAGTCAATACAAT
>JAKOXM010000260.1 GCA_029781095.1 Bacteroidota bacterium
CTGCTCCGCCATTCATAAAGCCCCAAAAATCGGTGCTGCAATGTTCTCCGGCAAAATACAGGTTTCGGACGGGCTCGAATGCAGCGCCCCCGAAATCGGTTACCTGTCCCACAGCAAAACAGGAATAACTGGCCTTGACAAAGGGGTTGCCCGGCCAGTGGGCGATTTCCATCCCGCCGGTCAGACCGTCTTTGGTACCGGGGAAAGCGCCTTCGAGGTCGGGAAGTACGTACGACAATTGTTCGGCTTCCGTACCTCTGGCGGCACTCCGTCCCCTCTCACCGCCGAAAAAGCAGGTATAGGCGCCCGGGCCGCTGTCATTCTGTTGCATTTGGGCGCTATCCCAGCCGTTGGGGATTCGCTCGCTGAACAAATAACCGCGGTAACCTGCCGATCGCCAGACTCTTTCACGGGTCTCCAATATAAATTTGGAATTTGTTCCGTAACCGAGTTCGTTGATGACCCTGCGTTTGAGGGGAGGCAGGTCCATTTTTATGTCGATCTCGCGCAGTATCGTAAAGGGCAAAGTCAAAATGACTGCGTCGAAGGTTTCCTCCGTTTCGGCGCCGTCTTGAGAAAAACGGAGTGTCAGGCTCCGGTTGCTGTTTTCTTTTACCGACAACAGTTTGTGGCCGTAGCGGATCTGTTCTTTCAAAATTCCGGCAAGCCCTTGCGGTATCTGATCATTCCCTCCTGTGACCTTGAAGCGTTCGTCGCTGGAGCCGAAGGGGTAAAATTTTTCATTTTCGATGGAAAAAATGCTGAGCAGATTGGCGGCGCTTTGTCGGGAAGTTTCCATTCCGTTTTCGCCCAAATAGGCGGCATGCAGCATTTTTTTAGCCCAGGCGCTTAGCCCAAGCCCCTCAATATAATCGGCCATCGAAATCCGGTCCAATGCTGCCGCGTGCCGGCCTTCGAGTTTTTTTTGATCGGACTGAATTCGTGGATAGATGTTGCGAAATTCATCCAGTACCTCGACGAGGCTATGGTGCCTGTTTTCAAAATAAAACGCGTCGCGTATGCCGAATTTGTCGCGCTCAACGTCCATCAACCGGGTTTCCAGGCCCAGCATTCGCACAAACCACAACATGTCAGCATGGGAGGTATCGATAAATTCTGCGCCGATTTCGGTGTTCAGGTTGCCATTATCGAATATCCGGGCGCTTTTGATGCGGCCGCCGGCTCGCTTGTCGCCTTCAAAAACCGTGGCTGCAACTCCTTTCCGGCGAAGGTAGTAGGCTGCGCTCAGCCCCGCCATGCCGGCGCCCGCAATTGCAATCTTGTTCAGGGAGCCTCCGGCAGCAGGCAGCAGCAGATCCCGGATAAGCATGGGTCCGCCGAGGCCCAATACCATACCGCCGCGCGCAGTGGTTTTCAGAAAATTGCGCCGGCTTGCCTGGTACCGTTCGTATTCGGCCAGGACGCTGTCAGTTGATGTAAAGTGTTTTTTTTCTGATAGTTGCGCGAGAGAAAATGCCGTGCGCAACGCTGAAAAAAGCGGTGTTTTCATTCAAGCAGGATGTAGACTTTCCCCGGCGGGAAAAGATGTTTACTTCTTCCGCTGCTGCTTTCTGTAATTGTTGCCGTAACTGCCGCCGCGTTTGCGGTTGCGACCGTTGTTTTGCTGTTGCTGCTTGCCGCGGCCGCGCTGGTTTTGCTGGCGGCGTTCTTTGTCGTGTTTGCCTGCGCCTGCTGCAAGTTTATCCAGCGAATCGTGGCCTTCATGCAGAACAAGCTGGCCGTCGGAAAGGATTTCAAGGTCTTCCTTGACGATGTCGTCGCTTACGTAGTGTTCCCGGTTCCAGGTTTTATAGGCCAGTTTCATATACGACGCGATGACTTCGACGAAGCCTTCTTTTTTGGGTCCGTCGGGCATCTCGATGGCTTTTTTCATCAGAGCCTGGATGCCATTGCCATAGTGACGGAAACGCGTTGCCGTGGCGGGATAGCCGACCGGCTCCGCCTTGGGTTTGTCTTCTTCCCGGCGGATCGTAACGCCTGCCGGGGGTGTCACGTCCAGTTCGTAATTGGCGATTGCGAAGGCGTGGCTCCAGAGTTTGTCCCGGTAATCCTCGATGTTGCGGTTGCCGGTAGGGTTGACCTGCATCATGAGCGTGATGATGGCCTCCACGGTTTTTTGCCGCTTGTTGCGGTCTTCGATTGTTTTGGCGTACTGCAGCATTTCCTGCACGGTACGGCCGTATTCAGGGAAAAGGATGGATTCTTTTTCGGTATTGTATTCTATGTCTACTTTCACGTGTGGTGAGTTGGTTGCGAATTGATTTTATTCCACGGTGACCGATTTCGCCAGGTTCCTCGGCTGATCCACGTTGCAGCCCCGGAGGACGGCGATGTGGTAGGCGAGCAGTTGCAGCGGGATGACCGACAGCAACGGCGTAAGCGGCTCTTCGGTGCCGGGAATTTCGATTGTGTAATCTGCGAGTTTTTTGATGGCCTCGTCTCCTTCGGTCACGACTGCCACGACCACGCCTTTACGTGCCTTCACTTCCTGGATGTTGGAAACAATTTTTTCGTAGGCGCTGCGGTTGGTAGCGATTACAAATACGGGCATGTTCTCGTCGATGAGCGCTATCGGGCCGTGTTTCATTTCTGCAGCCGGGTAGCCTTCAGCATGTATATAACTTATTTCCTTGAGTTTAAGAGCGCCTTCGAGCGCTACAGGGAAGTTATAGCCCCGGCCGAGGTACAGCGCATTGGGGGCATCCTTGAATTCACCCGCAATGTATTTCACCTGCTCGTGGCAGTTCTGGAGCAAACGTTCGGCCTTTTCCGGGATGAGGGCGAGTTCCTGTACGAGTTTCTGGTATTGTGATTTCGGCAGGTATCCGCGCTCGTAACCGAGTATGAGCGCCATCATCGTCAGCATCGTCACCTGGCCTGTAAATGCCTTTGTAGAGGCGACACCGATTTCCGGGCCGACGTGAATGTATGAGCCGCTATGCGTGAGCCGTGAAATGGAAGAACCGACCACGTTGACGATACCATAGGTAAGCGCGCCGCGTTCTTTGGCCAGTTCGAGTGCGGCGAAGGTGTCCGCCGTTTCGCCGGATTGCGAAATGGCGAGCACGACGTCCTCGTCGCGCACGACCGGGTTACGGTAGCGGAATTCGGAGGCGTACTCTACTTCCACCGGCAGGCGGGCCAGGTCTTCGAACAGGTATTCGGCGATCATGCCTGCATGCCACGATGTTCCGCAGCCGAGGATAATCATCCGGTCGGCGTTCACCATGCGTTTGAGGTGTTCGGCCATGCCGCCAAGGCGTACCCAGCCTTCTTCGGCATTCATGCGACCGCGCATGCACTCTTCGATGGTAACGGGTTGTTCAAAAATTTCTTTGAGCATGAAATAATCGTACCCGCCTTTCTCCAGCTGCTCAATCTCGAGTTCGATCTGGTGAATGGTAGGCGTCATCACTTCATTGCGCAGGGTTTTTATCATCAATTGCCCGTCGAGCGTCACGGTTGCCACTTCCTCGTCATTGAGATACACCACATTTTTGGTGTGTTCCACAATGGGAGTGGCATCGGAAGCCACCAGAAATTCATTTTTGCCGATACCGATCACCAGCGGGCTGCTTTTGCGGGCAGCAACGAGTTTATGCGGGTCCTGGCGATCCATTACGACGATGGCGTAGGCGCCGTGCACTTGCGTAAGTGCCTGGCGGACAGCTTCTTCCAGGGGCAGATTTTCCCGCTGCTGCACCTCCTCCACGAGATGGACCAGCACCTCGGTATCCGTTTCGCTCATAAAGGTGTGGCCAAGCTTGAGCAGGGTACTTTTCAGCACTGCATAGTTCTCTATGATGCCGTTGTGGATGAGTACAATGCGGTTGTTGCCGCTTACGTGGGGGTGTGCGTTGGTATCATCGGGCTTGCCGTGCGTGGCCCACCGCGTATGGCCCATGCCAATGCTCCCGCTGGTATTTTTTTCACGGGTATATTCCACGAGATCGGCAACCTTGCCTTTCTTCTTGTAAACGCTTAATGTGCCATTTTGCAGGGCAATGCCGGCACTGTCATAGCCTCGATATTCGAGACGTTGGAGCCCCTTCATGATGATGGGGTAAGCTTTTTGAGTACCGATATAGGCGACAATTCCACACATAGTAAAAGAAAATCAAATGGTTTACGGTTCAAAAATAATAAGCCTCGTCAATTTTGACGCAATTGACTTTCAATTAAAGAATCGCGTCTATTATAAAGCCTTGATAATCATGGCCTTATCATATTAAATTAAAATCTAGTTGCCAGAACATTAACTTTTCGAAGCATCTGCAGCGGTGATAACAATCAAGTTACCGAACCCTGGTGTACTTTAATTCCAGCTTCGCCGGGAACATCGCGTTTTTCGGCCCGTACACGATGGATCGTTGTGCCACCCTGCTTTGCGGGGTGACGTTGATGTATACCGTTCTCTTTTTCAGATCGCCTGACGAGTCGTCTACCATATCCTGAAGTCGCTGCGTCATCGTCATGCGATAGCGCTCAACAAGTGTGCCGTTTACGTTTTCAAACTCCGGATTGCCGCCGAATCTGCCGTAACCCTGGTTGAACGCAGGTCCCAGTGAGTAGGACACATCGCTGGTAAAAACAAAATAGGCGTTGGCCGTATCAGTTCGCTGCTCTGTGAGCACCAGCTGCTTGCCGGCCGTCAGGTTGACGTTGTCGTTAGGAACAAGGGCTCTCGTAAGCACCAGTTGAGCCTTGTTTACGGCTATGTTGTCAAGCTGGTCAATATACGGAAATTCAACTTTCACACGCAATCCCTCCATGCCTTGCACATAAACGAAGTCATCCGCTTTCTGTCCGATTTGCTGGCCCACAGGCGTTCCGTTGTAATCGTGGTTGAAATGAACGAATTTATTGGCGCCGGCAAAAAAGAAATCGAAGGCTTTTACCGCCTTGGTCGTATCGTCTTTTATGTGATAATAGATCCGGACCCTGCTGAACGCTTCGTCGTTCAGGTTAAATGCCAGCATGGCGCCGGGGCTGGTACCCGTCGAACTGACGATCTTCAACCCTCGGACAATGCGGTAAAAGGTGCTGTCGTCCGAAAGGCTGACGGAATCCAGACGGAACAGCTCTTTTCCGAAATCATCGTTGAGCGGCACCCGGATGTAGGGGGCTTTGGTACTGGTAACGATCAGACTGTCCGCTTTATTGGGCTTCGGCAGGAAACCGTCCAGACGTCCGATCTCCGTGGTGGCGGGCAGGGAACTGTTTGAAAAATACTCGCTGTCGTTATCAAGCGTCTGATCGAGGCGATATACACGCAGGTTTTGTGCCTGCATGGTATCGCCGTACACGTTCGACGGGGCGTAACGCAGGTATAATA
Organism: Bacteroidota bacterium; assembly: GCA_029781095.1. Classification (GTDB taxonomy): domain Bacteria; phylum Bacteroidota; class Bacteroidia; order Chitinophagales; family Saprospiraceae; genus M3007. The sequence continues at coordinate 5,357 of JAKOXM010000260.1, forward strand.
CGATCGAGTCAAATTCCTGCTTGGTTGTATCGAATCCAGGATCGGGGTAGTCGAGTTGCAGCAGCGAAAAGATTTCGGAGCTGGATTTTCCAAAAACAGGATCGTCCAGTTCGCCGCACAGGAAGGAGCCCGCAGTAGAGCCCTGATCTGAAGTTGACACGCTGTCCTCCCGCTCTATAGTACACCACACGGTTATGGTATCGGTGTAGTCGTAATCGGCCAGTTCGTCGTTTAGCAATTCAGAACCGAACGGGGTCGGTTTGGTGCAGGCGGTCCACAAGGCCAGGGCAGTGAGCAGAAGCACGGCAGATGCCGCCAATTGTTGCTTCATAGAAATGTTGTAAGTCGTAAGTGTGTTAATTGTAGAGGCTGTAACATTATAGCGGACGGTATTATACGCGTCCGCTATAATGTTAAAAAAGGCATTATGATCGTCCCGGCGGCCCTTATTGTGTTACTTCAGCCTCGGTCAGGCTCTTTAAAAATTCGAGGTATGCAGGAAGCAATTCCTCATCATTTTTCCAGGGCAGTACGGGCTTATCCTGGGCGAGGGACAAGTACTCAACGTTTGTATCCTGCGATTCGCTGCCGATGACAACGGCGTCGGCAAACGCAGCGGCTCCTTTGTGCATCGAAACGATATCGCCGTCTGTAAATGCAACAAGGTCATTTTTTGACAGGTTGTTGATAGCCGCTTTTTGCAGGAAACGTTCGCCGCCCTCGCGTTCGCGCGGCGTGTCGTACACGCTGTAAACAATGTGGGAATTGGCGAATATCGGCTCCGTTTTATACGCAGTGCGCAGGTAAAGGGGTATCAGACTGGTCATCCAGCCGTGGCAAAAAACAACATCGGGCGCCCAGCCGAATTTTTTTACCGTTTCAATTGCCCCCTTGCAAAAAAAGGCGGCGCGGTCCGGGTTATCTTCAAAAGGTTTGCCGTCTCCGTCTTCAAAGACGAATTTGCGTTTGAAATAGTCTTCGTTATCGAGGAAATATACCTGGAGACGCGAACCGGGCAGCGATGCCACTTTGATAATCAGCGGATAATCGTCGTCGTCGACAATAATGTTCATTCCGGAAAGCCGGACTACTTCATGTAAACGATGGCGCCGTTCATTTACCACGCCGTAACGCGGCATCAAAATCCGCAGTTCATAGCCGTTGTCCTGAAAAAATTTCGGCAACTTTCCCACCAATGTCGAGATGTCGTTGCCTTCAGTATAAGGTTCCATCTCTTGGGTTACGATGAGCAAACGCTTCTTTTCCATGTATCTAAAACCAGACTTTTGTGTGTAAATTCCTGTACAAGGCAAGTTGGCCCGAAACATCCCTTTGACTGGCCGGGGAGGGAATCCAACTTGTGCTCCAAAATCAGCCTTCACCGTTGTGAAGGCAAAATCGGATGCAAAAGTATAAAAAAACCGGGGTTCTTTTGCATCCATCCCGCCCGGAAAAATTATTCGGGCGCAAAATGATGCAAAAATGACAGCCTACGGAAAGGGCCGAAACAGCGCCGGAAAGCCAATCGGCCCTAACGGCCCAGGTGTATCAACAACACGCTCACGTCTGCCGGACTTACCCCGGAAATGCGGCTGGCCTGACCGATGGTGCGCGGCTTGTGACGAGCAAGTTTGTCACGGGCCTCGATACTGAGAGCCGTGAGAGCCCGGTAATCGAAGTTTTCGTGGAGGTGTACGTCTTCAAGGCGGTTCATCTTCTGTACCATTTCTTCTTCCTTGCGGATGTAGCCGTCGTATTTGATATTGATCTCGGCCAGTTCCACAAATTCGGGGTTGAACGGGGAGAGAAAACGCTGCAATTCCGGCAGTGCCCCGGCCAGCGAAGCGATATTGACCTGCGGGCGCAGCAGGATATTGTACAGTTTTACTTTTTGCACCACCGGCGCCGATTCCACGGAAGCCAGGTAGCCGTTCACCTCGTCCGGCCCGACGGAGGCGTTGCGGAAAAAGACTTCGATCTCTTCCGCAGCCTGACGTTTTGCACGCACGCGCTCCATACGCTCGTCGGCGCCTTGCATGCCCAGGCGGTGCGCGAGAGGCGTAAGGCGCAGGTCGGCGTTGTCCTGCCGGAGCAGAATGCGGTATTCGGCGCGGCTGGTGAACATCCGATAGGGTTCCTGTGTGCCTTTATTCACCAGGTCGTCGATCAGAACACCGATATAGCCTTCGGAGCGTTTGAGTATCAGCGGCTCTTCCTCCTTTACCGCCAAAGCGGCGTTGATGCCGGCCATCAGGCCCTGGCAGGCAGCTTCTTCGTAGCCCGTGGTGCCGTTGATCTGTCCTGCGAAAAAGAGGTTTTTCACGAGGTTGGTCTCCAGCGTCAGCTGCAGCTGTGTAGGCGGAAAATAATCGTATTCGATGGCATAGCCCGGCCTGAACATCTTCACGTTTTCGAGCCCCTGAATTTCGCGCAGGGCTTTAAACTGCACGTCTTCCGGCAGTGATGACGAGAAGCCGTTGATGTATATCTCGCAGGTATCGCGGCCTTCCGGCTCGATGAATAACTGGTGGGATGTTTTCTCGCTAAACCGGTCGATTTTGTCTTCGATACTGGGGCAATAGCGCGGCCCCACGCCCTGTATACGCCCGTTGAACATGGGCGACTGGCCGAAGCCCGTACGAAGGATATCGTGTACCTTTTGATTGGTGTACGTTATGTGGCAGGGCATCTGCTCTGTCAAAGCGGGTGTATCGGTATAGGAAAACTTGCCCACCGGATCGTCGCCCGGCTGGATCTCCGTTTTCGAATAATCGATGGTGCGGCCGTCGACGCGGGGCGGGGTGCCGGTTTTCATGCGTCCCGCCTCGAAGCCGAGTTCGACGAGTTGTTCGGTAATACCCCGGGCGGCACTTTCGCCCGCGCGGCCACCGCCGAATTGTTTTTCGCCAATGTGGATGATGCCGTTGAGAAATGTACCATTGGTGAGTACCACGGATCTGGCCTCAATTTCAAGCCCCATACCCGTGCGCACGCCGCGCACGCGTCCGTCCTTTACGATCAGCCCGCTCACCATTTCCTGCCAGAAGTCTATATTGGGATGGCCTTCCAGCATCTGCCGCCATTTGCGGGCAAACTGCATTCGGTCGCTTTGCGCGCGCGGGCTCCACATCGCAGGGCCTTTGGATTTGTTCAGCATCCGGAATTGCACCATGGTATGGTCGGTGACGATGCCCGAATAGCCGCAGAGGGCGTCTACTTCCCGCACGATCTGGCCTTTCGCCACGCCGCCCATTGCAGGATTGCAACTCATCTGGGCGATCGTCTGCATGTTCATCGTAGCCAACAGCACTTTGCAGCCGAGGTTGGCTGCGCCAACCGCTGCTTCGCAACCGGCATGGCCGGCGCCTACTACTATGACATCGTATGTCGGGAACATTTTTTACGGTGGGCGGTGCACGGGACGGTGGGGAGCCGTTTCCGTAACCGCGTTTTGCCGAGGTAAAACCGGATTTTGGTTAAAAAGTTGGCAAAGGTACGGGAAAAAGGGCGAAGTGCAATCAGAGGAACCGATTAACAACGGGGGCCTCCGGGCGATATTATGAATACTGTACCCGTTAGCCCATCCGGTTGTACGCGAGGGATTAAATACCGGCCGGCGTCCATATCCGGCAAGGTCTCAGCCGTCAAAAGCCGGGCATGTTCAAAGACCTTTTTGCAGAATAACGGATTAACTGTCGATATTTGACGGGAGAATTTTTCCGGCAATGTGCATATGAGCACACTACTGGACATTTTTATTTCACGCAAAGACACAAAGTTTTCGCAAAGACGCAAAGTGTTGAAGATTAAAATTTTGCGTCTTTGCGTTTTTGGTTTTTGCGCCTTTGCGTGGAAAATGTCCAGCAGTGTGGCATATGAGTTTAACTTGTAACTATCTTGATTTGCACATACCCGGGTAATTCTCACTTTTGGGTTAAATTGGCTGAAGTCCAGCAAAAACCTTTCAACCCTTGTCAGGATTATGGCTTTTTCTTCCTCCCGACGCCCCGAAAAACCCCTGAGTCCCGACGCGGCCCTTGCGCGGCTGGAGCATTTTTGCGCCTACCGCGAGCGCTGCCCAAAGGAAGTGCGCACCAAACTGACCGAACTCGGGGTACGCGGTACCGATGCGGAACAAATTTTCGAGGTACTCCGCGAAGACGGCTTTTTCGATGAGGAGCGGTTTGCCATAGCGTACGCAGGCGGCAAGTTCCGCATGAACCATTGGGGGCGGATACGTATCAGGCAAGAGCTGCGTATGCGCGACATCTCGCCGGCGATTATTCAGAAAGCGCTCGACGCCATCGATGAAGGTGCTTACCTGGAAACGTTGAAGCAACTGCTGGAAAAAAAATACCGCCAATACAATGGTGATGATCAGGCTCGTGAAAAAACGGCAGCGTCTCTCATTCGCGCAGGGTTTGAACAGGAATTGGTTTTTAGGTATCTTTGACCAAATAAAGGCTGAACGAAACAAGGAATAAGTGATATAACCGATTCCGGAATCCTGACTTTTCCAAAAAATTGGTAAAACCACCCTCGTGCCGAGCTGTTATCTTTTCGGTACTTCTCCGATTCATTCATTTCAAACCTGTGTTATTGCTATGGCAAAAGAAAAACTCAAACTAAGCGAGCTCAAGGTTCAAAGCTTCGTCACTACGCTCGACGAATCGCAAATGAACCGGCTAAAGGGTGGCTACGTAATCAAAGGGCGCCGGTATACCTACCGTACACGCTGGACGGCCGTCGACATCCGTTCGGACGATGTGACCAATGTAGTTTCTTCCATCTCGTCAGGTGGTTGAGTGTCAACCTTTTTCGGTTTCCCGTAGCCACTTGCTCCGTACGACTGCTGCAAATGTCTGGCCGCTGATTTTGGCTTCCAGCCAGGCTTCCAGGTCAAATGTTTGCAGCAGTACTTTTGCACCCGGCATCTTTGCCACCTCCTGCAAATCAATTTTCATTTTCTGATAAACGCCGAGCTGATCGCGCACCGCCGGTTGCCGCATCAGCTCCGAAACAAAATGCATAAACCGCTTTTCGAGGTCGTAAAGGCGGTTTTTCTTTTGCATAAAACGCGTGGCGGAGCGGAGTAATGATTCCAGTAACAATGTATTGCCCATTTCCACGTGCAGGATCAGAGAAAGTATCCGTGCAAGGCTTTGCAGATCCTCCCGTTCTGCCGAGCGGGGCTGGTTGAGCCATTCATTGAGGTAAGCCAGCGCGCCGTCAAAATCCCCGCATCCGAAGCAGATCGTGCAATACTGAAAGTAAAAACTGGCTGTTTCGTAATCGTGGTGATCAAATGCTGTCGATTCGCGCAGGCACCGCTCCATTTCCCGGCGCCCTTCTTCAAATTCGCCCGTGTAGGTGCATAAAGCCATTTTGTTGGAATAATACTGCCGGTGAATTTTTCGGCGGTCATCCTCGGTGATCGGCTTCAGGTCGCGCAGTTTTTCAAGACACAGGCGCACTTCGTCATACTTCTGCAAAAGACCGCAGGAAAGGATCAGGTTACTCAGTGCCGCGATATAATCCGAGAGGTTTTCCCGCAAAAAATGAGGTTGCGATTCGAGCAGTGCGATCAGCTTTTTCCCGGTTTCATAAAACTGCTGATATTCGAGGGCGGCAAAGTGGCAAATATTAAGCGTCCGGTAGTACATAGTCCTCGACTTATGCGATCCGGCAAGGTCGGGATTGTTTAAAAAATCCTGATTTACAATGTTTTGCAACTGTGTCTTCAAATCATCTCCGCGGAGCCTGTTTTCCTTTTTGATAATCGTATAGGCCTGGAAAAAAGCCTTCCGATAATCGGAAACATTGCGCATTTGCTCCAGCGTGCGGTCTTCCTCAAACTGGAGATGCTCCAGGCGGCGGTTCAGAAAATCCACATCCATCCGCGTATAGGCCAGCTGCTTTTCCCAGCGGATGATCTCCAGCAGGTGTGTAAAACTTTCATATTGCCGCGCCAGTTTCTCGGCCTTGTAAAGGATGTCGCTGCAATCGTCGTAATGGCCGCGCTTGTACAAAACCGCAACGCTCTGAAGCAAATGATTCAGGCGGTATTCGACCGATTGCTGCTCATCGAACGACTGCAGGGCCTTCAGTATGAGTTCGTAGAGATAGGCCTTTAATTCCGAATATTTTTTCCCCTCGGGCGGGTGATTTTTATACACTTTGCCTTTCAGGGCTTCTTCATCGAATACATCCATCGAGGCAATGGCCTCAAAGAGCCGCTGGTACTTGCTGGTTCCCTCCCCGCTGCGGCCGGTAAACAAACGGAAATAACGCTTCTCGGCAGGCGAAAGCGAGCGTATCAACCGGTACAATTTGTCAGAAGGCGTTTTGGCCATAATGCGTTTGAGTACTCAAAAGTGTCGCTTTTTCGTCACATTGCCAAATACCCCCTGGGCCCCGGAAACCTGACTTATGGCAAAAAGTTGGATTGGCGGCGGTGGTAAGGGGCGGTACTTTTGTTTCAGAAAGTTTTTAGAAATCACTTCAACCATACAGTTCTGATACACCGTCAAATATTTGTGCCATGCTGAACGCCGTACCACTCCACAGTAATACCGACCCGGCCGAACCGAACCGCAGCGCGCGCGCCGTAGCGTTCAAACCCGAATACGGCGTTATGCGAAAACCCTCCAAAAAAGTGGTGCTACCCACGATGGAAGGTTATTGCTTCGAGAAGATAAAAGATATTGCTTACCTCGAAGCAAGCGGCAACTATACCTTGCTGCACTTCACCGATAAAAGACATATCCTGGTGTGCCGTACCCTGCGCGAGGTGGAACTGATGATGCCCGAATCTGCTTTCATCCGCATACACCGCTCGCATACGATCCATCTGAAGCACATAAAGAAATATGTACGCGGCAAAGGAGGGCATGTGGTTATGCAAAATGGCGTGAATCTGGTGGTATCTGCGGGCCAAAAAGACATTTTCATGAACGCCCTGAGACAATATTTTGGTTAAAAATAGCCCCAAAGACCCAACCTTTTGCAGACACACGGCGTCTTATCCCAAACAATGCCCGTGAAATGGCCCCGGAAACCAGGCAAATAAGCACAACTCCTTTTGCTCTCCCGGCTCAGGCCGGGAGAGACGGGAGGAGATATCCTTGAAATCCGCGTTTGCCGGCGGAAAGAAACACAGTAAGGGTTTGGTTTGACGCCGGGCGCGAAAAGTCGCTGCCCGGCGTTACCTTTTTTGCTTCGTTCGGAACGACCCGGACAACATCTTAAATCAGCAACCCGTGAAAACGCAGCAGGTGCTGCGGCGCCTGCTCGTTGTATAAGCAAAGGATCAGCGTATTGCGCTGTCCCACAGGAAAGAGTATTTTGACAGGATTATGCACATAGCCGCGCTCGCCAAATAATTGTAACTGCCGCGCACGGGGCCGTTTGAACAATTTCAGCTCTTCTACCGTTTCGGGCAGCGGAATATCGCCGTAACCTTCCTCCCGCAAAAACTGTTTCACCATTTCGTAGGTGTAAGCCAACTTTGACCCCGCAAATACGCTGCGATACTCCCAGCCGTCGCTTGTGCCGCCAAGGTGCGAAGTGCCGGCTGACGGAAATTGTTCGCGTATAGGTACATGCGGCTCGGCCGGCATATCTGCCGGAAGACTTGTTTCTTCAAAACCGAATTCGTCGTAGGTCATTTTTGTTGAAAACAGCGACAAAAATAAGCGGCTTTCGGTTTTATACATACTCAATTTGATTTTTTCAAAACAAAAAGTTTAGAAACACAAACTTCAACGCATATGAGCGTACACCTCCTTACCATCGGCGACGAAATTTTGATCGGACAAATTGTGGATACCAATTCGGCATGGATGAGTCGCGAACTCAACCTGCGCGGATTTCGCGTCAGTGGAAAAAGCAGCGTGGGCGATACCCGGGAAGAAATAATAAGAGGCGTCGAACAGGCAGCATCGACAGCCGATATTGTAATCATGACAGGCGGTCTGGGGCCCACCAAGGACGACATCACGAAGAAAACGCTCGCCGAAATATTCGACTCCGGCATGTCATTTCATCAGGAGACCCACGACCGCATCGCGGCGTATTTTGCGAAAATCGGGCGGCCGGCGCCGCCCGCCATGATAGATCAGGCGACGCTGCCCGATCTGGCAACGCTCCTTCCCAACAAGGTTGGATCGGCGCCGGGCATGTGGTTCGAGCAAAATGGAAAGGTGTATATCTCCCTGCCGGGCGTTCCTTTTGAAATGGAATATCTCATGACATATGAGGTACTCCCCCGCCTGCAAGTCTTGTTTCCCGGTCAGCCGATCGCGCACCGAACACTTCTCACAGCCGGAGAAGGAGAAAGCAACATCGCCAAACGGATAGAGGCATTCGAGAATGATTTGCCCGCACATATCAAACTTGCCTACCTGCCCGCACTCGGGCAGGTGCGTTTGCGACTGACCGGCATCTGGCAGGGCGAGGTGACCGGGAACGCTGAAACGATGCTGAATGCCGAACTAGATGCAAAAAAGGCCGAACTCGCGGCGCTCATTCCCGACCTGATCTTTGGATTTGAAGACGAAACCTTGCAACAGGCAATTGGAAAAATACTGCTCGCCCAGGGCAAGCAATTCGGTACGGCGGAAAGTTGTACGGGTGGCTATATCGCTCACCTTGTCACGACAGTACCCGGCGCTTCGGCCTATTTCCCGGGAACCGTCGTGACATATTCCTATGAAATGAAAACCAGATTGCTGGGTGTAAAACCCGAAACGCTGACCCGTTTTGGCGCCGTAAGCGAAGAAACGGTACGTGAAATGGCGCAAGGGGCGCTCGAAACGCTCGGCGCCGACGTGAGCATTGCTATTTCCGGTATCGCCGGCCCCGACGGCGGAACCCCCGACAAGCCCGTAGGCACCGTCTGGATGGCTGTCAGTGACCGCAACCGGACACTGACGCAAAAACATATATTCGGACGGGACCGGTTAAAAAATAT
>JAKOXM010000266.1 GCA_029781095.1 Bacteroidota bacterium
CCATCGAAGGCGCCACGATGGTCAGACGCGGCTTGTCGCCTTCGCAGACACCCGCATTTTTCAGGCGGCTGAACAGGTCTCGGGCGGTTTCGCGCAGATCCGTGTTCAGGTTTTCATACTCGAAAGCAAGCACGGCGTCGTAATGGCGGTGTATGTCGGTAGCCTGCATGACGGCGGCTTTCTTATCCTCCGTATTTCCGAAAATGCCGTGTGTCAGCAGCAGAATGTTTCGGGCCCCGGCGACCGCTGCCCGGATGACACCGGCGTCTTCGCAGATGCTCAGGTCATTCCGGACGAGCGTCAGGGTATTCACCGCTTCACGACGAATGAGTTTTCGGAAAAACAGTTTGACCGAGCGTTTTACATTTCGTTCGCTCAAATTGGCGTCGCCGTAAATCTGACCGGGTGTTTCGGGAGGCAGGGCAAAAATTTCAATATTGCCTTCGGAATTGGTAAACCCCGCCGGAAAGTACAAGCCCGTCTCCGGATCATATCCGATGGAAATAACGGCTTCGTCATCAGCCGGTTTTTCGCGCAGATTCAGCACGAGCGGCGCCTTCAGTTCGCCGCTGACATTCGCCAGTTCGAGTACGGAAGGCGCCGTGTCGGAGCCCGAACGCAGTTCGATGGCCCTGCTGAATACCTGGCTTTCAACGGGGCCATCTCCCCACAAAGAGGGTGGCGGCAGCAAATATTTTTGCAGACAGGCGGCTTCGCTTCGTTCGAGGGGAGCGGTATTCAGTTTCCGGTGCACATCCGCGAGGCTGCTGAGTGCGTATTGGGCCGTAAAACCCGGCGGCGACACGATGGTAAAATCCTGTACTGCAAGCTCCTGCGCGCTTGCTACCTGCGGAGGACAAATGACTCTGACAGGGATCGTGATGACCGCCCAGTCGGTTTTGGTACCGACGGGCGCTTCGTCCTCCAGTTCGATGCTCCTTGTTGTTCCCCCCTGATCCAAAGGCAACGGGGTTTGCGCGAAATCGTCCAGTTTGAAATCGGTATTGGAGACAAATATTTTCAGGTAATCCGTGATTTCGCTGACTCCGCGGTCCAGCAATTCCTTTTTGATAGACAGCGGAACGGCATTGTATTCCGTGCCGCGGAGGCTGAACGCGAAGGCGTGTTCCTGTCCGGGCATCAGTTCGCGGCTCGCCAGGTTGTGCGTGATGCCGAATTCATTGTCCAGAAAAAGTCCGCCGACCCAGAGGCTTTTTTGTCTGAAACGCAGTTTGCATCGAAGGGCGGGCTGCAGGCGTTTTCCACCGGACCAGCGGTAATATAAAGTCAGGTCGTTTCGATCGCCCGGTTTCCCTTTCAGGGTATTGAGGTTTTCCAGCGACAATGCCTGTCCTTCGATCACTTCCAGTTCGATCTCGAGGTCGTTGAGGTCGATGCGGGTATCGGCGTTTTCGAGTTCGAGCACAAAGCGGTATTTGCCGACGGCATCGCAAAACTGTACAAATTCATATGATTCAGGCTGTCGCAAAAAGACCGGGAAAGCGCTGTCCTTGCGCAGCAGCATCCAGTTTTTCCGGGCGTCCTGACGCGCTGTGAATTCCGCATCCGCTTCGGAGGCGCCGCCGAAATCGACGTATGCCGGGTTGATCTTTTTGATAGTCGCTTTCAGTTCCTGCCGGGGTGCTTCATCCGCATCCACGTACACCCGGATAGCCGCTGCGGGCATTTGGGTGACAGTGGCCAGCAAACCGGCGTTGTCGCGGTCTTCATGGGTAAATCCCGCATCATCCAGTATCGAATAGTTTGCCTCCACAGAGTTGATGCGCACCATGCGCCGATCGTTCAGGGTTACCCATGCCGGTATCTCCCAGGTGCCCGGAACAATGCCGTTCAGTCGACCCGCCAGCAATCGCCATTGTTGCGCCGCATATTGAACGGGGTATTCCGGCCGTGCCGGCGGAAACGCGCCGCCGAGGAAACCGTCGGTCTTGCCGGCCCCGCCGATGGCTTCCAGTTGTGGTATCTGTTCCGCGACGCGGTTGCGCACGTACGATTCCGTTCGGCGCAGCAGTTCGAGGTATGACAAGCCGGTGCCGCCGTTTTCCAGTACCCGCAGCAGGCTCCAGGTAAATACGCCGCGGCGCCGGCCTTCTATCATGGTTTCCTTGGCGGTTTCGTTGTCGCGGGCCGCTGCAAGGTGTATGTGCCGGGCTTCGGCGTTATCGCGGTAAAAGGCTTTTTCGTTGTGTATGGTGAAAATACGATCAGCTTCGGGCACGTCTTTCACGCCCAGCAATTGCTGATAGGGCGTAAATGCGGCACGCGGCTTGCCCCGCCGGATCCGAATCAGGTCGTCGTCGCCACGGGTATTGTTGCCGGAATGGCAACAATCCGTAATGACCAGCAAGTGCAGATCCGGGTTGCGGCCCGACAAGCGCGACAGCAGCCAGGCGAGTTCCTTGTCCAGCAGGTGCCGTCTTTCCCCTTCCGCCTTGTCGAGACAGTCCAGCGCTTCGTCGAGCCCGTCCGCTTTCAGGTGCCTGAACTCGGGCGCGGCGGTTTCCTGCGAGCCGTGTCCGCTGAAGTAGAATAAAAAG